>NZ_JBNTJX010000002.1:0-486082 GCF_051195075.1 Halobaculum sp. EA56
AAACCCGTGGTTAGCGTCTCTGTTGTCGGATTCATCCCCGCGCTAAAGCACGGAGCTTTCTCCTCGATTCTCCGTAATCACGAGGAGGTCTTCACCGAGAATTCTCGGCTGTTCGATCACCCACTCTTGGAGGTCCCGTCGCTCGAGGATATCGAGCTCAGCGAGGTTTCTCGGCTTCACCTCCTCGAGTTCCTGTTCGGCCTCGTCGACGCTGAATATCACACCTGTTATCTCTATGACTGTTGTATAATCTCTTTCTGTGCCCACCCTCCAGTTGAAGCTCTCGACTAATCTTCTGGAGATCTCCTGGGTGGTTCTTTGATTACTGCTGACACCAGGAGACCCCATTTCACCCGTCACGACCGGCGAGCGCGAGCGGGTTCTGCTCGACGTAGCCGTTTCAATGTCGTTCTGGATTTTCTCTCTCGTCGCGATACCCCGACGCGGTCGTCCGCCTCGACGAGCGCTAAGTTTTAATCCCTCAGTGGATTTCTCCCTCGTCGCGACGGTCGACGTCTTCCCCGTCTGGGTCGCCCTTAGGTGGTTTCAATCCCTGAGTGGGTTTCTCCCTCGTCGCGACGACAGCGGATGGCCCGAGCGACCTGGACGCGAACCGTTTCAATCCCTGAGTGGGTTTCTCCCTCGTCGCGACCACTCGCGAGGACGTCTCGAACACGGTCGACGAGTTTCAATCCCTGAGTGGGTTTCTCCCTCGTCGCGACCCGCCCTCACGCCGGAGCCGGCGGTGTTGCTCCTCCCAGTTTCAATCCCTGAGTGGGTTCTCCCTCGTCGCGACCGGACGATACGGTAGTGAGCAGTTCATAGCCGTCCCGTTTCAATCCCTGAGTGGGTTTCTCCCTCGTCGCGACTCGGCTACCTTCCGAGCGTCTTCGACAACCTCTCCTAAGTTTCAATCCCTGAGTGGGTTTGTCCCTCGTCGCGACACGACAGGTGTCGCGTATCGACGACCTCGACAAGTTTCAATCCCTGAGTGGGTTTGTCCCTCGTCGCGACGCTACTACCGTAGGGGGGCCTGGGGACCGGGTGGCCGTTTCAATCCCTGAGTGGGTTTGTCCCTCGTCGCGACGCAGCGTGAGCACGCGAGCATGACCGAGACCGAGTTTCAATCCCTGAGTGGGTTTGTCCCTCGTCGCGACATTAAGGACATATTCGAGTGGACACAAAACGAACGAGTTTCAATCCCTGAGTGGGTTTGTCCCTCGTCGCGACATTCAACCATGACATGAAAGACTCCATCCTCAGAGTTTCAATCCCTGAGTGGGTTTGTCCCTCGTCGCGACCGGAGCAACCTCGAAGCGGACACGCGCCACGTGTTTCAATCCCTGAGTGGGTTTGTCCCTCGTCGCGACCGGAGCAACCTCGAAGCGGACACGCGCCACGTGTTTCAATCCCTGAGTGGGTTTGTCCCTCGTCGCGACCGGAGCAACCTCGAAGCGGACACGCGCCACGTGTTTCAATCCCTGAGTGGGTTTGTCCCTCGTCGCGACGCCGAAGTCGAGGGTTTTTGAGCCCGTCGACAGCGAGTTTCAATCCCTGAGTGGGTTTGTCCCTCGTCGCGACGGGCGTGATCTTCGTCTCGCCGCGGCGGTGGTACAGTTTCAATCCCTGAGTGGGTTTGTCCCTCGTCGCGACAGGGGGTAATATACGCCGGAAAGATTCTATAGTTTGTGCTCAACCGGCAATTCGGCAGTCGATCTTCGTGGACCCCCACCGTACACAGACGACAAAAAGGTCCACGAAGCCCGATCTCAGATCACGTTTGACTGCTCATCCGGTGGCTCCGACCCGATGTCCGTGATGTCGTCAAGACATGACTCACACAGCCGGTAGATCCGGACTCGATCACCGTCGCTCTCGTCGATCCGGTCGGCCAGTTCGTCCTCTAACTCTACCCGCTCAGCCTTCGTCACATCCACCTCGAAGACGCTATACTGTCGCCACGCGCCGTATCGTTCGAGCGTCCGATACACCCGGCGCCGGTTAGCGTCGTCGCTGACATCGTAGGTGACCGCGAGTCTCACCGTGACACCTCCAGCGCGTGATACTCGTCGAGTTCACCGGTGATCGCTTTCCGGAGGAGGATCGACTGCTGGTGGATTGCCTTCCGACGAGTCACCTCGTATCCGAAATAGGGGTGGGTCAGCGTCTCCTCCATGTAGTCGTCGAACTTGTCGAGGTACGTCCGGAAGGCATCGTCCTGCAGCCGGTTATCGTCCCGGAAGTCGTCGTGGGTGAACGTCCCGCGGTTCACCACCCGGGTGACGAACGCGTCACAGAACAGGGGACGGAACTCCTCCTGCAGGTCAAGCGCCAGCGACGGTCGGCCGTGCCGGTCCGCGTGTAACACTCCGAGGAATGGATCGAGGTTGTAACTCCGGAGTCCCGTGAGTACCTCGTTTTTCATCATCACGTACGTCAGCGACAGCAGCGAGTTGATATGGTCTTCCGGCGGACGCTTGCTTCGCGTTTCGAATGTCCACCCGTCGACGAGCGTCTCGTCGAGTCGGGCGAAATACCGCTCGGCAGCCTCGCCCTCGATCCCTCTGAGGTCGTCCTTCGAGTCGGCGTGACCGACGCGTTCACTTAGATCCCGGAGCACGTCCGTACCGGTGACACCCTTCCGAGAGAGGAGCGTCCGCGCGTTTCGGATCTTCGCGCGGATCATCGCCTTTGCGATGTCGAGTTCGACCGCGTCCTCGAGCGCATACTGGGCACGGCGAACCTCTGCGATCGTGTTCCGTTCTGGAACGAAACTCCCGCGATACTTCCCGCGCTGGGTGAAATAGTTCAGCACGATTCCGTGTTCGTTCGCTTCAGCAACGAATGGCGTCGAGAAATTCACGCCCCCGAAGACGTTGATCGTTTCGACTTTCGCCGTCGGGAACGTCCCGAGATCACCTTCGTCGCCGTCGACATCGTGGACGACGATCTGGCCGCCATCGACGCGGACCTGTGTTCCTTGAGTCGTGACGTACACGACCGAGTCGAGGAACATTCCATCGCTGGCTTTCATAGTTCGGCCTCCCATTCCTCGCTTGGTACTCGGTCGGGTTCGAGGATGAGTGTCTCTTGGGGCATGCAGTATGAACGAGTCGAACATCCCTCGCACTTCCGTGGGTTCTCCGTGATCGGTGGGACCTCATCCGCGTCCATTGCTCGCATCGCGGCTATCCGCTCCCTCACTGCTTCCCGCAGCTCATCGGTGATCCTGATGTGCATCCGCTGGTCTGTCTCATAGAGATAGATCGCTCCTTCTCTGACCGGTTCGTTGAGATGCGCTTCCAGCAGCAGACAGTAGCCGGCCAGTTGAAGCTCATCGCTCTTGTAGTAGTCGCCGCTTTGGGCACGCTTGCGCTCAATCGGAATCGGCTTGCCGTTCAGTTCAAGCACGTCGATCTTTCCTTTCAACCCGAGGTCTTCGTCCTCAAGGTAGAGTTCGTTCAGCCACCCACCCCGGGTAGATTGTGAATCGTGCATCAATTGTCCCTCGGTTCGTTCGTAGTTTCGCCCCTGTGTATCGAAGAAGCGGAGATACCAGTATCGCCGGGGACAGTACACGAACTGATTCAGATCGGAGACATTGAGTAGTTCGTCGGTCATATCCGTCGACGCTCTACCCTAACTGACGGTGGGCCACCACCGTCGGAATCGACGTAGATTTTGTGCTGACCGTGACGGATTTCCACCGGCTGGACGACCTCTGGTAA
Organism: Halobaculum sp. EA56; assembly: GCF_051195075.1. Classification (NCBI taxonomy): domain Archaea; kingdom Methanobacteriati; phylum Methanobacteriota; class Halobacteria; order Halobacteriales; family Haloferacaceae; genus Halobaculum; species Halobaculum sp. EA56. The sequence continues at coordinate 3,729 of NZ_JBNTJX010000002.1, forward strand.
GTCGACGACTTCGTAAAAGCGATTCATCAAACCATCGTCAATATCTGCATCTTCAAGGGATGATTCGGCGATTTCTGGGCGGATCCACGATTCGAACGTTTCTCTGATTTCGCGATTCGGCCCACTGTAGTCGAGCGGACGGTTTTCGTACCCTGGGAATCGCGCCGAAATCATGACTGGTTGACCATTCTCACGACGCGAAACGACGATCGTCTCGTCGTTTGCTATCTCGTCGATATCGTAATAGCGGAGTGTCGTGAGTAGGTCATACGTGGTTAATGCGTGTCGATCCCCTCTTGGGTAGCGAACGTTAACCGGCAACGAACGGCCGCGGAGGCCCCGAAACGCCTCGAAGCAGTGTTCAGTGAATCCGAGGAGCTTGTGAGTCACACTGTTGTTCGTGATCGGATGGCCGAACTCACCGACGCCGTCGACCGCACTCGTCACGCTCCGAACGAACGCCGCCCACTTGTCATACTCCGTGACGGATTCGAAGTCTTCTCTGAGCTCTTCGTTGAACCACTCCGAACCCTTCATTCGAGTGTGGATTGCGTATGCCGCTCGAAGCCCAACGAGCGCTCGTAGCACCGCGTGATCCTGTGCAGTACTTCGTCCTCTCCCAAGCCCCTCATAGATCGTCTCAACGAACGACGGGTAGTCGAGTCGATCCGGCCACGACATCTGCTTCAACCCATATACATGCACTACCGCCTCGTGCTGGCGGCCCGCGCGTCCGAACCGCTGGATAAACGAACTCGGGGTTGCCGGTGTCTCCATGAACAGTGTCCGGATGTCGTAATTGAGGCCGACTTCTCCCTTGCTTGTTGTGTTTAGGATGAAGAACGTCTCGTCCTCCAGCTGAGCGTCCGGGTCGTTTGTGTCGAACCCGTTATCTTTCGCAGTGTGTTCGAAAACATCCGGGAACTCCACTTGCAAGTACGTGTGAAAGTCGTTGCTTGCAGCGACGCTATTGAATACAAGCGCGACCTGAGGTTCCGACGTCTCTTCCGCCTCAGTAATGAGTTCTCGGAGACGTGTTGCGACCGCCTCCCGGTGGTCATTTATCGCAGCTTCCTCATGACGGGTGACGGTAACGTCCTGTCGGAATCTGTCACCATCGTCGTCATATTTCACAGAGAGGTCCCGGGTCGGAACAGAGAGTTCCTCGTCGATGAACGAGACGAACGATTCATCCGGGGTTGCCGACGCAAGGAGTACGTCCATTCTAGGACGCCGATCGAGGAAAATCTGAATCTGAAGCAGAAGTCCGCTTGCAGCGAGGTCCCCGTAGAAGTGAAATTCGTCGTAGATCACTGCATCGAATCTATCGAAGAACTGCATCGGTTTCGTTGCTCCCCGATACATGTCTTGAATGATCGCCTGCAGGATGTCCGGGTTCGTGACGACGATGTCGTGGCCAGCAAAGCGATCCGTGAGTTGGAGGAGGTTTTCTACCCGCTCGTCCCCGTGCCCAGACAACGAATCGGCGCTGAGCCGTGCGATATCAACGCCTTTCTTGTCAAACCGCTCTGCCTGTTGGTTGAGTAGCGCGTTCGTTGGGTAGACGACGAGTGTAAGCCCGTTTTGTTCGATCACTTCATGGAAGGTCGCAGTTTTTCCGGCACCAGTCGGCGCTCGAAGGATACCTACAGGCTCAGAGTCGGAGGCGCGAGCCCACTCGGCCGTCCGATTTTGGAACGCGCGAGCATACTCGAATCCACGGCGTTCGAAGCCTTCACTCGCCGGTTCTGTTGCCAGCGAAGCGCCCTCAACGATCATCTCGCCCCCTCTGGCAATACCTCCGGTAGGATCTGTTCACGAACGTACTCCGGATCCGCACCGACGAAATGTTGGAGTCGTGGGTCGTTCCCCCGGCGGAACGACTCACTCCGTTCCAACAGCTCGGTGAGTCGGTCGCTTGGAACGTCGTACACCTCGCTTAGCAGATACTTGTTCAGCACCAACTGATCGAGGCTAGTTTTCTGCGCACGGAACTCCCCGGTCTGTTTGATCCCCATTCGGAAGGCGGGCTGGTGGGGGAGGGGCCTTGCGCTCCAGACCGTGAATTCGAACGTTGATCCCGGTGCGAGCCCCTGATAGTTCCGGATTGTCTGCCATGCAGCGCCTGAACGTTCGAGGATCTCGGGTACGGACTTCTTCCCGGTTACTCGCTTTGCAACCTCTGGATCATTGGTCGTGAAGTGTCGTTCCGACCGGTAGTCAGTGCTCCGGAAGGTTCGCTCACTTGCGTCCACAGCGAGAGGCCGCATGTCGGTCACAAATACAGGGAGGTCTCGGAGGTGGTCGTACGACGGCTCGGTCGCTTCCGACCCTGTGAGCGCATACCGCTTTTCAAGCCCGAAGTAGCGATAGCCGAGGGCGTGCATGAGCGCAGTAGCCGATAGCATCGGCTCCGTCCGGATCGAGCGCCCCTCAGCGCTCGAATAGAACAGAGGGGCATACAGGCGAGCTTCGTAGGTCTGCTCAATCATCCTCCCCGAAGACGGTCATCGCAGCGTCAGTAAGGTCACGGAACTCAGCGGCAAGCACCTCGTCGGCATCGTCCGCCTCACGGGAGGCAACTGCCTGCATCCGTTCGTACCAGTCCGGGAACGACTCGGCCCCTTCAATCTCGCCGTACACTTCCCAATCGGAGCGGCGCACGTCCTCAATATACGTGCCGATACTGTCGCTCAGATCGTCGTCCTCGTTGTGGTACTCCATCAGAAGCTCGCCGGTCGACAGCGAAGTGTCATGCTCGCCGAGTACGATGCCGAGCACAGAGTTGCGGACGTTCCGTCCCGTTCGCGTCTCTCGGGCTCCGTATCGACCAGTATTCAAAAGGTTGTGAAGTGTGTACAGCAGCATCGGGCCTGTCGCTGCTTCCAACGTGATGAAATGTACGAGTGAGTTTCCTGGCTGTACCTTCACATAATCGAACAGGGCTTCGGACTGTTCGCCCTCTTCGTTACGCATCGTCCCGGACTCATACACCGCGTTCCGGGTCTCCTTGTTCATCAGGTCGTACTCGTCGGTCGTGTAGGTGTAGCCCTCAATAACCCGCGACTTGATCGCGAAATCCTGATCTCCGGTACCGGCGAGGCCGTACGTGAGTGTGCCGACGTTCACCGATTCTAAAAGGTCAGCCGGTTCGTTGTACGTATACGCCTCGTCCACGAGATCGCCGTCGAGTCCCCGAAGCAGGTCAAGTCCAGTTAGTCGTTCTTTGCTGGTGAATTTCTCGCCGTTAACCTGTGCGTGTAGTCGGTCACCGAACTCCTGCGTCTCGGCACGGTCGTTGCTGGAGTTGCGAAAGAGGGTCGGTTCGGTGATTTCCCGTTTGACGACGAGCGTAATGCTCGGCTTCTGCGTGCGGTAGATCTCGAACGAGTCGACGAGGCCGGTTTCAGGGTACGTGAGTGTCATTGGTTTTGTGAGGGGGTGATCAGTCGGCAGACTGTTCGGTTACTTCTGTCTCGTTTGGCTCGTAGTCGTACACCACCTGCTCGAAGGCGTACAGATACGAGTTGACGAGAGCGTTCTCCCAGTCGGAAAGCTTCTTGAGCGTGTACAGGTTGTTCTCCTCGAGATACGCTCGGAGCGCGTTCACGAACGCTTCAGCCTGTTCAGGTGTGGCATAGCCGGCGTAGTCTTCCCTGTCAGCTGCAGCGTACACTTGCGCTTCGACGTAGTCGAGGAGATCCTCCTCTGTCATTCGCTGGCTTTTCCCGCTGAGGAACGCGTCTATCGCCTCGCGGAAGATTTTCGTCTTCTTGTACTTGCTGTCGAACTGTTTGCCGAACAGGTCGATCCCCCGTTCGGCGACGGTTTGCATGTCCATGTATTGGTGGTGGTGGTATGTCTCAAGGTACGACTCCAGTTCACGGAGTCGTGACGGCTCGTCCACGTTCCGGACGACGAAATCGCTCAGCGAGTGGAACGTGTCTCGATCCAACTGGAGGTATGGATTACTCATCCCGGACTCGAAGCCGACCGTCGCGATGATCTTGTGCAACGCGAGCGCCCGGCGCAGGTGTGACTCCGATCCTTCCTCCCGGTCGACGAACGACGGGAGTGGACCGAATCGTGCCGCTTCATCGAGCCCGAGGACCTCTTGTTCTCGAATGGCTTCCTCATCGACGAACGCCTTCTCGGTGGGGTTGAACTGCGCGAACGGTCGACCGAGAACGACTTTCATCCCGACATCCTGTGCGCGTTGCATCAGTTGCCGGACGACGACCATCCGTTCGTTCTTTTCACCCATTGCCGGATGGCTCCCGAAACGGAACGGCTGGATGTAGTACTGCGGGGAGGTCAGGTTCTTCTGAACGCTTGTGTCTCCCAGATCTAGTGTTTCATCTTGCTCGAAACCAAGCATCTCCCCACCGAACAGATGAAGATCACCGAGGAACTCATCGAAGTAATAGTACGCGACGCCGACGCTCGCGTTCAGGTTTACACCCGCTCGATCACAGTGATCGGCGAGAAGCGCGTACTCGAGGTTGCACACCTCACAGATTGATTTGTACTTTTCGTGCGGTGGGACCCGTCGAGAGAACTCCTGGGTCCGGTATATTGCGGACAGTCCTTTTTGATACTGGGTTTCGGCAGGTGAACCACAGAGGAAGCACATCTCCTCTTTCGAGGGGAGATATGTCGATTCAGCCGCATCGAAGAAGTGATCGATGGCCGTCGCGATCGCGTCCGTCTCGGGTTCCAGATCTGCATAGAGGTCTGAACGGACCGCCGCCGCGAGCTCTTCGAGAAATTCTCGGTATTCATCGAATTTCCGTACGAGGTGAGCGATGAAGTGGATCTTCACCTTCTGTGGACCCTGCTCCTCGTAAATATCATCATATGCTGCCTGTACATCAGGGTCACTGAAGTCTGATTGACCGTCGATGTAGACCGCCTTTGCGAGTACCCCAAAGTATTGGTCGAACTCTTCGGGGATCCGTTCGAATCCTTCCACGCCTGCCGTCCCGGCGCCGAGGAGCTCTCTGAACTCCTCAGCGATGAGTTTCTCTTTTTGCTCCGGATCGAGAGCGAACTCTGCGAGGATGTCGTAATCGAAGGAGTTCCAGTTCAGTTTGCAAGAGAACGAATAGCTCTCGACGAGCATCTCCTTCAAATGGTCCCGGACTCGGACCTGTAGTGTTTCCCGGTCCGCTTCATTTCCGAGATACAGGACACGGCTTGGCGTACTACCGATGACTACGCCGTACTCTGTACCCCCGTCCTCACCGGTAATCACTTCTTTCGTTCGACTGACTAGTTCGTTGTTGAGCACTGGCTGCTCAACAGCGTTCAGCCTCACAAGGTGAATATCGTCATCGTCGACCTTCTTTGCGAGCGTTTCGTATCCTCCTTCGATCCCTTCACGAAGGATCACAGAAGCGACCTGATCACCGAGTCGACAGTAACGGTCGAGTCCGACGAACTCTGTGTCGGTCCCGCGCGTTTCTCGACTGTCTTCGGTCAGTTCGGTTCGCTGGACGAGGTACAGCAGGTCATCACGATATCCCTCACCGAGGAATTCTTCCACTCCGAAGTCGTCCCCACGTTCGAAGTACGTCTCGAAGGCTTCTCGCGTGTTTCCGTCGACTTCGACTCCATACGCTTCTCTGACGTACTTATTCGTGTCGTGGAGCACGAGGGCGGCTGCGAGAACCTCAAGTTCTTCTTCGAGCTCCATAATATCGCGGCCACCGTCGACTGCGGTATAGACGAACGCATTGACGCCGATCGTCATCGCATTAAGCAGGTGGGCGGCCAGGGAAGTCGTCTCCTCGGGCTCCGTTTTCGCATCGTACTCGCCGGCTGCATCAAGCACGTTCTCAATGAGTGGCGTACCGACGAGATACTCGTGAGCGTACTGCGCAGCGCCGGCAGGTGTTTCTCGATCTGTCACGATTGGACCCCCACCTCAACGGTTCCACAACCGCGCGCGACAGAACTCCCCACACCAGAGTACTCGCTGAACTGGGCGAGCGCTGTCACGGCGTTCCGCGTGGCCTCACTGGCGTCTTTGAATTTGTACGTGCACGTTCCGGTGAATCCCTGTGCGAAGATCGGCGAGCCGTCTTCGCCACGATTCACAAGGATACTGTGCGTTTCATACGCCTTCGCGTCGGGTTTCTCGATGAGGTTCCCCTCGAAGTCCGCACGGGTCATTCCCAGTTCTAATTCGTCGCTGCATTCCTCCGGGATCGTCGCGTTCCATTTGCGCAACAGCGACTGAAACACCGCTCCTCGGTGGGGAAACATCGTCGTGATTTCACCCGACTCGTTGATACAGGTCGGCGTCCGAAACCGTACCTCGATCTCGAACGTCTCTGGTCGGTCGTCGACGGTCGCGGCTGCGTCTGCAAGCAGCTCCCTGTGGGTGACGTTGCTGCTCGCAAAGCCACGAATTCGCATCGATCCCTCCGAGAGGTCGAGCGAGTCGCCACTGAACACGAACGCGTCCGCGAGTGCTTCGAAGACACTCTGGTCGGCCGGGTCGGTTACACCGAGCGAAAGCTGATACTCTTCGCTGGGGTCCACCTGCTTGTGGAATTTCCGGTCGGATCCCCGGAACGACCCAAGCAGGCCGCTGTTGTGAAGACTTCCGAGCTGTGAGTCGTGGATGCGCCTGCTCACGTCCGAAGCAACTTCATCGACGGCGCTCAACAGTGCTCCGTACACCTGATACCCATCCGCACTTGGAATCGCGAACGAGTCGGTCGGCTGGAGCGTCAATTCGACCTGCCGCATCGCCACCTCCGTTCGCCGAGTCGTTGTCCATCCTGCTGCACGTCTTCACACTGCAAGTTGGTATCACTTGAAATTTATTCACGTTATGATATATATGCAGGAACCTGCGATCGGTTACAAACATCTGCGGAATCCTGCGACAATACCGTTTAGGCGCAGGTGTACCTCTTCGGAGTATGCGCACGTACGTCTCGACGATCGGGTACTACGACACGCGGGTCGTCAGGCCGGTACTCGGACACGGGTTGAACGAAGGAGATGTCGTCGTGTTGCTCCGTCCGTACAACGATGACGAGGATGGGGACAGCGCGGTCGCAGACGTGAAACAGATCTTTTCGGAACTCGGGCCAGAGGTAGAGGTTATTGTCGAGCCGATCACGTACGACGAGTTTCAGACAGCGGTTCTGGAGTGTGTCGACGTGCTCACGGCGGCTGAGGGAGAAACAATCGTGAATTTCGGTGGCGGCCCGCGAGAGATCTTTCTCGCGTTTTCGATCGCCGCGCTCGTCGCAGACGAGAGGATCGACACAGTTCTCCAGTTCACCGACATTGATGAAGAAGTCAGGGAATTGCGATTGCCGAAGCTAATGGTTTCACCCCCAGCGAAGACGCACAAGACGCTGCGGACCGTCGCAGATCTCGGTGGAGAGTCGACACTCCCAGCAGTGGCTGAACGGAGCGACCAATCACGAAGTACCGTTGGTCGCCACCTCGACGAACTCGAAGCTGCCGGAGCGGTTCAAACCAAAAAACAGGGCAAAACGAGACAGATTACACTGACACTCGGCGGACGACTTCGGCTGCTCCAGCTCAACTGATTCGTGGACCCTCTTGAATGACGTGTATAGGGGGGGTCCACGATCCGCGCGTCCGTTCTCGCAGATCGTGCGTAAGCTATAGGCCCTCTGCGCGGAATATCACCCCCTGTCGCGACGAGGGAGAAACCCAGTACGGGATTGAAACTAAGCGACGGATCGACCAAGAGCTACAGCATCGAGTCGCGACGAGGGAGAAACCCAGTACGGGATTGAAACGGCGACCTGCTCCCGCAGGCGGCCCGCTCCGGCCCGGTCGCGACGAGGGAGAAACCCAGTACGGGATTGAAACAGCAGGCGTACGACGGGTCCGACGACGACTCGAAGAGTCGCGACGAGGGAGAAACCCAGTACGGGATTGAAACCGTTCCCGCGGTACAACGAGAGCCACTCGGCGCTCGGTCGCGACGAGGGAGAAACCCAGTACGGGATTGAAACTGAGTAGACGAGCCCGACCTGCATTTCCGGCGCGTCCGGTCGCGACGAGGGAGAAACCCAGTACGGGATTGAAACCAGGACTCGAACGTGCAGCGGACCTCACCGCCGTGTCGCGACGAGGGAGAAACCCAGTACGGGATTGAAACACGCCGGCGAGCCACCCGAGCGGGTCGGTGGCCTGGTCGCGACGAGGGAGAAACCCAGTACGGGATTGAAACAAGTCGAAGTCCCAGCTGACGGTCGATCCGGCGTTGGTCGCGACGAGGGAGAAACCCAGTACGGGATTGAAACCCTAACCGCCTAACCTATCACGGTCACGACAAAGGTCGCGACGAGGGAGAAACCCAGTACGGGATTGAAACTTTCAGGACATGGACACCGGGCCGGCGCGGATCGCGTGTCGCGACGAGGGAGAAACCCAGTACGGGATTGAAACCCAGTCAGCCCGGTCGTCGGGGAACTCAGCATCGACGGTCGCGACGAGGGAGAAACCCAGTACGGGATTGAAACACACTTGCGAAAGTCGCTCCGGACGCCGTGGACGAGGTCGCGACGAGGGAGAAACCCAGTACGGGATTGAAACCGGAAGTCGCCACGGTCCTCAAAGTCGGGGTTCGGGTCGCGACGAGGGAGAAACCCAGTACGGGATTGAAACGCCGCGTGACGACCTTGACGGGTGGGATGAAGACAATTGTCGCGACGAGGGAGAAACCCAGTACGGGATTGAAACATTGCCTCTTTTAGTGCATCCATCTTGCTGTTTTGGGTCGCGACGAGGGAGAAACCCAGTACGGGATTGAAACGTGTCCGTCGCGGGCGGGACAATCTCGACATTTTCGGTCGCGACGAGGGAGAAACCCAGTACGGGATTGAAACGACGTGGTTCTCCACAACGGCGCTTGTGCCAAACGTCGCGACGAGGGAGAAACCCAGTACGGGATTGAAACATGTAATGTCTAAATGGACTCGCGTGCGTGGGAGTTTGTCGCGACGAGGGAGAAACCCAGTACGGGATTGAAACTACGACTCGGTTGACAAGGACCGCGACGAGAACATTGTCGCGACGAGGGAGAAACCCAGTACGGGATTGAAACTCACTCCGGCGACTTAGTGTTATCGGCGGCGTACACGTCGCGACGAGGGAGAAACCCAGTACGGGATTGAAACAGGATGAGGGAAATCCGGCGGAGATGAGCAAGTCGGGTCGCGACGAGGGAGAAACCCAGTACGGGATTGAAACGTCAATGCTCTCGCACCGTTTGACCTTCCGCGCGTGTCGCGACGAGGGAGAAACCCAGTACGGGATTGAAACGAGCTGCCAGTACGCCTGCCCGGGCCCGAGCATGTCGTCGCGACGAGGGAGAAACCCAGTACGGGATTGAAACGAGCTGCCAGTACGCCTGCCCGGGCCCGAGCATGTCGTCGCGACGAGGGAGAAACCCAGTACGGGATTGAAACGAGCTGCCAGTACGCCTGCCCGGGCCCGAGCATGTCGTCGCGACGAGGGAGAAACCCAGTACGGGATTGAAACAGGGAGGCCCCGTAACGGCCGAACACGTCATGATAGTCGCGACGAGGGAGAAACCCAGTACGGGATTGAAACAGGACGTGTGGATCAGGAGTTCGCCACTTCGGAATTGTCGCGACGAGGGAGAAACCCAGTACGGGATTGAAACGCGTGAGTTGTTCCGATCGAGCTGCCATACTCGATCGTCGCGACGAGGGAGAAACCCAGTACGGGATTGAAACAAAGCGTTCTCGTCGAACTTGAACACCGAGGCGTCGCGACGAGGGAGAAACCCAGTACGGGATTGAAACTTCTCCGGCCGGAACGCCACACCAGACAACCCACGGGTCGCGACGAGGGAGAAACCCAGTACGGGATTGAAACATAGCTAATGGGCGCACTCGACGGATTCACGTCGTGTCGCGACGAGGGAGAAACCCAGTACGGGATTGAAACCTGTCGGTGCTGTCGCACGGCCGTCACAGCGGCCTCACGTCGCGACGAGGGAGAAACCCAGTACGGGATTGAAACGGACATTCTCGGAGACGCGGGCGAGGAGATCGCCGCGTCGCGACGAGGGAGAAACCCAGTACGGGATTGAAACCGTAGGCACCATTTGGCAGGCCACGAGAGCTGACCCGTCGCGACGAGGGAGAAACCCAGTACGGGATTGAAACGCGGAACGGCCTCCGACTCAGACTTCGTCCGTGTCAGGTCGCGACGAGGGAGAAACCCAGTACGGGATTGAAACCTCGACGGTCGTCATGCCGAGGGGTCCCCCGAGACCGTCGCGACGAGGGAGAAACCCAGTACGGGATTGAAACGCAGTCCCATCAACGTCGACGACGTCGGCGCACGTCGCGACGAGGGAGAAACCCAGTACGGGATTGAAACAGTATCGGGAACGGTGAGCATTGGACGGCCGAATAGTCGCGACGAGGGAGAAACCCAGTACGGGATTGAAACGAGGATGAGTAGTGTCAAGGAACCGGCGGCGGACGGGTCGCGACGAGGGAGAAACCCAGTACGGGATTGAAACTGGCGGTCGCCGGCGACCGTGCGCGACGGCTGGCTGTCGCGACGAGGGAGAAACCCAGTACGGGATTGAAACATTGGCAGCGGGTCCCGCATGCGCATATCGACGCCGCGACGAGGGTGAACGCGACGGGACGTATTTTGTCGCGGTAGACGCGATAGGAACGACGAAAGAGTGCGCGGCGTACCGTGTCTCGACAGACAAGCCACTGTGAGTCCGCGAACACTCGAGCCCGTCGTGTGGCTTCACCGCCGACAAGGATTGGAACGCGGCATGGAGCATTCTTTCTCGTGGCATCAAGCGGTTAGGAGCGGGACGCTCCGAATCAACGCCTGTGGAGACTGCGCTCTCTCCGAGCGGTTTCAGTTTCACCTGATAGATGACATGGGGCGGTCGTAGGTTCTCACTCTCAAACCGACAAACTGCGGGGAGAGACACAGACACTCACTCGCCAGAACACCTCCTCTTGAGATCACTTTCAGTTTCACCGAGCACGGACGGCTCGCGTCTTTATGTCCAGTGTCCGTTCTCATGTGTATGCTCCAGGACTGCTTACACGAGGGGGTCGAACTCCCGACGCTTCACCCGGGCGTGACGCTGCTCGATATCGACTCGTCGCTCGGCGTCGAGCCCCTGTGTGCGGTCGTCCTCGACCACTTGATCGGCGACTCCGGTCGCGCCTTCTGGGTCGACGCCGGCGGACACGTGCGAACGCGAACCCTCCACCGGCTCGCACCGCACCCACGGTATCTCGACCGGATCACCGCTGCACGAGGATTCACTGCGTATCAACACGCATCGCTGCTCGACCGGCTTCCACGGGTCGTCTCCGACGCAGCCGTCGACAGGACCCCACCCGCGCTCGTCGTCGTCCCCGCGATTGACCGGCTGTACCGCGAGGACGACATTCCGCGCGAGCAATCCAAGGACCTGCTCGTCCGCCGGCTTGCGACGCTGGCGGGGATCGCTCGCCAGCGTGATATCCCGGTGGTACTCACGCGGTCACGCGAGGACGACCTGAGCGCTCCAGTCGAAGCCGCAGCACACGAGACACTTTCGTGTACCGCGACAACGTTCGGGCCACGGTTCACCGACCAAGAAGGGACCGACGAGACGCTCGTCTACCACGTGGGCGACGGCTGGATGCAGACGACGCTCGCGTTCTGGCGAGAGATACTCGAACACCGCGCTCAGGTCGCCGGTGCTCCCGTCGACGACGGCGAGCAGACGATCTCCGTTGACGAGCCCACAGCACGAGTGTCCTCGCCCGTAACACCTGAGGGGTGGTGACTGTGGGTCGAACGAACCCCACCTTCCGCGATATCCTCGCTCGGATGGAAGACGAGTGGGGTGACTTTCGCCGGGAACTCCGACGCCGTCATCAACCGCTGTTCGACCGACTGTGGACGTACGCACGTGAGCACGCGGACGCTGCGAGCCAACTCAATCACCCTGACCGCCTCGCGCCCATGCTCGTGAGCATCGCCATCGAGCAGGAGGACCGCATCGACGAACTCGAACAGCGGGTCGACGAACTCGAAGCCGCTCGAGACGATTCGACGACCGACGGGCCCGACCGGGACGCACACCTCCGGAGGGACGAGTAACGACGCGATGGTGCTCACACTCGATTTCGACGACGACTGCGTGACCGAGTGGCGACTGGCTCGGGACAGCGTCGAGCGAACCGAAGTCGACGACTACCACCCAACCATGTACGTGGGTGCCCCTGTCTCGGAACTGTACGGTCTCGACGGCGGCCAGACGCCGAAACCACAGATACCGGATCGAGGGGCGCTCACCGAGTCCCTTCGGAGCCTCCGGGCGTTTCTGGAGGGACAGGCGGCGGTAGAGGACGCAGGAGTGGATGTGTGGAGACAGACGTTTCGATCGAGCGCCCGGCCCGTCCTTCGCGTCGACTGTCGAGGTATCGAGGACGTTCGTTCGATCGCCCGTCGGATCCACCAGTTCGGCGAGCCGGACGAACACACTTGCTACGACGTCGATCTCACTCGACAACTCCGCTACACCCTAGAAACTGAGACCGACCCTGTCCCCGATACCTCGAGTCGGGATCTCCGGACCCTCGAGATACAATTCCCTGCCCACGAAACTGGACTCGACTCCCTCCCTCAGCTTCAGGTGGGTGGCGAGTCGGTCGGGTCATCTCCCCGTGAGGTCGCGGAGGCGGTCTCACACCGGATTTCATCTGTCGACCCGGACGTTCTCGTCGTCGACACGGCACGGGTTGTGCCGCTGCTGTTCGAGGCGGCCGCGGAGTTCGGGTTGGAGCCGTACGCGCTCGGTCGCGAACCGGGGTACACCCAGTTGGCTTCGGAGTCGACGTACACCAGTTACGGGCAGGTCGGCCACTCACCTGCGCGCTACACCGTCCCCGGACGGGTGGTGCTCGACCGCTCGAACACGTTCTTCTACACGGAATCGGGGCTCGATGGGTGTCTCGACCTCGTCGAGCGAGCCGGGTTGCCCCTAGAGGAACTCTCGTGGGCGTCGATCGGACGCGTGCTGACCGCGATGCAGATCCGCGAAGCGCGCTCGCGAGGGGTGCTCGTTCCGTGGCGACCGTGGCGTCCCGAGTTCTTCCGGTCGGCAACGACGCTCGATACCGCTGACCGCGGCGGGACGACGCTCGCACCGGAGGTCGGTGTCCACGAGGACGTCCACGAACTCGACTTCTCCTCGATGTACCCGAACATCATCCGGACGCGCAACATCTCTCCCGAGACCGTCCGGTGCGGGTGTTGTGAGAACACACGCGTTCCAAACGTGGGGTATTCGATCTGCGAACGCGATGGCTACCTCCCCGATGTCCTCGGGCCGCTCATCGACGGCCGAAGCGAGATCAAACGTCGAATCCGCGAGACGGACGACCCCGACGAGCTCGCGACCCTGGAGGCACGGTCGTCGGCGATCAAGTGGATCCTCGTCTCGTGTTTCGGGTACCAAGGCTTCTCGAACGCGAAGTTCGGCCGGATCGAGTGCCACGAATCGATCAACGCGTTCGCTCGTGAGATCCTTCTCGACGCGAAGGACGCGCTGGAAGCGGGAGGGTGGCGCGTCCTCCACGGGATCGTCGATTCGATCTGGGTGACGCCGGCGCCGACCGTCGCCGATGCCGACCGTCGAGACCTCGAGCAGATCGCTCACGAAGTAAGCGAGAACACCGGGATCGAGTTGGAGTACGAGGCCGAGTTCGACTGGGTTGCGTTCTGCCCCCGGCGAAACGGCGATGGTGGAGCACTCACTCGGTACTTCGGTCGCCGCAGTGGGGTGCCGTACCCCGAAGAGGGTCTCGGTGACGCGGTGAAGACTCGTGGTATCGAGGCACGGCAGGACGATACCCCAACGTGGGTCGTCCGGTTGCAAGAGGAACTGATCCGGACGCTCGACCGCACGCACGATGCGGAGGCGACCTGTGACGTGCTCGCAGAGTGGATCGAGCGACTGGAGGGTGGGGACGTCTCTCCGAGGGATCTCCTTATCTCTCAGCGCGTCTCGAAGCGGGTAGAGCAGTATCGCCACGAGACGGTGACGGTCGCGGCGCTGAAACGGGCGAAGTGGAAAGACTGCGCGCTTGCGCCCGGCCAGCGCGTCGAGTACCTCGTCGTCGACGACGACGCGCGGGGACTCGGCCGTGTTCGCCTGGCACACGAGTCGCTCGACTCGTACGATACGGAGTGGTATCGTGCGCAGGCGATCCGGGCGGCAGAGAGCGTGCTCTCGCCGCTCGGGTGGGACCGAGAGCGAATCCGTGAGCGGTTGGAGGGAACGACCGCGCGAACCCTAGCGAGGTACAATGCACCGGAGTGATTCGATACGTGTACTCGCGTTGCCTCCGGCCACCGCGGTGGGAGCGTTCCAAGTGACCCACACGGGTAGTCCCTCCATGGACGAACAGACGACCGAACGACCCGATCCTCACAGAATTCGATGAGCTACTATAACGACAGTTCGTGGACGCAATGCCCGAAGTGCGGCGAAAAACAGAAAGTCTCCTCGGGGTGGGTTACCTGCCGGGAGTGCGGTGAATCCTTTCACGCATGAGACGCCGCCGGATCATCTCGATATACTCCGGTCCGTAGCTTCAGTTAGTTCGTTCTGTAGCGAGGGGTCGCGCTGTAGTGCGATGGATACCACCGGCTCTCGTCCGTGTCTGCCCGTCGAACGTACGTCTCCGCGTCAGTATGTCGCTTCCCGAGAAGGCGCTCGACGAGGAACGTCGTCGCTTGCACCTCGCTGAACACGTCCCGGTCGATCAGTTCCGCGGTCACCTCCTTCGCACCCGCAAACCACCCTCGGAGGGACCCGTCTCCGACCGGTTCGCCGTCGTACCACCGAACCGTACAGATCACGCCGTGGCCGTGTGACGGACTCTCCTCGACCGAGGTTGCCTCCGTGTGGAACCCCAACCAGAACGTCCGAAACGCCGTGACCTGGAACTCTCTCGTCACGATGTAGAACGCCTCGTGCATGTGGAAATCGAGGTGGTCGGCGAGTGCCTCTTCGATAGTGACTCCGACTGCAGTCGGTTCGAGACGAACCTCGGTCTGCTTGTGTCGGTGTTCCTCGGGGATGTACGTCGAAGCGGCCGTTCCGAGTTCCTCGTAGATCTCTCTGCTGCCGTCGTACTCCTCACCGAACGGTGTCGCTTCGGTGATTCGATGTTTCAGCCTGAGGTTGCAGCCGCCCCAGTGGGTGTAGTGCAGGTTGTACGTGTCGTCGGGTCGCTCGTAGGCGACGAGTGCTCGATGTCCCATCTGTCTGTGTGAGGCGAGATGAGTCGCCCCGCACCCGTCAGGGGGCAATAAAACGCTCACGAAGCCTCAGTTCTCGAGACCGCATACGGCAAAGAGCTCACCGCGCTCACCTTCGTATCAGATGAATACGGTACTAGGCCTCAGTTCACACTCGTTGAACTCTCACATGACATGAGGTATGCAAATATCCCCTCGAGTCGAACAACCGGATTCCTATCTGAGGTACACCAGCGATAGTGATAATACCGAAGCTACCGGAGACAAATATAATGGATCAAGAAGAATACCTCATCTGGGAAGTCGAAGAAGGAACGTTGTCAAGGGACGAAGCAGGGGCGATCATTGAGTCTCTCGCTGACCAAGTAGCGTCGGAGACCGAGGAGGAGATCGAGTACAGAGAAGTCCGCCCGCTGACAGGCCCCGAGACAGTCGTCATTTCATTCGTTGTCGGCGTAGCAAGCAAAGTAGCTGCACAAGCGATCTACGATGCACTCACCGACGCACCAGAAACACACTCCGTTCGTGTGAGCGACGGTCTCTCCGTCACGCACACCGGATCCGGAGATATCAATCTGACAGTTTCTGATGCAGAGATCGGAATCGCGGACGATCAGACGGATGATGAACTACGGGAAGAGTAACTGTCCGGGGCCGGCTACCCGTCGAACAGCAACCGGATCCGCGAGTCGAAGTGATCGATCAGCGTGTCACGGACGCGTTTGCTCGCATTCGGCGCAATTCGATCCGCAGCTTCGCCTTCGATGACAAGTGAGGTGAACACTTCCGCAAACAACTCCGATTCGCTCGTACGAGTACTGGAGATCCCGTCGATGTCAGATTCCGGGATCGGTCCGTGGAGTCGCTCGCTGATCCGTTTTGCTTCGGTCCGCTGTTGCTCCGTTTTGAAGACCGGATCACTCTCTTCGTGACCTGCATCAGCCGTAACAGCATCGTAGAACACGTGTCCGACCTCGTGAGCGAGCACAGGACCAGTTCGGTAGCCGAGGAAATCGAACGTGTCCTGACCGATCTCGATGATCTCGATCCCCGGAAGGTACTGACCGTACAGGCCATCGGCATGGAAATCGACGCCGAACTTTGTCTCCGAGATCAACCCGAGATCTCGGATGAATTGCTCGGCTTCTGCGGCACGGTCTTCGAGTACTTCGTGCCGGATCGTATCGACGTGCGGGAAGTCGTACTGTCGTGGATCGTCTTTCCACTCGTCGAGGTCCCGTGTCACAGGGTCGTTCCGGAGTTCGTCTCGCTCTTGGATATCCGGATCCCGTGTCTGGTGGAACTGTGCCGCTTCGATCCGCTTGTCACCGCCGCCTTGGAGCGTAAACGGCGTGTCTCGACCGCCGAGTCGAATGAATCCATCTGAGAGCTCTGTGATGTGTTCTTCGAGGTCGCGGTCGAGTGTGTACATGGACGGGATCCGTGCTTAATTCATCTCGGAGACGATTCGATCGAGCGTATCGACGAACGACTCAGCCGAGTCCTTTCGATCACGCGCGCTATACAACTGGGAGTCGACGGTACTCGGGTTGATGTTGAGGACGGTTGCGGCCTCCCCACGGCTGAACCCATGGATATCCCGCAGGGCATACACGTGCGCCTGCTTCTTCCCGAGGACACCGTCCTCTGAGAGACGTGCGGCATCGTTGAGCGCCTTGCCGACCGGTGAGAGGGTAACCTCCACCCCCGACTCGAGGAGCGCCTGAACGGTGTCGCTCATGACACTCGAGTCCACTTCGACCGTCTGCTTCGGGACGAACCGGTCGTCGGGCTGATCGTACTCTCCGATCGCGAGCTCGCCGCGTGAGTGGAGGTAGTACGCGACATCGCTTTCCAGTGTCTCGTTCTCAACGGTTGCGATCAGGACGGCCTCCTGCTTCGGGAGGTACTCCGGGAATCCACCCAGGGCGGTCCCGTCGATCATGCATCTACCTCCCTTGCCACCGTTGAATGGCAACTCATGTCGGTCCCGTATCTCTGACAGGGTATTAACCCTTTTGCCCAAATTATCTCTGACCCGATTCGCCACCTCTCTCGGTGTGTTCCGGTTCAGTAATCTCGTTCCCATTGTTTGCTACTGTACAGTAGCAATCTATGTCCGGAGTTTTATAAAACTGCCGGCAAATGAGAGGGATCGAGCCTCGGGCGTATATAAAGGACGTTCGAAGCAGGGGTACACGGCCCGAGTGAATACGCAGAAGTGACTGGAATCTCCAGAAGCGACTCTACCGCGATTACGGACAATAGCAGCGAACCGGTCCGTCGTTATGCTCCTCGCCGTCGGCTGTGATCTCACAAGTGAAGTACTCACCTTCGGGATAGATGAGAACGCGGTCTTCGTCAGTGTTCTCGATGCGTTCGACGTCTTCGATGGTCCACTCCGCGTCCTCATTCCCAAACCACGTGTAGTACTGGTTTTCACCGGCAACCTCGAAATCGAGTTTGTAGATACTGATGTACTAGAGTTCCCAGATCTGCCGACTGAGATTATCCCCGGCGACTCCTGATCTCAAACGTATATCAAGAGGAGCGTAACCGGGTTGATTAATCGTCGACGTCGAAATGATCGTAGAGCCGATCGATGGTGAACTGATTTCGGAGTTTCGTCACGGTATTTTGGTTCGCGTACATTCCAGTTTCCCAGTACGCATTCTTGATGCTACGGGTATCGCGCCACTCGACACCAACGAGATACTCCCGTTCTTCAGGACTCTCCGCATTCTCATCCATCGCCGTGGCGTCAAGGTCGGTTTCCAAGATCGGAATCTCCTCGCCGTCATCTGTTTCGACGGTAAACTCGGTTACCGGTGTTCGTTCACTGATTACCTCACCGACACCAACGTATCCTTCACCCGGAATATGTGTGAACACCCTATCGCCTACCGAGAGCTGCTTCAGCGTTCGGCTGTACCACGTTCCCTGACCGCCGGAAATGAATCCGTATTCTCTTGCGTCGGTCCACGACCGGTGTTTCCCGTGTCCGAACGAGACGTAATAATCCGTCCCGTTCCAGGACTCGCGTTTGCTCGGTGCTTCCGATGTGGACTGGGGGTCGACCAGCCACGTCCGAGCCAGGTATTCGCGCCCGTCGTCCTCGTAGTAATCGAACCGGACCGCGTTGATCGGTACGCTGTACTCGTCTGCGAGATATTCGATGATCCGCTCGGTCGCGGCATCGAGTTCGGCGGCGACAACCGTCAGCGAGTGAGTCTGATTGATATCCTCGGGAACTCCCGATTCACCCTCCGGTCTCGCAGAATCGAACTTCTCGCTGAACGCGGCTTCGAATTCCCGAGACTCATCATAGTCGTCAAAGATCTCTGTCAGATCGTCGTATGTGAGGGTTCGAACCCACGAGGCGTAATCCAGCACCTGCGCGACGACATCCCGCGGTGTTCGCTGTCGTTTGAGTTCGATCACGTGGAGGTCGCCCATAGCATCGATCCCGAGCAAGTCGAGTCGATTACCGCTCGCCGTCCGAACCTGCTGTCCGATGATCAAGAGATCCCGACCGAGGACGTGGGGGTCTTCACGGAGGAGCTCCTCCAGCCGCGACTCTTCATCGAGTGTGCTGGATGAAACCCGGGCGAAGTTACTGTCGTCCAATCTCCAGAGGCCGAATTCGATCGGCATGATCTATCTCTCGGAGGGAGAAGATATCTGTCTTCCCTACAGCAACGAAGTCTAACTTCACCCCCTACACGAACGGTCGCGCGTCAGCCAACTCGAACAACAACTCGACGTCCGCACGGGCGTAGTGGGTCAACATCGCTTCGAGCCCCGACACCGAGATATCGTCGCGCTTCCCGTCGATCGCGTCGAGATAGATCTCACCGAGGACGGCGAGGTCTGCCGACTCGACTGCCTCCGAGTGCTGCTTCGCCCACTCGGTGGACGGAACACCGTGCTCGAACGCCCCCGGAAGGGTCTCGACCGGTTCGATTCCGACCTTCTGCATCGTGTCCTCGAGGCTCGTGTACTCGCCGTAGCGTCCCAGGCGTCGGGCTGGAGGTCGATGTGGTCGATCTCGTCGAGTACCGATTGCACACGCTCGTGCGTCCGCTCACCGACCTCGGCACCGGCGATCCGGGCGCGACCCTCCAAATGAGCGAAGTCGAAGCGTTCGCCGTTGTACGTGATCACCGTCTCCACCGAAGCGATGTGATCCACGAGTGCCTCGATCAGATCGAGTTCGGAACGCGGCCCCCAGCCGTCCCGCCACTCCACGATCGTCTCACGTGCTCCGTCCACGTATTCGTGGGCGATCGCGGCTCCCGTGAGTTCGAAGTCACGAGAGTCGGTGAAGTTCGGGTACTCGTCGTCAGGAACTGACGGCGAGACGGTCTCGATGTCGAACGCGGCTCGTCGAATGTCGCTCACACCGACCGTAGCCGATTTGATTACATAAGGCTCCGCTCTGGGTGGGACCGATAACCATCGTTTGCGACGATGGTGACGTTCGGTTACGTCCCGCTCACAGCAGCCACACCTCGCTCCACCCCGTCACGGCCACGCTCACGCGCCCGTTGTACCAGTTCTTCGCGACGTTCAGCAACCGCACCTCATCGCCGACCCGAACACGGTCGGCGCCGCTCCGACGCCAGGCCGTGAACTTCGTCGTTCCGGTCTCATCCTCGATGAGGCCGACCTGGTCGATCTTCCGACTGTTCGGCTCGAACAACCGTGTCACCTCGCCTTGGATGTTCACTTGAGAGGCGTCCACGTCCGCCAACTGCTCGATGTCGACCACGCGCTCCGGCCGTGTTTTTTCCGCCTCCACAACCGCAAGCGACGCACTGAGAAGCGAGGTACCGTCCACGACCCGGTCGGCCAACTGCCGCGCGATCGCCGCTCGACTCGTTCCGTTCGACAATCCCTCCTGAAGCCGTGTCGCTTCGCGATTCACCGCCGCCAACGCCTCACTGTCCAACCGCGCCCTCGGGTCGCCCGGTTCGAATCGTGGGTCGACGCTCGCCGCCCGTTCTGCGAACGTTTCTCTTGCATTCCGGGCCGTCGTTTCCGCGACGTGCCGCGTCCGCGCTTCCCGGTCCGACCCCTGGCGCCGATCACGTCGCTCCACCGTCCGACGAATCTCTGCCTCCTCGGCCGCGATGCGTTCTTCCTCGACCAGCGTCAGTCCCCGACCCCGAGCAGCTGCCGTGTCCGTGTCGATCCGTCCGTGGATCTCGTGTTCGACCGACGGCCGGAGTGCGTTCATCCGGACAGCCGCTTCGTCGATGACTTCGAATCCGTCCTCGTCGATGACCGTCTCTTCCTCGTGAGTCTGTGCTACACCTTCATTACCGACGACGCTCTTGTGTGCCATTGGAGTAATCCACTCCGAAGTCGTTTCACGACGCCCGACAGCCGCGATCCCACTCGCGGCCCTTCTGCACAACACCGATTCCCGACCAGCCAACTCTGCGCGCGCCGCTCGCGCCTTCGAGCGCCCGAAGGGCGCGAGCGGCGCGCGCAGGGAGGCGAGGAGACGATCAGCCACGCGCGCCGGAGCGGCCGGGGCGAGCGGCCAGCGGAGCGTGGGTTCCGGGTTCGAGCGCGACGCAGGAGCGCGCAGAACCCGGGAGCCACAGCCCGCTGGCGTGCCCATCGGCACGAGCGAGCGCGGCGCGACGAGAGGAGCGCCGCGAACCCGGCCGCGAGAGGCGAGCGGGGCGGGTGCCGGCTGGTCCACGCGAGCAGGGTGCCAGCACCTCGGGCTTGATTCGAGTGCTATCGGTGGACGGGACGGACGAGGAGCGAGACGACCCGTTCAGAGTTCACACGAGAGCACGGCCCTGAACTACTGCTGATAATTGCACACCAACCATTATGACCTGTAATTTTCACAGTCGGGGTGATGTACGATACAGACGGTGAGCGTGTGACGATCGCGTGTGAAAACGACGCTGTCCCCGGTGAATTCCAGCCGCGGTACATCGCGGCCGGGACGTTCGTGGTTGATTACTCCACAAACCACTCGTTCGAACCGAGCGACGCACCAGAAGGTGAGCCAAAAACCGCCGTTGCGGAGGCATTCAACAGACTCGCGGAAGCCTCCCGCGCTGGAGGGATCGGAACACTACGTGGGGCACATACCGATCTACTTGCTGTCGGACGGTTTTCGAGTGATGGACTCGGACTAATCGAGGGTCCGCGGGATGGAGACAAGCACCTGAAGACACTACAGTTCTCTGAATATGCAGTCATGGGGCCGAGCGATGACGAATACGACAGCCTCTCGTCGATTTCTCAGACGAAGGGTGGAACAGTTGCTGGCCTCACCGAAGACGAGATCGCCGAACTCCAGACACACCTTGAACGGCTCGAGGCTCGGGGTCGGTTCCGGACGCCCGTCCGCTGACACTGGGGACTTTGTAATTCAGAACTAATACGCTTCTATGGCGAATCCGCTGTTCTCTACGTACACCCAGGGAGAAAATCGAGTCACGTCTACGATCCTCGCAGTGCTCGAACAGGTGAACGGGCGACTTGCAGAAGACATTCTCGAGACGCTCGTTGACGAATCCGACATCTCGCTTACGACCTTCGAGAACCAGGTCACTGGTACGAAATCCGTTCCTGACGGACGGATACAAGCGTCGACAGCGTTGTGGTTCGAGACGAAGACACGGCCCGATGCTGTCGACCGGACGGACACGGAGGACCTCGCGGACGTCGAGGAGTTCGAGCATCGTCCGACGCCCGAGTGGCTCTGAACCGAGCGAGTCGGCCGGTTACTGTCCGAGTCCGTCAAGTTGTATTTGTAAGAACCGGATGAGTTCGTCGATCTCGTCCTCAGGAAGTTCCGTCTGTTGGAACACGCCCTTGAACGAGTCCGCAAACCCGTCGCTCTCGAGTTCCGCCAGCACGCGTTCGATCTGTTCGGCTAACTGACTCGGATTTCCCCGATGGATGTGTTGTTCGATCCGGTCGAGTTCTGCTTCGGAACCGACTATCACCAGATCCCGCACATCCGCGAGCCGACCGCTATGGAGTTTGAGCGCGAATAGCAGCGCAGGCTCGGGAATGCACGCTGCCAGATCTTCCGCCACTTCGAGAGGCTCGACGGTGCTGTGTTCGTGGAGATAGCGGTACGACCACTCCGCGTCGGTCTGCCGACAACGGAGCGCGCCGACGAGTGCATCGAATTCGACAGCGTTGTCGCCCACCGATTTCTCGTACCGGACGATCCTCCCCTCGTAAACGTTTGCCACGTCGTTATCGAACGCTTTGCTGTACCCCAATTCGCTAAGGAGAGCGTCGTACGCGTCGAGTTCTGTCTCGGGGATCACCATATCGACGTCAGTCGTGAACCGAGTCTGAAACGCCGAGATCGCCCATCCTCCGACGAGAACGTACGAGAGTTCTTCAGCCTGTATGGCGCGGTGTGTGTCGGTGAGTTCGACTTGTCGGTCTTGAAGACTCATTGTGGCTTGTTCAGTCGGCAGTCATCTCGTCGTGATGACTCGCGTCGACGTCCACGTCGTGTTCGTCGGCGATCATCTCCAACGCAGGTTCGTACGCCGACCGGGTTTGCATCATCTGGTCGACTGCAGCGTCCAAGGGGATCACGGGATTGCCGTCGACCCACTTTGCGTCGATCGCCTCTGTCTGCGGGAACAGGATGTAGTGGACGCTCCCGTCGACATCGGCCGCGTCCGGGCGCTCACCGACGGTTGTGTCGACCCCGAACCGCTCGAAAAACTCGATCCACCGATCGATGTCGCGCTCGTGAACCTCGATGAACACGGGGTAGTCGTCGTGACCGCGGGCGATCTGGAATCCGCCGTGCGTCCAGACGTAGGCGGCGTCGATCTCCGTGTAGGCGAACTCCATTCGGGCGAAGTGAGGGATTACGTACGCGTCTTCCTGCGAAACCTCGTCGCGACTGTATAATGTCCCCATCAGTTCCTCGTAGCGCCGACGCATCACGTAGTCACGGACTCGAACTCCGCTATCGGTATTCGAGATAACTTCTGCATCGGCCAATCGTCCGACCCAGTCGTAGACCCATGAGTACGACGTGCCGATCTTGTTCGATATTCGGTTGATTGAATCGCCACGCTGTGCTGCCAAGACGATCTTTGCAGCGGTAGGATTCATCAAGTCGGTCGTCGTCATCTCTATTAGTTATCTCGAATGAGATGATACCTAATGAATCCGTCGGTGGATCCGGAACGGAGACGAGAGAGTGCTCGCTACCGATCCGGTGTATCGACTCCGCTACACGGTTTTACTGAGGTACTATACGAGATTTGGGAGAAGACGAATCGTAGGTGGGGTACCTCCGTAGAGTCTCGGAGTATCGCCACTGCGATATGCTACCGTGAGAAGCGAACGTGCTGACGTTCAGTATGTATACTCCGTGTGTAGCGTCCCGTCGTCCTCGTACAGGTACACGGTGTCACCGGAGTTGTTCCAGATAGCCGATCCGCTCCCCCAGTAGATATCACCGTCCGAACTGGAATCGGTCCCGTCGCCGGTATGGAGTCGTCCGGTCCCACCGGCGGTGAGCGTGTAACCGTCGGGGAACTGGTAGACGTGACTCGCCTCGTCCTCGACGGTCCACCCCGTCATATCGATGTCCGCAGTCATCGTATTCTCGAAATCGACCCACTCGTCGTTGAGCGTCGACCCGTCTTCGTTGACCTGCGCGACCGCGACATCCGAGCCCGAACTCGACGAGGACGGTCCGCCCGAGGCCACTTGGACCTCGTTATCGTCGAACACGAACGCCGTGTCGCCGTCGTCGTTCCACACGCTCGTCCCGCGACCCCAGTACAGGTCGGTGGTCGTGTCCGTTCCGTCGCCCGTGTGCACGCGGACGGTCGACCCCGCACCGAGCCCGAACGAATCGGGGAACGTGTAGGTCGTTCCTGCTTCGTCCTCGATCGTGAACCCGGACATGTCGACGATGCTCGATCCGTCGTTCGTGATGTCGACGTACTCCTCGCTGAGGTTCAACTCCGTCACGGAGATGGAATACGGCGACGGGTACGTCCGCGTCTGGACGAGCGCGCCGGCGTCGTCCCTGACGAAGACGGTGTCGCCGCCGTTGTTCCACACGGCCGACCCGCGACCCCAGTAGAGGTCGCTCGCGGAGTCGGTCCCGTCGCCGGTGTGGAGCCGAACGCTCGCGCCGGCATCGAGCGCGAAGCCCGAGGGAACGGTGTAGGTGTATCCCGCCTCGTCGGAGACGGTCCACCCGCTCAAGTCGACCTGGTCGTCACTCACGTTTGTCAGGTCGACGTACTCGTCGTTGAGGGTGTCTCCGTCGGGACTCACGGTCGGGACGATCACGTCCGGGACGGACCACGTGACCTGCGCGACGACGTCACCCGAGGGGTCGTCGACGGTCGCCGTATCGGCGTCGTTGTCCCACCGGAACATCGACGCGCCCCAGTAGAGGTCCGTCGACGAGTCCGTTCCGCTCCCCGTGTGCACGCGGACGGTCGCGCCCGGATCGAGCGAGAAGTCGGTCGGGAAGGTGTACGTGTCGCCGTCGGCGTTCGAGAGCGTGACGTCCGTGAGGTCGACCGTCGACCCGCCCTCGTTCGTGATGTCCACCCACTCCTCGTTCAGCGAACCCGCGTTCCGATGGACGCGGTCGATCGAGAGGTCGACACCCTGCGTCGAGCCGCTGTAGGCGCTCCACAGCGAGAAGTCCGTCGTGTTGAATTGGCCAGTGGTCACGAGCGACGGGTCGCTGTTGGCGTTGTTCGTGTCGTCCGTGACGGCGTCCTCGTTCAGCCGGAGGTCGCTGCCGAGCGCGCTCGCGAGGTCGTCGAGATTCGACCGCCTGGTGTCGGTCGATTCGGAACTCCCCATCAGGACGACTGCGCCCCCGTTATCACGGAACGTGGTGAGGGCGTCGACCTCGGCGGCGGTGAACGCGGCGGCCGGACTGGTCACGATGATCGCCCGGGCGTCCGCGAGCTGCGGGCCGGTCGTCGTTTCGACCGAGTTCACGCCGGCAAGCTCGATCCCCTGTCCCTCCAGATACCGCTGGTAATACACGGTGTCCTCCGCACAGCAGGCGTAATCGCCGCCAAACTGGTCGTGGCCGCCCTCGACGAACACCATCCCCGACCGGTCGCTCGCCGCGAGCGAGTCGACGAGATTGGTCAAGAATACGAAGTGCTCGTACTGTTCGGCGTATGAGTCGTGATCCTCCTGGATCGGTTGTCCGCCGAACAGCGCCGTGCGGGCGCCGGTGTCGACGCCGACCAGCGGGATCGGATCGCTCCCGTAGTCGACGGCGCCGGACCCGTGCGTCTGTGTCGCCTCGGCTTCCGCCCACATCGGGACGCGCGTCTCCGGGATCGCACCGTTCGTCGTCCGAACGCTCGACGTGTTCGGGTGGAACGTCTCGACGACGTCGTTGTCGCGGACCTCCGTCGAGTTCGCAGGGTCGCTTTGTCCCCACACGCCGAGTCCGTCGGCACGGGCGGTGTCTTCGAGGTCCCAGTACTCGTCTGTGTTCGACATCGTCGCGCTGTACACGCGGGCGTACCCCTCCTCGAGCGCGATCTTGTTGTAGACGGTGTCCTTCGTCCCGGACCCGTCGCGATCGTACCGGATCTTCGCGAGGAGGCGCCCGTAGATGTCTTCTTCCTCGGATTCGGAGTCGACTGCGATCTGGACGGCGGTGCCGACGGGGAGTTCGTTCTTCGCGAACTCGGAGGCGTTGTTCCCCCAGGTTTCGAGATACGCGTCGTCCTCGATACCCTCCCACTCGGCGACGTTCTCGTATCGTGTATTGCCGCTCCTCTCGGGAGTGTCGATCCCGAGGACACGGATGTTGTACGCCGTCCCGTCGCTGTCGAGTTCGACGTCGACGGTATCGCCGTCGACCTCGTCGGTGACGGTCGCATCGTACCACGTCCCCGGTTCGAGTTTCGTGTCCGCACCGAGTGCGGGTTCGCCCGCGAGCGTGATTCCACCTGCTGTCAGCACACCTTTCAGAAACGTGCGTCGTTGCATCGGCGAGTATGCTCTCCGATAGGAGGGTGAAAAAGATACGCTATCGAATATACATAAACTAAATAGTGGTACGGTGGACGCTATGGGGGTCTCCCCGGTCAGTCGATGCTATCGAGTTCGCCGAGGCGTGCTTGCTTCGACTCTCCGGTGAGATCGTCCACCCGTAGTCCCTTGGAGCGCGCCGCTGGGAGCTTGATTCGGTAGGTTCCGGAGTCCGTCCTGTGACAGTCGGCGGGAGCGAGGAACCACCACGGCTCACGATCGAATCGGACGGCGAGTCGAGCACTGAGACCGAGCATCTCGGCGAAGTACTGGAGGTCCGTGACTTCCTCGCTGTCGATGTAGATCGGATCGCCGGCGGAAGATTTCGCTTCGATCGCGTACCCGTACTCGCCGTTTCCGCAGATCACGTCCGGGAGCTCGCGCTCGGTCGAACTCCCTGACGCGGGCGCACGCATCGGTGCGAAGCCGGCGTCCGCGAGTCGATTCACGAGTTCGCGTTCGCGGCGGTCGCCTTTGGGGTTCCCGGGCATTCGTCAGCTGTCGCTGTCGTGGATAGGTGCGCCGACTGGAAAATTGCTCTGCCCGATGGTGATCACCGAAATCACTATACGGTGAGTAGACCACACCCGGAGTATGCCACGCTGGAAGCAGGTCGTTCGTGATCTGCGAGCGTGCGGTCTCTTGCGTCAATTCTGACTCGCGCGGGCGCCGTGTATCGTGACACACCGCGGCGCCGGCTCGAGAGCCGCTCCGAGAGGGGTCTATTCGGAGCGACGAGTCGTCTGACCGATACCGACACTACCAGCAACAGCACGACAGATGCCCGTAGATCACGAAATCACGCAAGCCGACCCGCGACCTGACCAGCTCGTCTCGTGTACTACCTCCCGGAACGACGAGACAGAACCGACCGAACTCTGCATTTCGTTCGAACAGTTCGAACCGGCGGCTCGGACCACCGAGACGGCGGGCGCGATCTTCGATATGTGCAAGCACGTCGCACTCTCGGAGAACGCCTCGCGACTGGTGATCACGGCCACCGAAACTGCCGATGTCGTCGAACTCCTCGTCGAGAACGGATTCGTCATCGACGAGTACACACAGACGGCCTATTGGACTGCCGACGGGGAGATCCGCCAGGTGAACGGGCGCGTGGAAGCGCACTTCCACATCGACGTTCCCGAGTCGGACTCACCCTGCGGTTGTTTGATCGAGGATCGGGAGGGGTACCCGGAACGGTAGTTCGGGTTCCGCCCTCACTTCTTCAGCTACGGTCCCCTGACTGAGTTCGGTAGATCGACTGGCGAGCACCGTAGCTCGAGGTCGCGTACTGGTTCGGAGCTCTGAAGCTGCCACGGATCCCCGTCGGAGTCTCGTTCGAACTCCTGGCGTCTCAAACACCCGTGATCCGGATCCGGACTGAACAGCACACGACGGAGTCTTGTTTCCCCGAGTCGGTACGTCAACTCGATCTCGTGGACCTGCATCAGTCGCCTCCGACGTGGTGCAGCCGACGGATGATGGTTCCACAGTCCGTGCACGTTTCGACGATCGAGTCGTGTTCGGGTTCACACCTGGTGTGACGCGTGTTCCACGGGTGTCGACAGGTTCGCACTCGTCCGTATGCGAGCGGGTCGCGTCGGGATGTTCGGAAATCGAATCGACACAGTCTGTGGAGGAGTATCTTCGATAGCACCTCACCCGTCAGGTGCGACAGACCGCCCACGCGATGGAGAATGGACCGCGTTCGACGGGGGTCGATATACTCGATCGTCGTGTCGGTATCTACGGGAGTGCTGCGCGATGGCAGCGTCCGAATCACGCGTTTCGAACGATTTCGTCCGTGAATCTCCGGGCGAGAGGTCGCTTCTGATACCGGTTGATCATTCTACCCGTTTCTCGATTCTCGCTGATGTGGCCCAGTAGGACAGAATCGGCGACAGGCGCCGGTTCGCGCTCGTTCTCCACAGAATCGGATCAGCGAGGATGAGTCAGGTCGGTCAGATCGTCCACAATCGCCGGAGAGACCCCCCGTGAAGTCGGTGTGACCGGGTATCCACGCCTACGATGGGCCACGGAACCCACTACTCGAATCACCGCTGCTCCAGTGCATATTCCCTCCATCGGAAGTGATCCCGCAATACCAACGCGTTCGAATACTCGTTCCAGTAGGGTATCTGCGTCGAATGACGGATTCAAATGACGTCCGATACTGGGATATCGGCACGTGGTGGATACTCGAGTCTCCCTCGCAACTCGACCACAAGGGTTCGCTTCGACTGGAACTATCGTGCCCGTCGCGTGCGACCGTCATGCCGGAGTACGTCGATAATGTCTCGGATATTTAGTAACAGAAAATCCCTAGCAGAGATGGATGTTGATCTAATACTGTACGACAACCCGACCATTCTTCGCGACTCGTACGGGTCGCGTTTCCGACAGTGATTCCGAGGTATCAGCCGCTCAGACGGCGGTTTCGTTCGCGTAGAGGCGACCGTATCATCCCCACCGCTTCAGGTCGACGGGGTGCCCCGGGGCGCGATTGGCTCTGTTGTTGATCCCCAATTCCCGCTCACGACGATGCCACGGGGGTTCTCTCCGGCGAAATAGACGTGCTGATGAATTTTGATCTGAATCCGGTGAATTCGGGGAGATCAGCCGATGTGTCAGCATACATGCTCATATGGTTTTCTCGATACGTCGTCGATTCTCGAATTCCGGTGAGAGAGTCGATTCTACCGGAGAAATCGCGGAAAGAAGATCTCAGGAACAGCGAGTCAAATCGCTATATGACTTTGAGACTCACCTCAATGACCCCAAAATTACGCACTATCAGCTTATTTGCCGTTGATTTCGCGGAGTTCGGATTCCAAACTCACATCGAATAGCTCCCGGTCGGTCGTGAATTCAGCCAGCGTTGCAGCCCTACGGTTACGACCGGACTCTGGATCCAACTCATCTGCCCCAGGTGGTGTGATTTTTTAAATACGATATCGGCACCAAGGTGGAGTAGGAGGCCCGGGTGGTCACGAACATCGTGGCCGGGTGCTGGCACACCCGACCGGGGTTCCGCAGAGAACCCATGAAGAGCAAACACACGTCGAGAGATGAACGTTCCGCTAAACCTGAGAGCCTCGAAGACAACCGGATCGGACCTATCCCCGAAATCAACCGATACGGAGAACCGACCGGGTACCAGTTCCTTCGGTGTCGTTGCTGCGGTACCGAGGTCATGACGGAAAGCCGTGAACACGCCACCCACTACGAGGGGTGCTCGTTCCAGTGAGCCGCAGTGAGCCCCCGGGAGAAGTCAGGGTTCGATTCGTCGGTGCGAACGGACTCGAACAGCGGCTTCGATTCGAGCCGCGAGCCTTCGATGACGGGTACTGGCGGATCGTCGAAGAGCGACTGGGAGGACGCTGGTCTCGAATCTGTCGGGAACCCGTCCGTGAACTCGACTACGATCACGTAACCGACCGGACACGGTCTGACCAGCGTTCGGAGCGTAGGTGGTCGGAATGACCGAGGATCCTCCTCTGGAGGACATCTCGCTCCCCTCCGAGGCGTACATCGCACTCCGGTGTGACCTACTCGTGATCGGCGATTCGATTATCACCGACAGACACCATGCGAGCGGGGGGAACTACGATCCGACCGACCCGGCAAACCAGATCGGAGGAACCATTCCCTCGTTTAGCCTTTCAGGGTGGCTACGACATGGAATGGAGCGGGCGATCCAACGTCGAGGGGGTACCGCTTGCCATCCCGGAGAAGCAAACGCGAACTTCAAGAAATCCGATGTGTACGAACGGGATCTCGAAGACGGGTACCATCCGAAGGGAGCCTGTCGAGAGCGGGGAACGCCGTGTCTCCTCGCGGAACTGTTCGGGGAACTCGGCGGACCCCCGGGGACGCTCCTGCGGCGTCCGATTCGGTTCTCTCCGGTTCGGTCCGCTGTCACCTACGAAGACGGTGAAGCGGAAGGCCACTACCGGAGACTGAGTCGACACATCGCCTCACGAAATCGTGACGACGGTCGCCAGTCGCTCAGAAGCGTCGAACTCGACGCGGTTGCGAACTTGGATGGAACATGGTACCTTCACTTTCGCGAGCCCTCCCCTGCATCGTTTGGGTTACTCGCTGCGGCCGTCGACTTCCTCGCGGAGCGACGGATGGATTTCATGCACCAACTCGGAGGTGCGCGAAACAACGGCGCTGGCATCATCGAACCCACCCTTTGCAACCCGCTGTATTCGACCCGCGAACTCCGACGGGTGTTCAACCGGAGTCGTAAGCCGACGGCCGCAATGGACGAGGCGGACGAGGAGTGGGCAGATACCGTTCGTCCGGCCTGTGAGAAGGCACTACAGACACGTATCGATGCGACCGACATGGAGGCGACCGATGCGTGATGAGGGCCGTCACAACGGTCATCTCGCCGTCTACCGCCACGACGTACACAAGTTTCTCCGACGGAGTCACGTGGATCGACGCGACACGTTCGAGGGTATCCGAGTGAACGAGTCAGTCGGCTACGGTGCAGATCGTGATGCTGCGAGACTGTCTCGACCGGACGGGGAGCCGTCAGCTCAACTCGATGCACACGTCCGCCACGAGCGTCTCTCGCTACTTTCCGGACGCTCAGTCGCTGAGGATGCTGGCTATGCGACCGACGACTGTGAGTATCGAACGACACTCCGTGAACTACTCTCGCACGAGACTGCCGCGGAGGCCCATCGAGCGTGGCTGTATAGTTGGCTGCCGGCGGTGTTCAACGAGTCGGTTCACTATCCGTACACCTCGCTGAAGTACCACACCTTGCTCGTGGCAGCGCTGTACGATGCGTATGACCGGGGTTACTCGTTCGATGACCTCTCTGTTGTCGTCGACCCGCCGAGCCGCGTCGAGCCGCACAGAACCGTCTACGCGGACGACCGGTTTGGACTCCGGATCGATGTGAACACTCCCCCCTCCAGATCGACTCTACTGGGGACGACCCCATCTCGTTCTTGGGCGACCGTGTGGAATACCCTCCCCGAACATCCACTCGCTGTCGAGAGCGATCGCTTCGAGATGGTCCTTGATTCCCAACTGCGACGAATCCGATCGTGGAGTACAGCCCTCCAGTATATCGAAGACTTCGAGGCGTGGAGGCCAACGCGATGACCGAAATTCAGCAGGTCTGCTTCGCCCTCGACGGCGATTACATGGGCCACCCGTATCACGTGTCTGGAAGTGCACTTGTCCACGCTATCACAAGTGACTCCGCACGACTCGCCGGAACGACGCTCAACGCGAGCACCGGCGTGTTTGTTCCCGGGGCATATGGGGTCTATCCGGAGGAGCATTCATCAGGTGGGATCAATCCCTCTCTCGGCGGGACGCTCCCGGAAGTGCGAACGTACGAGGATCTGTTCCTCTTCCGCGACGCCTCACACGCATGGATGCTGGATTCACGTCCAAGCGCGGCGACCAACACCCACGACCTACGTGTCCACGGTGGTAAACCTGTTTTCGCCCCGACAACGACCTTCGGGACGCCACCTGGGGCGTTTCACGACCGTCGATCGGTGCGTTGGTACGTCCACGCCTACTTCCACTCCGACAACCGGTCTGTGCTCCCGCTCACGGAGGATGAACTCTCTGAGCTGGCGGTCGGCGGTGCTAGGAACAACGGGTACGGTCGATTGGAGTACGTGGATTCACAACTCGTGGATATTACAGACCTCGACTACTCGTGGCTCGAGGACGCGAGCCAGTATTGCATCGAACTCGTTTCACCGTACGTGCTCTCATCCACCTACCCTCACGTTCGCGCGTCAGATATCCCGTGGTGGTGGGGGGTCTCCGGTGATCGAGTTCGGACTCGCGAGACGAGACTCGTAGAGCACGGAACAGAATACACCCTCAACACGGCCGATCACGGTCAAGTGTTCGAATATACCGGGTCAGATCCGATCGGGACGGCGAAGAACGGGATCACCCGTGCCGGTCCCCATTCGAAGTATGGGTTCGGCGAACTACGGGTGCTCCCACAGTAATACCGACTGAGTCACGGATACAGCGATACCCCAATCTAAAGAAGCGCCAGACGGGGGAACACGCGGGTGCTCGTCGTCGCGGAGTGACCGCCGGAGGGGAAGGGATGGTACCTTCCCCGGCCGGCTACTCCTTCGGGGTCACGGCGATGTAGCCGTCACTGCGGACCCGAACCCGGTGCGCGAGATACGTGAACTCGACGGCGGTGTCGTCGTCCCCGGCGGCGGTCGGGCTACATATCCGGTCCAGCGCGTCCGGGTCGACGACCTCGAACAGCGGCGCGTACCGACGCGGCTCCGTCGCCCGGATCTCGGCGGTCGTCTCGACGACCGCGACGCTCGGAGGGACGGCCTCGGGGTCGAACGTCGCGGTGTACTCCCCGGTGTCCTCGTCGTAGCTGACCGTCACCGAGTCGGGCGGATCAGGCGGCACTGTCGCCTCCGGTGAGGTGTCTCCCGTGGCGGCCGGCCGGGCCGACGCCCGAACCGGCGGCCGTCCGCGGCGCCGCGCCGTCGGGTCCGACCCCCGACAGGTCGGCCACGTCGGGAGCGCCGCGGACCGGGTCCGTCGGGGCTTCGACCCGGGCCGACGGTTCGCCCGCGACGGGACGCCGGGCGAACCGGAGGGAACCACGGACGCCTCGGTCGACGTCGTCGAGGTCCATACGCTCAGTATCGACGGAACTCTGGTTTATTCTTTCGCAATATCTCGACCACTCGGCGGCGGATTTGAACGCTCGGGCGGGTAGCGGAGATGTTTGCTACCCCCGACCGGAGACGGAGGGGTCGGCCGGGGAGGCTAACACGGCGGGCGACGAAGCGTCGCGGACAGCATGCTCGCGGACGTTCCGGGGATCCACCACGTCACGGCGATGGTCGGGGACCCCCAGGAGAACCTCGACTTCTACGTCGACACGCTCGGGCTCCGCCTCGTGAAGCGCACGGTCAACCACGAGGACGTCCTGCGGTACCACTTCTACTACGGCAACGGCGCCGGCGACCTCGGCACCGTCTACACCTGCTTTCCGTACCCGAACGAGCCGCCGGGTCGCCGCGGACGACCGCAGATCACCGCGGCGTCGTTCGCCGTCCCCGAGGGGTCGCTCGACTACTGGCGCGACCGGCTGGGCGCCCGCGGCGTCGACGCCGAGCGCGCCGACCGCTTCGACGACGCCGTCCTCCGGTTCGAAGACCCCGCGGGCACGCGTCTCGAACTCGTCGGGGCCGACCAGCCCGTCGAGCCGTGGACCGACGGCGGGGTGCCGGCGGACGCGGCGATCCGCGGGCTACACGGCGTCACCGCCCTCCCGACGAACCCCTTCGCGACCGCGAGCGTGCTCGACACGCTCGGGCTGGCGTACGAGGGCGAGGAGGGGGACCGCGTCCGCTATCGCGCCGGCGGCGATCACGCGACCGTGGTCGACCTCCTCGACAGGGGCGGCGACTTCGCCCGCGAGGGCCGGGGAAGCATCCACCACGTCGCGCTCCGCGTCCCCGACGGGACGGAACTCCGGGAGTGGCACGACCTGTTCCGCGAGCGCGACGTGGAGGTCTCCCGGATCCGCGACAGGCACTACTACAGGGCGGTCTACGTCCGCGAGCCCGGCGGGATCCTGATCGAGCTCGCCACGGAGGGCCCCGGGTTCGGCGTCGACGAGGACGAGTCGGCGTTCGGCGAGTCGCTCGTGCTCCCGCCGTGGGCAGAGGAGGACCGCGGGATGATCGAGGGGCAGCTCCCCCCCGTCGAGGTCCCGACCGGGGATCGCCGGTCCTGATGTTCCCGGGCGGGACGCTCCCCGACGGGCTCCCGGGGCCGCACGCCGGCGGTCCGGTCGTCACGGCCGGGGCGCCCCGCGGCGCCGCGAAGGCGGCCGTGGTCTGCCTCCATGGACGGGGGGCGACGCCGCAGGGCGTACTCAACCTCCTCGACCCGGTCCGTCGCCGCGGCGTCGCGTTCGTCGCCCCGGGCGCGGACCGGAGTCGCTGGTATCCGTACGCCGCCGACGCGCCGCGCGAGCGCAACGAGCCCCACCGCTCCTCCGCGCTGGCTGTCGTCGAGTCGACGCTCGCGGCGACCCGCGCGACGCTGTCGCTCCCGGCGGAATCGGTGGTTCTGGTCGGCTTCTCGCAGGGCGCGTGCGTCGCCGCCGAACACCTCGCGACCGCCGGCGGGCGCCATCCCGCGGCGCTGCTCAGCGGGTGCCTGCTCGGCCCCGAGGTCGACGCCGCGGGGGACGACGGCGACCTCGGCGGCGCGGCCGTGCTCGTCGCCGGCGGCGCGGACGACCGGCGCGTGCCGCCCGAGCGCGTCCGGGCGACCGCCGCGGTCCTGCGGGCGCTCGGCGGCGACGTGACCGAGCGCGTGTACGACGGCGTCGGCCACGAGGTCGTCGACGACGAGTTCGCGTGGCTGCGGAGCCTCCTGGACGGACTAGTCGAGGAGTGATCGGGGTCGCCGCGACCAGGGCGGGGACGCTCGGCCCCCGGAAGGGTCGGGAGAGAACGTTCCGCAGTCGATCGTCGGGCCGGGAGACGGAGACGTCCGGGCCCGGTCAGCGCATCCCGTCCAGCGACCGGACCGTGTCGGAGATGAGGTACGCCTCGGGGGACCGCTCGTCGCAGATCTCGAGCGCGTCGAACGTCTCCCGGCCGCCGTCGACGGTGATCCGGTAGGCGGTGCTCGAGAGGCGGACGTCGCGGTCGGCGGGATCGTACTCGGTGCGCGTCACACCCGTGGTTCCCGCCCGACGTGTATAACACGAGCGATTCGCGCAGCTCGGGGCCGAACACGACGCTATCCGGCGGTTTCGGGAATCGGCAGAACTCGCCAGGTCGGCGCCGCACGGCGATCGTTCGGGCGGCGGCGGGACCGACGCGACGCGCCCGCCACACACGCGTCCCCCGGACGGGCTGTCCGCTCGGGAGGCCGTCGTTTCCGCCCGGTCACTCCCCGAACAGTTCGCCGTACAGCGTCGCTTCCGCCCGCCGGATCCGTTCGAGGAACGCGCTCTTCGAGAGCCCCAGCTCCGCGGCCACCTCCTCGGATGTCGCCTCCCGCGGCACCGAGAAGTAGCCCGCCGCGACCGCCGCCCGCACCGCCTCCGCCTGCGGCGGGGTGAGGCCGAACCGCCCCGTCACCGGCTCGGACTCCTCACGGAGCGGGTACGTCCGCCCCAACCGGACGCCCACGGTCTCGCCGGCGGTCTCCATCACCCCCCGGAGCACCTCGTGGCCGACGACCGCGCCCGTGACGGCGGCGTCGCCGTCGCGGTAGACGACGTCCTCGACGAGCAGGCCCGCGGAGACGAGTTCGTGGACGACGCACGGGTGCTTGGAGAGACAGCGGTACGTGTCGCGCCCGTCCGCGCGCGAGCGGTGGAGGTACCGGATCCGGTCGTCGGCGTCCAGGCGGGCCGCGAGGTCGTCGTCGCGGGCGGCGCCGAACCGGAGGAGGACGTTCCCGTCCGCGCGCAGCTGCGGCGGCTCCGCGCGTACCCGCGTCCGCGTCGCCGCCGTCGCCTCCGCGAGCGGACAGTCGTCGCCGCTGACGCGCACCTCGACGGCGAGGCACTCCTCGATCATGGGTCACGATGGCACGGAATATATTTAAAGTACGTACATGTGCGGGCGAATCGGTAAGTGCGACAACGGTAACGGTCGATCATACATGAACATCGAGGAGGTCAAGGAGCGCGCCGGCCCGCGGCAGTTCGGGCCGAACGACGACATGCCCGAGGAGTACCGCGTGCGGGCGACGCGGATGATCCAGTTCCACGCGAACAGCGAGGTGATGGGCGGCTACCTCGACAAGGAGTTCACCCGCCACGCGCCGTCGCTGGACCGGAAGCTGGCGAACACCGCGAAGGTGCAAGACGAGATCGGCCACGCCCAGTTGCTGTACCGGGCGGCCGAGACGCTCGGCGTCAAGACGCGCGAGGAGATGCTGGAGGAGCTGAAGAACGGCGAGGGGAAGTTCCTCAACTGCTTCCACTACCCGGTGGACTCGTGGTACGAGGCGCCGATGATCGACTTCTTCGTCGACGGCGGCGCGATGCGCCGGCAGGCCACCCTCAAGTCGACGAGCTGGACGCCGTACGCTCACGCCATGGACAAGGTGTGCTTCGAGGAGGGGTTCCACGTGAAACACGGCGAGTCGATCCTCCGGGAGCTGATGCGGGGGTCGAAGGCCACCCGCGAGCGGATGCAGGAGACGTTCGAGGAGTGGTGGCCCCGCGTGCTCCAGTTCTTCGGGCCGACCAACGACCAGTCTACCCACAACGACTTCGCGATGGACGTCGGGCTGAAGACCGTCACCAACGACGAACTGCGCAACTCGTTCCTGAACATGTACGTCCCGAAGGCCGAGAAGTACGGCCTGGAGATCCCCGAGTACCCGCGCATCTTCGAGCGCGACGACGGGACGATGGCCGTCCGCGAGGACGACCTCGACTGGGACGAGTTCTGGACCATCGCGCGCAACGAGTACGAGGGCAGCCACGAACAGATCGGCTCGCGTCGCCGCCGGCAGGAGGCCGTCGAGTGGGTGCGCGCCAGCCTCGATAGCTGGGAGAGCGAGTCCGCGACCGCCCCGCAGGCGGCCGACTGACCATGATCTGGGAAGTGTTCAGACAGGAGGAGCCCGGCGACTACCACCGCCACGTCGGCAACGTCCACGCGCCCGACCGGGAGATGGCGAAGCTGTTCGCGCAGATCCAGCACGCCCGCCGGATGCAGACCAACTCCCTGTGGGTGGTGCCGCAGTCGGAGATCGGCGAGGTCGACGCCGAGGACGCCGCCTTCGGCGGTCGCACGGACAAGTCCTACCGGTGGGCGATGGCGTACAACGACATCGACGCCTCCTTCGCGCAGGAAGTGGAGGACAGCGAGGCCGAACAGCGCGAGGCGGCCCGGAAGCGCCGCGAGCAACTGGAGTCGGAGGGGGAGGCATGAGCGACGGACGCGCCGGCGACGACCCGGAGTACGTCGCCGACGGCGGCGCGGACGACGCGGCGGACCCGCCCGCGGCCGGGTCGCTCGACCGCGACGACCTCACCCCCGAGGGACAGGTGGCGCTGGAGGAGCTACTGTTCCGACTCGCCGACGACGAGTTCGTCCACGCCGAGCGGCTCACCGAGTGGCAGATCTTCGCGCCGACCATCGAGTCGGACCTCGCGCTCGCCAACGTCGCGCAAGACGAGTTCGGCCACGCCCGCCTGTGGTACGACCTCCTGCAGGAACTCGGCTACACCGAGGAGGAGTGCATCTGGCGGCGTCCCGCCGAGGAGTGGACGCACGCGACGCTCGTGGAGCGCCCGTTCCCGGAGGGCGGTTGGGGCGACGTCGTCGTGCGGACCTACCTGTACGACGTTGCCGAGCGGATCCGCCTGGAGGCGCTCGTCGACACCAGCTACGCGCCGCTCGCCGACCGCGTCGGCAAGGCGCTGGCCGAGGAGGAGTACCACCGCGAGCACGCCGTGAGCTGGCTCGAACGCCTCGCGGCCGACGACGACGCCCGCGAGCGCCTGCAGGCGGCCGTCGACGACCTGTTCCCGCACGCCATGTCGCTGTTCGCCCCCGGCGCCCGCGAGGGGGGGATCCGGGCCCGCGGCTTCCGCCGCGAGTCGCTCGCGTCGATGCGCGAGGAGTGGCTCGACACCGTCGTCCCGACGCTGGAGTCGTACGGGCTGACCGTGCCGGAGCCGGACGAGGTGGACCGCCCCGAGGCGACCGGACGCGACGGCAGCCACACGGACGAGTGGGACGACCTGTACGAGGCGTTCACCGCGACGCACCGCGAGGTCGACTTCGACCGCCCCGCGCGCCTGCGGGGGGAGGAGGCGTAGATGCCGACGAACATGCCGACGGACGTGCCGGACGGGTCCGCGGGCGACGCCGCGGGCGCGCCGGCCGACTCCGAGGCGTGCGGGTACACCGCCTACGACGACGGCGAGGCGCCCGAGGAGTACCCGAAGACGGGCGCGGGCGCCACCGGCGTCGAGGCCGACGTGTGGGACGCGCTCTCCGAGGTCGAGGACCCGGAGATGCCCGTCGGCGTGGTCGACCTCGGCCTGATCTACGGCGTGACCGTCGACGAGGGGACGGGCCGCTGTGAGGTGGAGATGACGCTCACGTACACGGGCTGTCCGGCCCGCGACATGCTCACGAACGACGTGCGCTGTGCCGCCGAGGCCGCGCCGGGCGTCGAGGAGGCCGAGGTACGCCTGCGGTACACCCCGGAGTGGACCGTCGCGATGGTGACCGACACGGGCCGGGAGGCCCTGCGCGAGTTCGGGCTGAGCGTCTGAGCATGCGCCGGAACGTCCCCGACCCGAGCGTGGCCGCCGGTGCCGCGGGGAGCGACGGCGACGACGACCCCGCGGAGTGCCCCTACTGCGGGTCGGCCGACACCGAGCGCGAGCACCCGAAGGGGCCGGGACTGTGCCGGTCGATGCACTTCTGCCGCGAGTGCGGCGAGCCGTTCGAGCGGTTCGGCTAGGGGCGGTCGCTCCCGCCGACGCGACGCCGACCGCTCGGTCGCCGCCGCCGCCGACGGCGACGGCGTCCACGTGACGTGTCCCTTCGACTGACCGCGCCCCGACCGTTAA
The DNA here is from genome assembly GCF_051195075.1 of Halobaculum sp. EA56. NCBI lineage: Archaea > Methanobacteriati > Methanobacteriota > Halobacteria > Halobacteriales > Haloferacaceae > Halobaculum > Halobaculum sp. EA56. The sequence goes on from NZ_JBNTJX010000002.1 coordinate 42,706, forward strand.
CACGGAGGCCGGAGTACGGCCAACCATGTCGGCGACGCCCTCCGAACGACGGCCCCGGTACCCGCTCGCGGCGGTCGCGCTGGTCCTCGCGGCGTTTCTCCTCCGGTTCGCGATCGAGTCGGCGATCGACTCGTACGTCGAGACGGGGTCGACGTGGCTCCTCACGTTCGGAACGGTCGGGGAGACGGCGACCGGCTACCTGCTCGCGGCGAACCTCCTCGCCACCGTGGGGGTGCCCGCGGGGGCGTTCTACCTGGGGTATCGATACGGAATGACGGCCTGACGGGTCCTCGCGGTCCCTCCCCCCCCCGTCCGTCGCATCGGCCGTCCCCGCCGTGTCCGATGCTCGTACTCGTCAGGCGTCCCCGCCGTCCCCGTCCTCCTCGCCGGCCCGCGTCTTGATGAGGAACTTCATGTCGCCCTGCAGGACGACGGTGCCGTCCCCCTTCGTCACCTCGCAGTCGATGACGACGAGGCCGGCGTCGTCGCGGCTCTCGACGTCGTGGGTGTCGGTCACCTCCATCTCCATCGAGATGGTGTCGCCGATGAAGACGGGGTTCGGGAGGTCCATGTAGTTCATCCCGAGGAACGCCAGCGCGGTGCGCTCGACGATGCCCGTCCGGTAGACGAACCCCGTCGCCTGCACGAACGTCATCGGGCCGTGGGCGATGCGCTCGCCGAAGGCGTTGTCCTCGGCGTAGTCGGCGTTGGTGTGCAGCTCCGTCCAGTCGCCCGTCAGCGCCGAGTGCATCACGAAGTCCGACTCGGTGACGGTGCGCCCGACGCTCACGAACTCCTGGCCCTCCTCGAAGTCCTCGAAGTAGTGCGGCTCGTAGCTGTAGGCCATGCCGGCCTGTCTCCGGATCGCGTGAAAGTCGTTTCGCGTGGCTCGGGGGGCGTACGGGTGTCGGTTCCGGGGGTGCCCGGCCGGGCAGGATCCCTCGCCTACTCGGGCGCCATGCCCTTCTCCGCGAGTTCCGCGAGCGCCTCGGCCGTCTTCGTCCGCGCCTCGCCGTCGACGCCCATCCCGTCGAGGACGTGCGGCGCCTTCGTGAACTGGACCTCGCGGTACTCGACCAGCTGGATCCGGTTGCCCCAGGGGTCACGGACGTCGACCCCGCCGGTGTCGAGCCGGTCGGCGTCGACCTCGTCCAGTCGCTCCTCGACGGCGTCGAGGTCGTCGACGACGAGCCCGACGTGGCGGTGGCCGTCCGGATCCTCCCCCGCGTCCGCCGTCTCGCTCAGCGCGACGAACTGGTCGCCCAGGTCGAGGAACGCCATCCCGGGGGCGGTCCCGCGCAGGTCGACGGCGAACAGCGACCGCCACCACTCCACCGCGGCGTCGACGTCGCCCACCTCCAGGGCGACGTGGTTGATGCCCAGCGCCCGCGCCCGGTCGTCCGGTCCGGTCATACCGGACGCACGGGCGGCGGGGACGTAGCCGTGGCGGCACCGGCGACCGGGCCCCGCGGTCGGCGGCGGCGTCGCGTCCGGACCTCGGGTCCGGCCGTCCGGAATACGAACCCACAAGCCGCCGCGGCCGAACCCGAACCCATGTACGAGGTAGGGATCGTCGGCTGCGGCGTCATCGGCACCCGGCTCGCGGAGTCGTTCGCGGCCCACCCGGAGACGACCGTCGCCGCCGCCTGCGACGTGGACGCCGAGCGCGTCGAATCGTTCGCGACGGAGCGCGACGCGGCCGCCTACACCGACCACGGGTCGATGCTCGACGCGGAGGACCTCGACGTGCTGTACGTCGGCGTCCCGCCGAACCACCACCGCGAGGTCGCCGCCGCGGGGCTGGCGGCCGGCGTGAACGTCGTCTGCGAGAAGCCGATCGCCGAGGACGCCGAGGCGGGCGCCGAACTCGCCACGCTGGAGGCGGGGACGGACCTCGCGACCGCGGTGAACCTCCCGTTCCGCTACACGCCGGGGTTCGTCGACCTCCGCGAGCGCGTCGCGGCCGGCGAGATCGGGACCCCCCGGCGCGTCTCGCTGGAGTTCCGGTTTCCCCGGTGGCCCCGCGAGTGGCAGGACGTGGACTGGCTCCGCGGCCGCGAGCAGGGCGGCCCGGTCCGCGAGGTCGGCACCCACTTCCTGTTCGGGGTGCGCGAGCTGTTCGGGGGGATCGACCGCGTGAGCGCCGAGGTGCAGTACTCGGGGCCGGACACGTACGAGGAGTCGGTCGTTGGGTGGTTCGAGGCGGGCGGTACGGGCGCGGAATCTGCCGACGGGGCCGGCCCGATCCACGGCACGTTCGACCTGCTGTGCGACCACGACCGGCCCGAGGAGAACCGCATCACCGTCACCGGGACCGAGGGCGAACTGGCGCTGACGGAGTGGCACCGGCTGGTCGCCGACCCCGGAACCGACGACGAGCGGGAGCTGTGCGCCGATACCGGCGAGACGACGCTGACGCTCGTGGACGAGTTCGTGACCGAGCTCGACGGCGGCGACGGCGACCTGGTCAGCTTCGCGGAGGCGACGGCCGTCCAGCGGGTCGTCGACGCCGTGTTCGACTCCGGGGGCGAGCCGGTCGCGGTCGGGGAGTGAGCGGGGCTATCAGATCCGGAACGAACGCCCTTTTTCCGACGATACCGACATGGAAGAAGCCGGTTACGTTAAGTCGCTCACACCTCTCCAATAGACGATGGCCGATTCCTCACGGCTCGACACCGGCGTTCCGGGGCTCTCCGAGGTCCTACGGGGGGGACTGATCCCGGAGCGCGCGTACATGCTCAGCGGCGACCCGGGAACGGGCAAGACGGTGCTGGGGCTCCAGTTCCTCTCGGCCGCCGACGGCCCCGCGCTGTTCGTCGGCTTCGAGGAGCCGGCCGAGCAGGTCCGGGCGAACGCCGCGTCCCTCGGGGTCGACCTCGACGGGGTCGCCTTCCTCGACCTCAGCCCCGACGGCGACGTGTTCGCGGAGGACCGCAGCTACGACGTGTTCGCCGCCGACGAGGTCGAGAGCGAGGGCGTCACCGCCCGGATCCGGGCGGCCGTCGAGGAGCACGACCCCGACCGGGTGTTCGTCGACCCGATGACGCAGTTCCGCCACTACGTCCGCGACGACTACCAGTTCCGCCGCGAGGTGGCCTCGTTCATCCGCTACCTCACCGACCGGGGCGCGACCGTCCTCTTCTCGACGCAGCCCACCTCGTCGGTCCCCGACGACGACCTGGAGTTCATCTGCGACGGCACGGTCACCCTCGCGCACGCCGAGAAGGGGCGCACGCTGGAGGTGACGAAGTTCCGGGGGTCGGGCTTCGCGAGCGGCGCCCACACCGCGCGGATCGGCGAGGGCGGCGTCCGGGTGTACCCGAAGCTCGTCCCCGGCGACCACACCGCGGCGTTCACGGCCGAGACGGTCCCGACCGGGATCGACGGGCTCGACGACCTCCTCCACGGGGGCTTCGCTCGCGGCACCGTGACCGTGCTGTCGGGCCCCAGCGGCGTCGGAAAGACGACGACGGCGACGCACGCCCTCGCGGCGGCGGCCGCGCGCGGGGAGCACGCGGCGGCGTACCTCTTCGAGGAGAGCGCGGCGACGTTCACGCACCGCTCGGAGTCCGTCGGGCTGGACGTGCGCGGGCTCCGCGAGGCGGGCGACCTCGCCGTCAGGGAGGTGGAGCCGCTGGGCGTCTCCCCCGACGAGTTCGCCGCGGACGTGCGCGAGGCCGTCGAGGAGGACGGCGCGCGCACCGTCCTGATCGACGGCGTCTCGGGGTACCGGCTCTCGCTGCGCGGCGAGCGGGACGACCTCGTCCGGGAGCTCCACGCGCTGTGTCGCTACCTCCGGAACGTCGGCGTCACGGTGATCCTCGTCGACGACGTGGCGTCGATCGCCGGCGATATCCAGGTGACGAGCGACCGGATCAGCTACCTCGCGGACACCATCGTCTTCCTGCGCTACCTGGAACTGCAGGGCGAACTCCGGAAGGCGATCGGCGTCCTCAAGAACCGCACCTCGGACTTCGAGCGAACCCTCCGGGAGTTCCGGATCACCGACGAGGGGATCGTCCTCGGCGACCCGATGACGCGGCTCCGGGGCGTCCTCTCCGGCTCCCCAGAGCTGGTCGATGACTGAGGGCGGGACGGAACCGCTGCGGGTCCTGCTCGCCGTCGACGAGCGGAGCGACCGGCGGCTCCTCTCGGCGTGGCTCGCGGACGCCGAGGGGTTCGAGCCGGCGGACGCCGACCCGGGGGCGCCGTTCGACGGCGACGTCGGCGCCGACGGCGACGTCGACGTGTGCGTGCTCGACGTCCGCGGCGCGCGCGCCCACGGCGACGCGCTCGCGACCGCACGGTCGCGGTGCGCGACCTACCTGCCGACGCTGCTGTTCGTCCCCGAGCGATACGGCGACCCCGAGGCGGCGCTGGCGGACCTGGGGACGGCGGCCGAGCACGTCGACGACACCGTCGCCGCGCCGGTCCGACGCACGACGCTCGACCGCCGGCTGCGGTCGCTGGGGCGGGCTCGGCGCTACTCGACGGAGCTGGCGGACAGCCGGGACCGCTTCCGGCGGCTCGTCGACAACCTCCCCGACCCGGTGTTCGCCTGCGAGGGGACGACCGTGACGTACGCGAACACCCCGGCGGAGTCGCTGCTCGGCGTTCCCGAGGGGTCGCTGGCGGGGGTCGAGCTCCCCGAGCTGGCGGTCCCGGCCGACCGCGAGGAGGTGACCCGGGCGCTGGAGGCGGCGCGCGCGGACGGGCGGGCCGGGCCGGTCGCGGTGTCGCTGTCGCGGTCGTCGTCGGTCGACGTGGACGGCGGCGCGGACGTCGGTCCGCGCGAGGCCGCCGGACCGGACCCGACCGCCGCGGCCGACGACGCGCCCGACGGTCCTCCGGACGACGACCGGGCCGCGGACCCGGTCCCGGTCGAGGTGACCGCGGTGGCGCTCGGCGACGGCGAGCTCCAGGTGATCGCCCGCGACCTCCGCGAGCGGCGCGAGCGCGAGCGGCAGCTGACGCTGTACCGGCGGGCGATGGACGAGGCGACCGTCGGCATCACGATCAGCGACCAGACCGACGAGGAGGAGGGGCTCGTCTACGCCAACGCGGAGTTCGAGCGGCTGACGGGCCGCGGGGCCGACGAGATCCTCGGCCGGAACCCGCGGTTCCTCCAGACGGACGCGACCGACCCCGACGCGGTCGCGCGGCTCCGGCGGGCCATCGACGCCGGCGAGGAGGCGTCCGAGACGGTCCTGAACCGCCGGGCGGACGGCCGCATGTGGTACAACGCGCTCGACATCTCGCCGATCCGCGGCCCGGACGGCGAGGTGACCAACTACCTCGGCTTCCAGCGGGACGTGACCGAGCGGGTGACGCGCAGCCAGCGGCTGACGGTGCTCGACCGGGTGCTCAGACACAACATCCGAAACCGGCTGAACGTGGTGCTCGGCTACGCCGCCGACATCGAGGAGGCGCTCCCGCCGGCCGGGGACGACGACGGGGACACCGACGGCGTCGGCGTCGGCGGGAGCGACGGGGCCGCCACCGCCGACGGCGAGGACGGGGGGATCGACGCCGGGCGGATCCGCACCGCCGCCGAGCGGATCCGGTCGGCCGCGACGGACCTGCTCGACCTCTCCGACAGCGCCCGTCGCTTCCGCGAGGACGTGGTCGCGGCGAGCGAGGGCGGCACCCCGGTCGACGCCGGGACGGTCGTCCGCGACGTGACCTCGGCCATCGCCGCCGCCCACCCGGAGGCGGAGGTCCGCTTCTCCGCGCCTGAGCGCCCGGTCCGCGTGCCCGGCGCCGCGCCCCTCGCGCTCGTCGCCGACGAGCTCGTCTCCAACGCGGTCCGGCACGTCGAGGGCCCGACGGTGACCGCGTCGCTGTCGGTCGAGGACGGGGACGTGGTGCTGCGCGTCGCCGACGACGGCCCGGGGATCACGCCCGACAGCCGGGCGGCGCTCGGCTCCGGGTCGGAGACGCCGACCGAACACGGTCAGGGGATCGGCCTCTGGCTCGTCCGGTGGACGGTCGACGCGGTCGGCGGGACGGTCCGCTACGAGGACGGTCCCGACGGCGGGGCGGTCGTGATCGCGCGGTTCCCCGCCGTCGACCGCGGGGGCGACGAGGACGGCCCGGGGGGCTGACTCACCGCCGCTCGCCGCGCAGCCAGAGGTAGCCGCAGCCGTCGAGCGAGGCCGTGACGCCGCCGTCGGCGACGCGGTAGTCGGCGTCGCCGAGGACGCGCTCGGCGTCGGCCGGGTCGACGTCGAAGCCGACGACGACCTCGCGGGGCTCCCCCGAGAAGTTGTGGACGCACAGCAGCGCCCGCCCCTCGCGGTCGAAGCGGTGGGCCCACACCTCCGTCGGGTCGGTGTGGACGATCGAGAACTCGCCGCGGCTCACCGCCGGGCTGTCCCGGCGGGCGCGGACCGCGTCGGCCACGCGCTCGAACAGCGACCCCTCGACCCCGCGCTGGCTCGCCACGTCCGCCTGGTACACGCCCGGCCAGCCGGTGCCGTCGACCGGGATGACCAGGTCTCCGGGGTCGGCCTCGGAGAAGCCGGCGTTCGGCTCGCTCCCGTCCCACCGCATCGGCGTGCGGACGGCCTGTCGCTCGGGCAGGTCGAGGTCGGCGTGCATCCCGATCTCGTCGCCGGAGTTGACGATCGGCGTCCCGGGCAGCGACAGCAGCAGCGAGTGCGCCATCGCGATCCGGTCGTGGTCGCCGTCGTACAGGTCCGCGAGGCGGAGGCGGTGGCCCCGCCCGAAGATCCACGAGTCGCGGCCGTCGCCGCCCTGGCGGAACTCCTCGCGGGCGTGTTCGAGCGCCTCGTGCGGGAGCTTCAGGAGGTTCCACTCGTCGTGGTTGCGCAGGAAGTTCGCCCACCAGGCGTGACCGTCGGGGTCGGGCTCGGGGAGCACCTCGAACATCCGGTACAGCGGCCACACGTCCTCCACCCCGATGCCGTAGGTGACGTGGGAGTTGCCGACGAAGTTGAACAGCGCGTCGAACCCCTCGCCGTCGGCGAAGTAGAAGTCGAGGCGGTCGGGCTCGTCGTCCGCCTCCGCCAGCAACACCGCCTCGTCGTTCACCGCCCTGACGCGTCGCTTCAGCTCCCGGAACAGCCCCTGTGGGTCCTCCAGCCTGTGGGCGTCGTGTCCCTTCGGGAGGATCATCGGGTGGGCCGCGTCGATGCGGAAGCCGTCGACGCCCCGGTCCAGCCAGAACTCCGCGATCGAGAACAGCTCCTCCTGCACGGCGGGGTTGGCGACGTTCAGGTCCGGCTGGTGCCAGTAGAACTGGTGGAAGTAGTGTTTGCCCGCCGTCTCGTCGTACGACCAGACGCCGTCCTCGAACTCGGGGAAGATGTTCTCGGTGTGGTACGCCTCCTCCACGTGGCTCGTCCACAGGTAGTAGTCGTGGTACTCGGACTCGGGGTCCTCGCGTGCGCGCTGGAACCACTCGTGGTCGATGGAGGTGTGGTTGAGTACCAGATCCGTGATCAGCCGCATCCCGCGCTCGTCCAGTTCGTCGACGAGGGCGTCGAAGTCGTCGAGCGACCCGAGGCGGTCGTCCACGTCGCGGTAGTCGGCGACGTCGTAGCCGTTGTCGCGCAGCGGGCTCGGGTAGAACGGCCGCAGCCACAGGCAGTCCACGCCGAGGTCGTCGAGGTAGTCGAGGCGGTCGATCACCCCGCGGACGTCGCCCCAGCCGTCGCCGTCGCTGTCCCGGAAGGTCTTCACGTCGAGGCTGTAGACGACGGCGTCGCGGTACCACTCCGGGCGGCCGCCGTCGGCGAACACCCCGGCCGCCGTCGACGCGCCCCCGCCGGACCGCTCCCGTTCCCGGGTTCCGTCCCCGCTGGCGTCTGCGTCCATGTCGCTCGGCGATGTGCGCGGCGGCCGGTAAAACCTCTCGAAGCGGTGGCGGCCGCGATCCGGTCCGGTCCGGTCCGGCTCGGTCCCGTTCGATCCGCCCGGGTCCGGTCCGGCTCGGTCGCCCCCGCCCCGGTCGGCCCAGCCTCAGCGATCGGTGCCGGTCAGGCGGTCGTCCCAGTCGATCCACTCGTGTTCCCACCCGGTCTTCGCGAAGTAGCCCTGCTGTGAGAACTCGGCGTCCTCGCGGCGGGTGCGGTTGCGCACGCCGGCGCCGGCCTGCTCGCCCTCGACCAGCAGCGGCGGCAGCGACACCGGGCCGGCGGTCTCCGCCTCGACCAGCCGCCCGGCGTCGTCGGACTCGTAGGCGACGACCGTCTGGTCGGCGCCGCGGCCGCGCGGGAGCACGAGCCGCCCGTCCGGCGAGAGCTGGTCGCGCAGGTCGCGCGGCGGCTCGACGGCCGCCGCCTCCACGAGCACGCGGTCGAACGGCGCGTACGCGGGCAGGCCGCGGGCGCCGTCGGCGCGGTCGACCAGCACGGCGTCGTAGCCGGCGGCCGCGAGGTTCTGCCGGGCGTCGTACACCGCCGGGCGGGAGATGTCGACGGCGTGGACGCGTCTCGCGCCGACGACCTCCGCGAGCACCGCCGCGGTGTAGCCGACGCCCGCGCCGACGACGAGCGTCTCGTCGCCGGGGGTCGGCTCCAGCGCCGACAGCAGGCGCGCGACCGTCGCCGGCGCGAGCACGCGCGTGCCGCCCTGCTCGCCCGCGCGGTTCGCGTACGGCGCCTCGGCGACGAACTCCTCGCGGGGCACCGTCGCCATCGCCTCGCGGACCGCGTCCGCCGGCGCCTCGCCGAGGCTGTGCTCGACCGAGTCGAGCATGTCCTCGCGCAACAGCGCCGGGTCCGGTCCGTCCATGGCCGACGCGAGGGACTCGCAGGTAATGAACTGCACGCTCGGACGTCGACCGGGCGGCCCCGTCCCGATCGAAGTCGCCGTCGCCGTCGGGCGGATCACGGGTGGCTCTGCTCGCGCTGCCGTGGCCGGACCGTCGCCGCGGACCGCCGCCGGCCGCTCGCGGTCGGCCGTGCGCGCGCGGCGCACAGGACGGCGAGCACTTTTGCGGAGCCGGTCGTCCGTACGGCCGATGGATCCGGATCTACGCGAGGCCGTCGCCGACCTCCCGCCGAGCGCGAAGCTCGTGTTCGTCGTGCTGGCCGAGCACGACCGACTGACGCAGGCCGCGCTCGCGGAGGAGACGATGCTGCCCCAGCGAACCGTCCGGTACGCCCTCGACGAGCTCCGCGAGGCCGGCGTGCTGGCCGAGGAACTGAACATCATGGACGCGCGCCAGCGCTTCTACTCGCTCGTCGACGGCGACCGTGCCGAGGACGCTCCCGAGGTCGGCCTCGCGACCGAGTCGTCGGCGTCGGCCCGGTAGGTCGCCGGGGCCGGCGCTCCGGGTCGGCGACCGCGGCGGCCGCGGCTACGGCCCCGACTCGCGCTCCGCGCGCGTCCCGCGGACCCCGCGAGCGAGGGCGACGAACGCGACCGATTCGAGGTAACAGCAGCCGACGAACAGCGTCCAGAAGCCGGCGTCCCCGACGCGGATCCCCGCCCCGTTGTACAGCGCCGTGTCGAGGAGGAACGCGCCCGCGAGCGCCGGCCACGCGACGACGGTCAGGATCCCGGGGAGGGAGGCGAGTCGAACGACCGCGAGGAGGGCGAGCAGCGCGGCCGTCGCGGCGAGGGTGACGCGGGCGCCGGCGGCGGCCCGGAGGTCGTCACGGATCGACGTGTGGAGGGCCATCGGCCGAGCCTCGCGGCGAAGCGACAAAACGGTCGGGGCGGGGTCACCGCGGTCGCGACGGCGGTCGGGGACCGGTCGATCCGGCCGGCGCCGACGACCACGTCACCCCTCGAAGACGCCGACGGCGGCGTGTCGGTCGGTGCCGGGGACCGGGTCGACGCGCACGTCGGCCAGCCCCGCCTCGGTCAGCCAGTCGCGGACGGCGGCGGGGTCGTGGGCGCCGCCGTGGCCGGCGGCCAGGCCCCGCGCCTCCGCGGCGACGGCGGCCTCGGAGCCGTCGTCGAGCACGTCCGTCGCGACGAGGGCGCCCCCGTCGCCGAGCAGGTCGACCGCGGCCGACAGCGTCGCGCGCGCCTCCGCCGAGTCCATGCCCGAGAGGGCGTCGCCGAGGAACGCGAGGCCGAACGACCCGTCGAGGGCGGTCGCGGGGCCGGCGTGCAGCGTCACGCGGTCGCCGTGGACGCGGCCGAGTAGGTCGACCGCCGCCGGCGACTCGACGAGCGTCGCGTCGAGGCCGCGGGCGGCGAACTCCGCGGCGTACGCGCCCGAGCCGCCGCACAGGTCCACGACCGTCTCCGCGTCGGGCGCCGCCCGGACCGCGGCGGTGACGCACGCGCGGACGGTCGCGTCGTCGGTGGCGTAGTGAGCGCCCAGCGCGTTCGCCTCCCACTCGCGGTGGCGCTCGGGCGGCACGCCCGTCTCCAGCGTCTCCGGCAGGCCGACCAGCTCGTCGAGCACGTCGAGCTCGTGGGGGATCGGCCCGATCGAGCGCACGTCCCGCTTGGCGAGCATCCCGAGCGCCCGGTTCGTGGGCTCGTACTCGCCGTCGACCGCCTCGAGGAACCCCAGCGTCGCGAGCGCCTCGACCAGCCGGGCGGCCCGCGGCTCCGACACGTCGGTCTCGGCGGCGACCTCGGCGGGCGTGCCCGCCGTCGACAGCAGCGCCTCCAGCACCCCGGTCCGCCGCGCGGCCCACACGAGGAACAGCGCCTCGGTCCCCAGGCCGGTCCGCTCGTCGCTCGGCATCGTTCCCGAGGCTTCGACGGCGGGGACAAAAGGCCATCCCTCCGGCGCGGCCGCCGCGCCGTCGACGGCCCCGTCTCCGACCGCGCGACCGTCGCCTCGTCGTCGGCTCCCCGTCCCCGCCAGCGCGGTCGACCGCCTACCCCGTCGGGTCGCCGTCGCCGCCGCGCATCGGGACGAACCGGACGCCGCCGTGGTCATCGCGGTCGACGCCGTCCTCGCGGACGGTGAGCCGGATCAGCCGCTGGCTCCCCCCGAACGGGCCGTCAGCGGGGCCGACCGGCGCGACGACCCGGCCGCCCGCGCGGACCTGCTCGACGACCGCGTCCGGCACCTCGGGCGCCGCGCACGTGAGGTACGCCGCGTCGTAGGGGGCGTGCTCTGGCCACCCCTCGTGGCCGTCGCCGACGCGGACCCGGACCGAGTCGTAGCCGAGGCGCGCGAGGCGCTCGCGGGCGTCGGCGGCCAGGTCCGGGTCGTACTCGACGGAGTAGACGGTCCCGGGGTCGACCAGCTCGGCCGTCACGGCCGCGTGGTAGCCGCAGCCCGTGCCGATCTCCAGCACGTCGTCGCCCGGCCCGACGTCGAGCAACCCGCACATCAGCGCGACGACCGACGGCGCGCTGACGGTCTGGTCGCCCCCGATGGGCAGGGGTCGGTCGGCGTAGGCGGCGCCGGTCCCGTGACCGGGGACGAACTCGTGGCGCGGCACCGACGCGAGCGCCTCCAGCACCGCCGGGTCGACCTCGCGGCGACGGCGGAGCCGGTCGACCATCCGCTCGCGGGCGGCCTCGGTGTCCATACCGGGGCTTGGTCGCCGCGCCACAAAACGGCTTGTCCCGATCCCTCACCCCTCCACACGACCCGCGGCGACGGCGGGCGAACGGGGCGCGTTCGCCCGACCGTGGCCGCTCCGTCCGACCTACGGCGCGACCAGCCGGTCGACCGTTCCGCGGAACGCCGCCCCGTCGAGCGCGGGCGAGGCGCCGGCCCACGCGGCGTAGGCGACGCCGCCCTCGCGCCACAGCGCCTCCCACGCGCCGTGCTCCTCCGTCAGCGCCGCGTAGTACGCCTCCGTCCCGCGCAGGTCGACCCGCTCGCGGGTCTCCGCCGGCTGGTCGGCTGGCTCCGGCGGCAGGTCCGGCGCGAGCGGACTCCCCTCCGCTGCGGCCGTGATCCAGAGGTGGTCGCTCCCGTTCGCGCGGTTGCGGAACACGCACTCGACGGCGTCCGCCTCGGGGAACGCGAGCGCCGAGTCGAACAGGAACACGTCGTCGCTCGCGGGCACGAGCGGGCGCACGGGCGGGTCGCGCGCGAGCGACGCCCGCGACACCGGCCGGCTCCCGTCGTACGGCCGCCCCCCGGCGTACTCCCACAGCCCGTGGGGGACGCCCGGCGGCCGACAGGCGTACCGGACCCAGTAGTTCAGCGCGTGGAACGGCGCCGCGCGGACCCCCTCGCTGGCGGCCGCATCCGCGGGCTCGAACCCGCGGAGCAGGGCCGCGAGCTCGTCGTCCGCGAACGACCCCTCGGTGACAGACGCCTCCAGTTGGGCGCGCTCGCGCTGGAGGCACGCGCCGCGGCGGTCCTCGTAGTCGGTCCCGAGCCAGCCGACCGCGTCGCCGCAGTCGACCGGCGTCGGGTCGGGCGTGCGCCACAGCGGGGCGACGCCGGCGGCGGGCGGCGCCCAGTCGTACAGGAACTCCTTGATACGCAGCCCCCGGCCGTCGCCGCGGACGACCGCGCGGACGCTGCAGGGGTTGCCGTCGCTCCACGGCGTCTGGCCCATGTCCGCGGCGTCGACCCCCTCGGGCCGGCCGGGCGGCTGTTCCGGCCGGTACGTGACCGTCTCGACGGCGCAGTCGGCCGGCAGGTCGGTCGGCTCGTGAACGACCACGTTCGCGTGCGCGGCGGCGTCCGCGAACGTCGTCTCCCGCGGCGTCTCGGCCGCATCCGGGTCGGTCAGCCGCGCGTCGGGGTCGGCGACGCGCCAGCTCCGTCCGCTCATCGACGACCTCCGCGTCGGGCACGCGGCCGGGACCCTCGCGGCGGTCGGAGCCGTCGTCGTGGTCGTCGCTGTCGTCTCGCCGGTCGGGGACCGTGTCGCATGCCGTCCCGGTGAGCGCGTGGGATCAAAAGGGCTCGCTGAAGCTCGTTTCTATCGACGAGCTGTCACCTCCCGGCGCCGGCACCGCCCCGCGGACCGACGGCCACGGAGCCCGGGGGCACGGGCTCGGTCGTCGGCGGTCGACGCCCGTCAGCGGTCGACGCCCGTCAGTCGGGGCGTCCGCGGGACCGACACCGTCATGGTCGTCCCGTCGTCCGTGTCGGTCGCCTCGACCGATCCGCCGTGTCCGGACACGATCCAGCGGACGAGCCACAGGCCCAGGCCGCTCCCGTGGAGGAGGGGTGACTCGGTCCCCGCGTTCAACACCTCCGCCTCGTGGTCCGGGAGGCCCGGCCCGTCGTCGGCGATCCGGATCTCGACGGCGTTCGGGACCGACTCGACGGCGACCGCGACCGTCGGCTCCTCGCCGCCGTGTTTGACGGCGTTCTCGACGAGTTCCTCGACGGCGCGCTCGAAGCTCGGCAGCAGGTCCGCGGTGGCTCGCCCGTCGGCGTCGACGGACACGGACGCGGCGGGGTAGTCCCCCGCGACCGACTCGACCACCCCCTCGACGAGCGTCGGCACGTCCACGGACTCGTACTCGAACTCCGCCGAGACGACCCGGTCCAGCTCGCGCGCCTTCTCGCTCAGTTCGAGGAGGCCGTCGATGTGGTCGAGGACGACCTCGCCCGCGGAGTCGTCCTCCAGCTCCTCGGCCATGAGCTGCGCGTGCCCGCGGACGACGCACATGTCGTTCCGGAGGTTGTGCCGGAGAACGCGGTTGAGTACGGTCGCGAGAGCGGTCTGTCGTTCGAGTTCGGCCTCGTGTCGCTCCCGCTCGAGTTCGCGTTCGAGCAGCCGGGCGACGAGTTCGGCGAACAGCAGTTCGTCGTCGTCGAACTCCTCGCGGGCGTCCGACGCGACGAAGCAGACCGTCCCGTAGGGGTCCCCGTCGAGGACGAGCGTCGTCCCCTGATAACAGCGGAGCTCGTGGGTCTCGTAGGCGGGGTCGTCGGCCCATCCCTGTTCCGGCGCGTCGTGGAGCGCGATCTGGCCGTCCGCCTCGACGGTCCGACGGCAGTACGTCTCGTTCAGGTCCAGTTCCAGGCCGGCGTGGAACCGTCCGTCATTCGGGTCGGTGCTGGCGAGCGCCTCCCAGTGGTCGGTCTCCCGGTCGACCCGGGTGAGGTGGCCGTTCTCCACGCCCAGGTATCGCCTCCCCAGTTCCAGGGCGTCCTCGGCCTTCCGGTCGAACGGGACGTCCCTGCGGACGCGCTCGTAGAGCTTCTCCCTCGCCTCCGGGGCGGCAAGTGCGGTGTCGCTCATGTGTTGGCTCCGTGATCTCCGGGCGGCCTCTCCTGGGTCCGGGGCGCGCTTCGATCTCGGATTTCGAGACGACAGCCCGTCGTTCACTCGTTCTTTCTTCGAAAAATATCTGGTGGCCCACGAATACGCGAACGCGATCGCAAAAATCTCCGGTACGCTCGCCCGACGACGCCGTCCTGCGGGCGGATGTCCGCGGTCGGCCGGTACCGTCGTCCGACCGCGCCCCGGCCCACCGGGTCGTCGACAGCCAGCGAACCCGACCTACCAGGCCGACCAGGCGGTCGTCCTCGTGTCGCGGGCGTACACCCGCTTCACGTCCTTCGCGTACACCATGTCGCCGTCGTGGTCGAACTTCTCGTGGCGGTAGTCGTCGCTCGCCTCGTCGCGCACCTGCACGCCCTCGATCTCGATCTCGTCGTCGCCGAACGAGACCGTCTCGCCGACGACGAACTCGTAGTCGCCGGGGACGTACACCTTCAGCGAGCGGGTCTCGTCGCGGCGGCCGTCCTTCGGGTGGACGGTGATGTTGACGGCGACGTTGTCGACGACGCGCGTCCAGACGGTCGCGGCGTGGTCGAGGTCGGACTCCTCGACGCGGCGATCGCCCGACAGCTCGATCGAGGTGACGCGCACCTGCTGGATCGCCTCGTCGGTCTCGACGATGAACTCGTCGCCGGTGGCGACGTGCTCTGCGGGGTCGCCCGACAGCGACGCGGTGTAGGACTCGCCGTCCTGAGAGACGACGACGTCCACGTCGACGGTCTCCGGCTCGGGGACCTCGATCTTGTGGGTGTGGCCGCACGCCGTACACTGCACCGTGGCGTGGCCGCCGGGCTTCAGCACCTCGTGGGGCGTCTCCTCGGCACAGCCCGGGCACTCGGCCGGGACCTGCGAGGGAACGTCGGAGTCGCTCATGTCGGTGGCTACCGCCTCGGGCCGTAAGAAGCCTCGTTTCTCCGGATGCGCGTGCGGCGGCGTGTCGCGGCGGGGGCGCCCGTCGAACGGCCGCGGAGCCGAACCGCTATACGCCGGGCGGCCCACGACCCGATAGCAGATGACGACCCCCCCGGCCGATCCGGACCTCCGCCTCGCCGTCACGACGCGCGCGGAGACGTTCGAGCGCCTCCGCGAGCGACTGGCCCCGCACGGCATCGCCGTCGAGCACGTCCGCGTCGACGAGCGGGTGCTCCGCGTCGCCGGCGGCGACGGGGACGGGACAGCCGGCGGCGGCGACGGGGACGATCCGGCCGACGAGTTCGCGGGCTTCGACGCGGGGTGGGTGTACCCCTCGCGGCTGATGGAGGGGGCGGTCGTCGACGCCCGCCTGGGCGTCCCGTGGGTGAACGGCCGCGAGGCGGTCCTGACCTCGCGCAACAAGGCGGGGACGCTCGCGCGCCTCGCGGACGCCGGCCTCCCGGTGCCCGACACCCGGCTGGTGTCGAACCCGGTGGACGACGACGCGGTCCTGGCGGCGGCCCAGGAGGTGGGATACCCCCTCGTCGTGAAGCCCAACTCCGCGACTCGCGGGGTCGGCGTCGCGAAGGTGGGCGACCCCGACTCCCTGCTTGGGGTGACCGACTACCTCGACCTGGTCCACGACTACCGCGCGACCGGCGACAAGTCGTTCCTGCTTCAGGAGTTCCTCCCCGGGGCGACCGACTACCGCGCGATGGTGGTCGACGGCGCCTACGCCGGCGCGGTCGAGCGTCGCCTCCCCGAGGCGGCGCTGGCGGAGGGGAGGTGGAAGCACAACGTCCACCGCGGGGCCGTCGCGGAGGGCGTCGACCTCGGGGGCGACGCCCGGCGGCTGGCCGAGCGGGTCGCCGGGACGCTCGACGTCCCGCTGCTCGGCGTTGACCTGCTGGAGTCGGACGGGCGCCTCGTCGTCTCCGAGACGAACGCCAGACCGACGGTCGACGCGGCCGAGAAGTACCGGGAGGGGTTCGACGCGGACCTCGCGGCGCTGGTGCGGCGGACGGCGGAGCGGTAGGTCGGCGGAGCGGCAGGTCGGCGAACCGGGGCGGGCGGCGTCCTCGCGCTACTCCACGTCGATGTCCGCGGAGGGTTCGACCGCGTCGAACGTCACCTCGAGGACGCCGTTGTTGAACGACGCCGACGCGGAGTGCTCGTCGACGCGGACCGGGAGGCGCACGCGCTCGTCGAAGCGGCGGCCCTCGCCCTCCGCGGAGATGGTGAGGACGGTCCCGTCGCACTGGAGGTCGATCCCCTCCTTGTCGACGCCGGGCAGGTCGGCGACGACCCGGAGCGTGTCGCCCTCCTCGTACACCGACACGTGGGTCTCGCCGGCGAACCCGGCGTCCCCGCCGGCCCCGGCGCCGGTCATCTCGCTCATCATCCGCTCGATCTCCTCGAAGATGTCGCCGAACGGATCGTCGCGGTCGTCGCGCATTCTATCCGTGGTAGTTCGTTCCACCGAATAAGCCTTCTCCCCGCGTCTGACGGCAGACTCGTGAACTGACCGACACGTCGTCGGCCGTGCCGCGACACCCGCAAGCGATAAGTTCCCGGACATCAGTAATTCGGATATGAGTAAATCGTACCTCGCGGCGGGCGACGACGTCGACGACCCCGTCCGTGTCGGGCTGAACGGGTTCGGCCGGATCGGTCGCAACGTCTTCCGCGCCGTGCTGGAGGATCCCCGCATCGAGCTCGCCGGGATCAACGACGTGATGGAGGGCGAGGAGATGCGCTATCTCGCCTCCTACGACTCGGTCATGGGCCGCCTCGACGGCGTGAGCTACGACGCCGACGCGCGCGAGCTGAGCGTCGGCGACACCGCCGTCCCGGTCCTCGACGAGCAGGACCCCGCCGACCTCCCGTGGGACGACCTCGACGTGGACGTGGCCCTGGAGTGTACCGGCGTCTTCCGGACGAGGGGGGACGCCGAGCGCCACGTGGAGGCCGGCGCGGACGTGGCCGTCATCTCCGCGCCGCCGAAGGGCGAGGAGCCGGTGAAGCAGCTGGTGTACGGCGTCAACCACGAGGACGAGTACGAGGGCGAGTCGGTCGTCTCCAACGCCTCGTGTACGACCAACTCCGTGACGCCGGTCGCGAAGGTGCTCGACGAGGAGTTCGGCATCGAGTCGGGGACGCTCACGACGGTCCACGCGTACACCGGCAGCCAGAACCTCGTCGACGGGCCGAAGGCGAAGACCCGTCGCGGCCGCGCGGCCGCCGAGAACATCGTCCCCACCTCGACGGGCGCGGCACAGGCCGCCACCGAGATCCTGCCGCAGCTGAAGGGCAAGCTCGACGGCATGGCCATGCGCGTGCCCGTCCCGAACGGCTCGCTCACGGAACTCGTCGTGGACCTGGAGGCGTCGCCGTCCGCCGCGGAGATCAACGACGCGTTCCGCGACGCGGCCGACTCGGGCCCGCTGGCGGGCGTGCTCGGCTACACGGACGACGAGGTGGTCAGCCGCGACATCCTCGGGCTCCCCTTCTCCTCGTACGTCGACCTGCAGTCCACGAACGTCGTCGGCGACGACGACGAGGGGATCGCCAAGATCCTCACGTGGTACGACAACGAGTACGGCTTCTCGAACCGCCTGCTCGACGTGGCGGCGTACGTCGACGCCTACTGAGCGGCCGGACCGCCCGCGCGAGTCTCCCCTTCCCGCACGAGTCTTCCCTCTCGGTGAGTCGCCCTCCCGCAGAACCGTCCGGGAACGCCGACGGCGTCGCCGTTCCCCGGCTATCTCCCGGCGACGGACGCCGATTCGCCCGACGCCCCGTCGGGGTTCTCGGCGTCGACCTCCGTGTACGCGTCCGACACGACGAGCCGGACCCCGCCCTCGTAGTCGGGGTCCACCTCGGCGCTCCAGCCGTGAACGCGCGCCAGCGTCCGGACGTTCGGAAGCGCGATCCCCGCCTCCGCGTCGGGCACCGCCCCGCCGTACTCGAAGAACGCCTCCGGGTCCATGTCGGGGTACTCGTCCCCGTCGCCGGCGACCGAGAAGCCGTCCTCGCGGAGGCGGACCGCGATCCGGTCGGCGTCGTTGTGGACGCCGAAGCGGAACGCGCTCGCGAGCAGGGAGGCGAGGCGGTCGGGGTCGGCCTCGATCCGGCCCTCCGCGTCGCGCACGAGCTCCGCCTCCCCCGTGTCGACCGACGACCAGGCCTCCTCGACGGCCGCGCCGAACGACACCGGCTCGGTCGCCTCGACGGTCCGGCCCTGCCGGGCCACGTCGGCGAAGTCCTCGACGAGCCGCTGCATTCGCTGGGCGGTCCCGGACGCGGTCCGCAGCGACTCGCGGGCCGACTGCACGTCCCCGGACTCCAGCTCGGCGCCCGCGACGTCGACGCGGCCCGCGACGATCTGGAGGGTGTTGAGCAGCTCGTGACGCATCGCGGCCGCGAGCGATTCGAGCTGGTCGTTCTGCCGCTCCAGCTCCCGCCTGCGCCGCTCGGTGTCGGTCACGTCGCTCACCATCGCCAGCTTCCCGACCGAGCCCCCGGCGCGCACGAACTCCGTGGTGGAGACGAGGTAGTATCGCGCGTCGCCCCCGTCGCGGCGTTCGAGGAGTCCCTCCTCGTCGGCGACGGCCGAGGCGAGGTCGGGGAGAAGCGATCCCAGCTTCCGTCCCTCCGCGCCCCGCAGTTCCGGGAACCGCTCGCGGGCGAGGCCGTTCGCCTCCCGGACGCGGTCGTCGCCGTCGAGGTAGATCAGCGCGTCGTCGACGCCGTCCGACAGCTGTATCGAGAGGAACCGGTCCTCGAAGACGTACAGCGTGCCGACCGCGAACACGGCGACGCCGACGGGCTCCAGGCTCAGGTCGGGGATCCGCGCGCTCGCCATCTCGACGAGGTCGAACGCCACCGGGAGGGCGGTCGCGCCGACGAGCGCGGCCAGCGGCCGCGTGTCGAAGTCCGCCTCGAGGAACTGGTCGAACAGCATGAAGAAGCCGACCGAGACCAGCGAGTACGACAGCCCGGTGACCACCCAGTGGACGAGCCCCTGCTGGATCGCGAGGTGGGGGAACGGCGTCGCCATGGGTTCGGCGGTGAAGTACAGGTTGTGGTAGGGGTTGGTCAGCTTCACGGCGACGATGCCGACGTAGACGGCGACGGCGAGCCGGCGGTACGTCCGGTTCCGGTGGAACGACCGGCCGGTGTACGCCGAGCAGAAGTAGAGCCACCCGCCGACGGTGGTGAGCCCCACGATCAGGCCGGCCAGGTACAGCGCGTACTGGAGCGGCCCGGTCGGGGCGAGCAGGTAGCCCAGCTGCGCGGCCGCCCAGCCGCCGCTCGTGACCAACAGCGCCACGAGCCCCACACGCGTCTCGCGGTCGTCCACCGCCCTCGCGCGGCGGAGCGCGACCGCGCAGCCGACCACCGCGACGACGTACGCCAGCACGTACCAGTAGAACGATCCGCTGCTCACGAGTTCGACCATCTGTCCGGAGACGATCCCTCGGTCGACTTAGGTGATGGCCTCGGATTATCAGAACGGATTGACGGCGGGCCGGGTTTGCCGCGTTCACCGGCGGGCGTCGAACGGTTCGGCGTGCTCGACCCGCCCGGGCCCCTCGCGCTCGGACGGACTCCGGCGGTCGCCCCCGGTCGGGGGGACCGCCGCGCGGACCGGAAATACCAAACCATTACTCGTCCCCGGCCGACCTCGCGGGTATGACGCTCCGGAAGCCGCCCCTCCGCGAGGCCCACGCCGAGCGCGGCGCGAAGTTCACCGAGTTCGGCGGGTGGGACATGCCCGTCGAGTTCGACTCCATCCGCGCCGAGCACACGGCGGTGCGCGAGGCCGCCGGCACCTTCGACGTCTCTCACATGGGCGAGATCGAGGTCGCGGGCCCCGACGCGACGACGCTCATGCAGCGGCTCACGACCAACGACGTGACCGCCCTCTCCCCGGGCGACGCGCAGTACGCCGCGATCGTCCGCGAGGACGGGGTCATGCTCGACGACACCGTCGTCTACCGCCTCCCCGACGAGGAGCGCGGCGGCAGCACGGTCCCCGCGTACCTGTTCATCCCGAACGCCGGCCACGACGCCGAGATGCACGAGCGGTGGGTCGACCACAGGGACCGGTGGGACCTCGACTGCGAGGTCCGAAACGTCACCGAGGACTGGGCGATGTTCGCGGTGCAGGGCCCCGAGGCGCCGGGCCTCGTCGCCGACGCGGTCGACGAGGGCGGCCCGGACGTGCTCGACCTCTCGAAGTTCTCGGCGACGTTCGCGCCGCTGGCGGGCGCGGAGTGCTGGGTCGCCCGCACCGGCTACACCGGCGAGGACGGCTTCGAGGTGCTGTGTCCGTGGGAGTCGGCCGGGGAGGTCTGGGACCTGTTCGCGGCCGGGACGACGCCGTGCGGCCTCGGCGCGCGCGACACGCTCCGCATCGAGCAGGGCTTCCTCCTGTCGGGGCAGGACTTCCACCCCGAGGACGAGCCGCGGACGCCCTACGAGGCGGACATCGGCTTCGTCGTCGACCTCGACACCGACTTCGTCGGGCGCGACGCGCTCGCCGAGCAGCGCGAGGCCGGCGTCGAGGAGACGTTCGTCGGCATCGAACTGCTCGACCGCGGGGTGCCGCGCCACGGCTACGACGTGACCGACGAGGACGGCCACGTCGTCGGCACCGTCACGTCGGGAACGATGAGCCCCTCGCTCGACAAGCCGATCGCGCTGGGCTACCTCCCGACCGACCTCACCGACCCCGGGACCGAGGTGACCGTCGTGGTGCGCGGCCAGCGCAAGCGCGCGAAGGTCGCGCGCGTCCCGTTCGAGTAGCGCCGTCGACACGGGGGCGGCCGTTTCCCCCGGCGACCCGGTCGGGTTCGGATACACCCAAGTACCCTGCCCCCGGCAACACGGGTATACGATGAGCTTCGAGGTACCCGACGACCTGCACTACCGCGAGTCACACGAGTGGATCGACCCGGAGACCGGCCGCGTCGGCATCTCCGACTTCGCGCAGGACGAACTCGGCGACGTCGTGTTCGTGGAACTGCCGGGCGTGGGCGACGCTCTCGACGCGGGCGCGGAGTTCGGCGTCATCGAGTCGATCAAGGCCGTCTCGGACCTGTACGCCCCCGTCTCCGGCGAGGTGACCGCCGTCAACGAGGCGCTGTTCGACGCGCCCGAACTCGTCAACGAGGACCCCTTCGGCGAGGGGTGGATGCTCGAACTCGACTTCGAGGAGGGGGACCTCGACGACCTCCTCGCGGCCGAGGAGTACCGCGAACAGATCGAGTAGGGACGGGGCCCCGGCGACGCCGGGACGTGCCTCGCGCCGTCGCCCGCGCGGGCGCCCGAGAACCGTCCGGCGCCACGTCGACCCGCATCGCGTCGACCGTCCGGCCCCCCTCGACCGAGCCTCCGCCGTCGCGATGTCTGAAACGGCCCTTTTAGTCTCCGCGGACTTCTTGGGCCGCTGTCGTGTAGTCGGCGGCATGTCCCTCGACCGCCGCTCGTTCCTCGCGACGACGGCGACCCTCGCGGCCGCCGCCGCCGGCGGCTGTACCGGCTGTGCGGCCTCCCCGACCGCCTCCCTCCGCATGACCGCCGAGACGGACGCCGGCCTCGCCCGCGAAGCCCTCCACACGTTCGGCGCGGACGCCGGCGACGGGGCCGAGGCAGAGCCGGATCCCGCCGGCGACCTGGCGGTCCGCGTCGTCGAGGAGGGGGCGGCGACGACGGAGGGCACCGACGTCCCGCTCCCGACCGACCGCCCGGTCGTCGTGGCCGGCGAGGGCGTGTACCGCTTCGCCGCAGAGCGCGTCGACTCGCGGGAGGTGCGCTCGTTCCCGGTGACGGTCAACCCGATCCGCGTCGACAAGGGCGAGGAGACGCCCGGCCCGGCCGACCGGATCCGGTTCGCGGACCTCCCGGCGGTGGACAGGGCACAGTTCCGGGAGTTGGGGTTCGTGGACGAGCGCCCGTTCGGGATCGGGACGAGCCTCTCGTACCGGCCGGCGGCCGTCGAGGAGTCCGTGCTCGTGCCCGAGCCGAAGTATCCCGTGATCGTGTGGCCCGACGGCCCGGCGCGGATCGAGGTCGACGGCGGCTCCACCTACACGGTGTACACGTACGAGCTGACCGCCGAGCGGATCGACTCCGTGGCAGCCTTCGGCGCGGACGTCCGGGAGCGGTTCGGCTTCTCGCTGGCGGTGCTCCCGCGCGAGGAGCGGGAGATCCTCGACGCGGCCGTCGATCCGGAGACGCCGGCACCCGACGGGGACGACTACTCCGGGTACCACGTCGCGGCCGACGAGGAGCCCTCGGAGTCGTTCCGGTCGCTCGTGGACCGCTTCCGCGCCCGCGACCCCGTGCGCTTCGAGTGGGAGCCCGACCGGGCGGCGTGGCGCGCGAGCGGCGAGTACGTCGTGCGCTACGACGGGGCCGTCTACTGGGCCGACCTCTCGGTGGAGGAGTCCGCGTTCACGGAGACGCCGACGGGCACCGCGGAGTGACGTACGGGGGGACCTCACGCGTCGTCGGCCGGGCCCGCTCCGCGGCGGGGTCGGGGCGTCCGCGTTCCGGGTCCGGCCCGCGGCGACGACGGCGCGTCCGCGCCACAGCCGGCCGCACCGCCCGGGAACGAACGACTCTTGGTGGGCGCGTCGTAGGCACGTGTATGGACAGACGTGGACGCGGAACGCCGGCGGACCCGCACGGACGTGACGGGGTGGACTCCCGATGAGCGGACGGAGCGCGGACGCGACCGGGTCGCCGTTCGCTCCCCACACCGCCGAGGAGACGGCGGCGATGCTGGAGGAGCTCGGCGTCGACTCGGAGGCCGACCTGTTCGACATCCCCGACGAGGTCGCCTTCGACGGGGAGTTCGGCATCCCGCAGCGCGGCGAGCGGGAGGTCGTACGCGACCTCCGGGAGACGTTCGCGCGCAACGACGACCTCACGGAGTTCCTCGGGCGGGGCCACTACTCCCACTACGTGCCCGCGGTCGTCGACGACCTCTCCTCGCGCTCGGAGTTCCTCACCAGCTACACGCAGTACCAGCCGGAGATCACGCAGGGCTTCCTCCAGGCGCTGTTCGAGTACCAGTCGATCCTCGTCGAGCTGACGGGCCTGCCGGTCGCCAACTGCTCGATGTACGACGCCGCGACCGCGCTGGCGGAGGCGGCCCTGCTCGCCGACCGCGTCCGGAGCGCCTCCGGGTCGACCGTGCTCGTCCCCGAGGACCTCCGCGACGGCAAGCGCGCCACGCTCGACAACTACGTCGACGGCTCCGACCTGACGGTGGAGACGTACCCGTACGCCGACGGCACCGCCGACCTCGACGCGCTCGCGGGGCGCGTCGACGCGGACACCGTCTTCGTGTACGCGGAGACGCCGACCGTGACGGGCGCCGTCGAGCCCGCGCTGTCGGCCGTCGGCGACCTGGCCGACGAGCACGACGCGCTCTACTGCGTCGGCTCGGACCCCGTCGCGCTGTCGCTGCTGGAGGAGCCGGCGTCGGTCGGCGCCGACGTCGTCGTCGGCGAGGCGGGCGCGCTCGGCCTCCCCACGAGCTACGGGATGGGCCTGGGGCTGTTCGCCTGCCGCGACGACTTCCTCCGGCAGGTGCCCGGTCGCCTCGTCGGCGCGAGCGAGGACGCCGACGACCGCCGCGCGTTCACGCTCACGCTCCAGACGCGCGAACAGCACATCCGCAAGGAACGGGCCACCTCGAACATCTGCACGAACCAGGCGTGGGTCGCCCTCCGGGCGGCGATGCATGCGGCGTACCTGGGGCCCGACGGGCTGTCGGACCTCGCGGAGACGTGCGTCCGCGAGGCGGCGGCGCTCGCGGACGACCTGGACGCGCTCGACGGCGTGACGGCGCCGCTGCACGACCGCCACCACTTCCGCGAGTTCGCCGTCGGCGTCGACGACGCGCCCGGCGTCGCCGCCGGCCTGCGCGAGCGCGGCTTCGCGGTCCACGTCCTCGACGACGAGACGCTACAGGTGTGCGTGACAGAGGTGAACGCGGGGGCGGCCGACGACCTCGTCGCCGCGTTCGCGGAGGTGACGGCATGAATTATGATCAGGCCCGCTACGGCGACGACGAGCGCAACGAGCCCCTGCTCTCCGAGAAGGACTCGACCGAGGTGGACCCGGGTGCGGGCTCGGCGCTCCCCGACGACCTGACCCGGGACTCGCTGGAGCTTCCGGGGCTGTCCGAGCCGGAGCTGGCGCGCCACTACACGCGGCTCTCCCAGATGAACTGGAGCGTCGAGGCGGGGCCGTACCCGCTGGGCTCGTGTACGATGAAGTACAACCCCTCGTTCGCGGACGACGTGGCCGCCGACCCGAACGCGGCGGTCCACCCGGACCGCGACCCCGGGACGGTGCAGGGGAACCTCGAACTCCTCCACGGCCTCCAGGAGTACCTCGCGGAGATCGGCGGCATGGACGCGGTGACGCTCCAGCCGCCCGCGGGCGCCGCCGGCGAGTTCACCGGCATCGCGATCGCGAAGGCGTACCACGAGCACAACGGCAACGACCGCTCGGAGGTGATCGTCCCGGCGTCCGCCCACGGCACCAACTTCGCCACCGCGGCGATGGCCGGCTACGACGTGGTCGAACTCCCCTCCGGCGAGGACGGCCGCGTCGACGTGGAGGCGCTGGAGGCGGCCGTCTCGGAGGACACCGCCGCGCTGATGCTCACCAACCCCAACACGGTGGGGCTGTTCGAGCGCGACATCGTCGAGATCGCCGAGGTCGTCCACGACGCCGGCGGCCTGCTGTACTACGACGGGGCGAACCTCAACGCCCTGCTCGGGCGCGCCCGCCCCGGCGACATGGGCTTCGACATCATGCACTACAACGTCCACAAGACGTTCGCCACGCCGCACGGCGGCGGCGGCCCCGGCGCGGGGCCGGTGGGCGTGGTCGAGGAGCTCGCCGAGTTCCTGCCGCGGCCGCGGGTGCGGCGGGTCGGCGCGTCCGGAGCCGCCGCCGGCGACGCGGCGACCGCCGCCGACGGCGGCGCGCTCGCCGACCCGGACGACACGGACGAGGCGTCCGACGGGAGCGCCGACGGCGCCGACGGCGACCCCGAGTACGAGCTGTTCGCCCCCGAGCGCTCCATCGGAAAGGTCCACGGCTTCTCGGGCAACTGGCTCGTGCTCGTCCGGGCGTACGCGTACATCCGGCGCCTCGGCGACGAGGGGCTGCTCGACGCCAGCGCGAAGGCGACGCTGAACGCGAACTACCTCGCCTCGCTGCTCGACATGGAGGTGCCGTACGGCCCGTTCCACCACGAGTTCGCCGCCACCGCCGGCGACCGCGACGCCGCGGACGTGGCGAAGGGGATGCTCGACTACGGCGTCCACCCGCCGACGACGAAGTGGCCCGAGATGGTGCCGGAGGCGATGCTGACGGAGCCGACCGAGGTGGAGAACAGGCGGTCGCTGGAGGACCTGGCGCGCGCGTTCAACGAGGCGATGGCCGACTCCGACGAGGCGCTCCGCGAGGCGCCGACGAAGACGGCGTCGCGCCGGGTGGACCAGACCTCCGCGGCGCGGAACCCGCGGCTGTCGTGGCAGGCGCTGGGCGAGGCGCGCGGCGCCTCGGGGAACGCGAGCGGGGAGTGACACGACCCGCGAGCGGGGGGAGAGGAGGAGTAACGACTTCGCCGTCGCGCTCACGGGACCGCAGGTTCGGACGCACCGCTCGACGTGGCGAGCGTTCGATACGACGGTCGGCGGCGACGCTCCCGGGCGTGCGGTGTGGACGCGTCAAAATCGAAGTAACCGGTCTGCGTCGCCGCCGCGGCGACGCGAAGTCGGCTTAGTTGCGGACGACGTTCGTCGCGCGCGGGCCCTTCGGGGCCTGTTCGATGTCGAATTCGATCTCCTCACCCTCCGTCAGATCCGGACCGCCAACGTCCTCCATGTGGAAGAACACGTCGTCGTCCTCGTCCTCGGTCGAAATGAAACCGTAGCCGCCAGTGTCGTTGAAGAAGTCAACCGTTCCGTTTGCCATTGCAAACAAACGTAACGGGCGTCGGGGGATAACCCTTCCGAGGGTCGTGGTACCACGAGGGTTCGGTCGGCCCGCGGACGCCCTACCTCGACGCGCTCGCCTTCAGCTCCGGGAAGTACCGCCCGTGGAAGTCGAACGGCACCGCGTGCGGGAGGCGCGCCCTGGCCCGCTCCGTGAACGTCTCGCCGTCGAGCACGACGAGCGACGAGCGACCGGTCGCCGGGTCGCCGTCGACGCCGACGCCCTCCTCCAGCGTCACCGCGAGGACGACGCCGTCGTCCTCGACGTCGCCGTCGGGGTTCGGGACGAAGATCGGCTCGCCGAAGTAGCCGCCGTCGTCGAACTCGGTCGCCTCGCCGGTCTCGGTGTCGAGCTTCAAGATCCCCCGCGCCCACTCGTTCACAGGGCGGTCGGTGCTCATCGCGTAGACGTAGCGGTGGCGCCGACACCACCGCGCGGGTGACACCGTCGGCAGCGCCGTGCCGCCGTCGTACAGCGTCTCCCGGGTCACGCTCGCGTCGCCGACGCGGTAGCGCCCCGACCCGGCCGCGCTCCCGAGGTCGACGACGAAGCGGTCCACCCCCGCGCCGAGGGCGCCGAAGCTCCCCGCGCGGAGCCGGTCGAGGTACAGCGAGTCGACCGTCGTCGCGTCCGGCACCGTCTCCAGGTCGAAGACGACTTCCCGGCCGCCGTCGCGCTCGAAGGCGTTGACGTGGTGGAAGCCGAAGACGGCGTCGGTCGTCGGGTCGGCGACCACCTCGCCGGTCGTGCGCTCCAACACGATCACGCGCGTCCCGCGCTCGGGCTCCCACTCGAACTGCTCGATGAAGGGGCGCTGTCGCCCCGGCGTGAACAGCCGGAGGGGGTCGAGCCGGAGGGGGAACTCCGCGATCACGACGTACCGCGGCGTGAGCGCGAAGCTGTGGAGGTACGCCGGCTTCTCCGTCGGGACGCTGCCGACGTGGCGGCGCTCGCCGTCCGGCGTCAGCGCGTGGACGTGGTAGCGGCTCGTGCGCCCGAACGCCGTCTCGACGTTGACGAGCGTGCCCGTCGCGGGGTCGCGCTTGAGGTGCGCGCACGCGAGTTGCCCGGTCGGGGCGTCCCCCTCGTACTCGTCGTCGCCGAGGGCGTCGAGGGTGTCCGGGTCGAACCGGACCCGCCGGGGCGACTCCGTGAGCGCGAGGTAGTCGTCGCCGACGCGCTCGACGACGATGTTCGCGTTGTCGTAGGGGTCGCGGAGGAACGTGGCCAGCCGCGAGCGGAGGGTAGTCTCGCCGGTTGCGAAGCCGCCGTCGAACTCCCCCGCGCGGGCGGCCTCGTAGGCGTCGGTGCGGAGGAAGCGGTTGCGGTAGTGGACGGCGTCGCCGTCGACGGCGTCGCCGCCGGCGCGCCCCCCGCCGCGGTTCCCGGGGTCGAAGGTGAACCGGTACAGCATCGCCAGCCCGTCGAACCAGTGGTCGACGGCGCTGCCGTCGGGGAACGAGAACGCGCCCGGCCCGTTGCGGATCAGGCTGCCCGCGAGCCAGTCGGGGAGCGACCCATCGACCGGGAGCGTCTCGGCGGTCTCCTCGTGGAGCGAGTGGAAGCCGGGGTGGGCGGTCACACCCACGGCAGGGGCGCGAGCGGCTAATCGGTGTCGGCGGTCGCGCCCCGCCCCGGTCGGGACGGTCGCCGGGTCGCCTCATACTGTCGGACGTAAGCATTTCAAGAATTTCGCCACCTCGGGGTGGCGAATATCTTCACGAAGTTACGTCCGACAGTATCAGCGGACGACCGTCACGGGGACCGGCGAGCGTCGGGTCACCTTCTCGGCGACGCTCCCGAGCAGCATCCGGCTCAGCCCGGTCCGGCCGTGGCTGCCCATCACGACCTGATCCACCTCGGCCTCGTGGTCCTCGATGTACTCGAGGATCGTCGGCGCGGGCCGGCCGACGAGCCGAACGGTCTCCGCCTCAACGCCCGCCTCGCGGGCGCGCTCGGCCGCCTCCTCCAGCAGTTCGTCGCTGGCCTCCTTGGCCGACTCCTCCAGCCGCTCGGAGTAGTACGGCTCCATGCCCTCGTCGTCGCCGGCGGAGATCCACCGCGTCGGGTCGACGACGTTGACGAGCACGAGCGTCGCGTCGGGGTGGACCGCCAGCGCGTGGTCGAGCGCCTTCGTGGAGTGGTCCGACCGGTCGAGGGGGACCAGGATGCGTCGGGTCACGTCGCCCCCCTCTCGGGGGAGGGACTACGGCGTTTCGGTCGCCTCGACGCCCGCGGCGGCTCGCGCGTCCCGCGGTCGGCCGCCGACCGACGGCGGTCGCCGCGCCGGTGTGGCAACCGGTGACAATTAAGGGGCCTTCAGGAGTGGAAACCGATTATAGAATATTATCATTATAGTTCGTTACATTTATTGTGTCCTCGCGGCTCGACGGAGGTGAGGCGACACAGCATGGGTGTACACGACCGGAAACACGCCGCACGCGCACAGCATCCGACGACCGACAGCGACCCGCCGACGCCGCCCACCCCACCCGAACGACCCACACCATGACGTTCAACCCGAACCCCGAGACCGACCTCGACGAGATCGACGACCGCGAACTGAGCCTGTTCTCGACGGAGGCCGACGACCGATGAGCCGTCGCGCCACCCGCCCCGCTCCCGGCGGCCGGCCGTCCGGGGAGACGGACGCGCCGCTGGTCCCGGATCTGGGGACGCGAACGGGCCGCACCGACACGACGACCGACGCCGCCGACACCCGTCACGACCGCGCCGAGCGCCGCCGTCGCCGCGACCCCTTCGAGATCGCGCTCATGGAGGACTCCGAATAATGCACCCCTCAGAACTCGACCAGGACGTCTTCACGAAGGACATCGACAACCCGCAGGGCGCCGAACTGCGCCGGATGCTGGACGAGCAGGACTACGTCTTCGCCCCCGGGCTGTACCACGCGCTCGACGCCCGGCTTGCGGAGATGGCCGGCCTCGACGCCGCCTACATGTCCGGCTACTCGACCGTCCTCGGCCAGTTCGGCTTCCCGGACCTGGAGATGGTGACGATGACCGAGATGGTCGAGAACGCAAAGCGCATCGTCGAGGCGACGAACCTGCCGGTGATCGCCGACTGCGACACCGGCTACGGCGGCACCCACAACGTCCGCCGAGCCGTCCGCGAGTACGAGAAGGCCGGCGTCGCCGCCGTCCACATCGAGGACCAGACCACGCCGAAGCGCTGCGGCCACATCGCGGGCAAGCAGATAATCTCCCGCGAGCAGGCACGCTCGCGCTTCGAGGCGGCCGTCGACGCCCGACAGAGCGAGGACACCGTCGTCATCGCGCGCACCGACGCCTACGGCTCGGCCAACGGCGACTGGGAGGAGCACCTGGAGCGCGGTCGCATCTACGCCGACGCCGGCGTCGACCTCGTCTGGCCGGAGATGCCCGACCCCAGCCGCGAGGACGCCGTCGAGTACGCCGAGACGATCCACGAGACGCACCCCGACCTGGACCTCGCGTTCAACTACTCCTCCTCGTTCGAGTGGGGCGCCGAGGAGGACCCGCTCACGTTCGAGGAACTGGGCGACCTGGGCTACACGTACCAGTTCATCACGCTGTACGCGCTCCACTCGGGCGCGCACGCGGTCTACGAGGACATGCAGAACATCGCCGAGAACGGCGCCGAGGCCCAGTGGGACCTGGAGGAGCGCTACATCGGCCACGAGACCGAGAGCCACCACGCGCTCTCGTTCGTCGACCGCTATCAGGACATCGAGACGCGGTTCGACCCCGAGGCCGAGGAGCGCATCGAGCGCTCCGCGGGCTTCTCGGAGGACCAAGCGGACCCCATCTCGACGGCCGACCGGAGCGAGGAGGAGGTCGAGTCCACGAGCGACGACGACTGACGGCGCGTCGCCACGCGCCCAGCCGACGCCGTTCTTTTTCCGTCCCGCGCTCCGCCGGCACCGCCGGAACTACGTCCCCCCGGGGCCAGACCCGACCGATGAGCGACAGCGACGCGGCGGACGGTCGCGCGGGCGACGGGGGAACCGCCCCCGACGGCGGCGCCGACGGCCGGACGGTCGACCCCCCCGACGGGGAGGACCCCGAGGCGACCGTCGAGGACCTGATCGAGCATCTGGAGACGCTGGAGGAGGTCGTCGACGACACGGACGAGCGCCGGAAGGTCCGCGCGGCGATGCGGACCGCCCGCGACCTGTCGACGTCGCGCCCCTCGGTGTTCGGGAAGGTCGTCCGCGGGTTCGACCGCGGCGACATCGCGGAGGCGCTGCTCGGGAGCGTCCTGTTCGGCATCCCGATGCTCGTCGAGGGTGGCACGACGGAGGTGGGCGCGTACCTGGCCGGCAACCCCGTCTACCTGACCGGGACGGCTGTGGTGACGGTCCTGCTGGTCGTCGGGATCATCTACGTCGCGGACTTCCAGGACGTGCGCGTCCACCGGCCGATCCTCGGCGTCGTCCCCAGACGGCTGGTCGGCGTTCTCGGCGTCGCCGCGCTCACGGCCGTCGTCGGCCTGACCGCGTGGGGGCGCGTCGACTGGGCCGACCCGGCGGTCGCGTTCGGGAGCACGCTCGTCGCCGCGCTCCCGATGGCGGTGGGGGCGGCTCTCGGGGACCTGCTGCCGGGGTGACCGCCGGGCGGGCGGGTCGCGGGGTCGGTCGCGGACGGCGGCCCGCGGGCGGGACGTCGTCGGGGACGGGGAGCCGATTCCGCCGTCCTACGCCGTGATGGCGGCGTCGCGGTCGCCGTTGATCCGCGTGAGGCCGTAGTCGCAGTCGTTGCAGCGCCACTTCGTCTTCTCGCCGAGGTGGAGCGTCATCGCGGCGACGCGCCAGAAGTCCCGGTCCTCGCCACAGCGCGGGCAGTAGAACTCCTTCTCCAGGCTCATGTCCGAGGGTGTGGGTGCCGAGACTTTCAAGACTCCGGTCCCGGACGGCCGTCGGGAGAGCGATACCCCGAAGCCCCCCGACCCCGATCACCGCGTATGACCTTCGAGACGACGGTTCCCGTCCGCTACCGCGACCTCGACCCGATGGGCCACGTGAACAACGCCGTCTACGCCACGTACCTGGAGGAGGTCCGCACCGCCTTCTTCCGCGAGGAGGTCGGCGTCGACCTCGCGGACGCCGACGCCGCGCTCGCGTCCCTCGACGTCGACTTCCGCGCGCCGATCGAGGGCACCGGCGAGGTCGCCGCCAGCCTCGACGTGGCCGACGTGGGCACCACCAGCCTCACCGTCGCGTACGAGCTCCGCGTCGACGGCGACCTCGTCGCCGAGGCCGAGACGGTGCAGGTCGCGATGGGCGATGACGGCCCGGTCCCGCTGCCCGAGGACGTCCGGGCCGCGGCCGAGCGCCACGCGACCGAATGAGCGGCGCGGATGGCTCGGACGCCGCGGACAGTCCGGACGGCGCCGGCGACGCGGACGCGAGGGGCCCGGCGGACGCCGCGAGCGCAGCGACCGGATCGGGCGCGACGGCCGCCGCCCGGACCGCCGGCCGCCGGCGCCTCGCGCTCGCGGCGATCGGCGGCGGCAACTTCAGCCAGCTCGGCGCGCGGATCCTGCTGGGCGCCGTGGTGCCGTTCGTCCTCGTGGAGTTCGACACGACCGAGGCGACGGTGGGGCTGGCGCTCACGGGGATGTGGGCGACCTACGCCCTCCTGCAGTTCCCCAGCGGCGTCCTCGCCGACCGCGTCGGCGAACGGCCGCTCGTGCTCGCGGGCGTCGTCGGCGCCGCCGTCGGCACCGCGCTGGTCGCGCTGTCGCCGTCGGTGCTCGCGTTCGGCGCCGCGACGGTGGTGCTCGGCGCGGGCGCGGGGCTGTTCTTCTCGCCGGCGACCGCGCTGCTCTCGCGGCTCTACGACGAGCGCGGGGGCGCCCTGAGCGTCCTCACGGGCGCCGGCGCGGTCGCCGGCGCGGCGTTCCCCGCGGCCGGCGGCGCCCTCGCCGAGCGGTTCGGCTGGGAGGTCGCCGTCGGCGCCGGCGCGGCCGTCGCCGTTCCGGTCGTCCTCGCGACGGTCGCGTTCGTCCCGGCGCTGCCGCCGGCGAACCCCGAGCGCGACCTCGCGGCGCTGGTCGACCCGGGCCGGATCGCGGGGATCCTCTCGCGGCCGCCGCTGGCGTACACGACGGCGCTCGCCGTGCTGTGCGGCTTCACCTTCCAGGCGGTCTCGTCGTTCCTCGCGGCGTTCCTCGTCGCCCACCGCGGGCTGGCCCCCTCGACGGCCGCGGCCGCGTTCGGCGCGGTGTTCGGCATCTCCGCGGTCGCACAGCCGGTCAACGGCCGGGTGTCGGACGCGCTCTCGCGGGACGCCGCCGTCGCGCTCAGCGTCACGCTCGCGGGCGCGGGCATCGCCGCGCTCGTGTTCGTTCCCGGTCCCGCCGGAACGGTCGCCGGCGTGGCCGTGCTCGGGGCGGGCGTCTCCTGGCCCGGCCCGATCCAGGCGCGGTTCATGGACCGCCTAGGCGACGCCGAGCGGGGGTACGGCTTCGGCCTGCTGCGGACCGTCTACATGTTCCTGGCGGCCTCCGGATCGGTGGTCACGGGCGCGGTCGCGAGCGCGGCGGGGTGGCCCGCCGCCTACGGGGTGGTGCTCGCGCTGCTGGCGTGCTGTCTGGGGCTGCTCGGGGCCAACCGAGCGTTGGGGCTCGGCTGGTGACTGCGGCCCCCTCGCCAGGGGATGTCAGTCGTCGTCGGGGCCGCCCGGGCCGGCGACGGGTGCGCCCGTATCGGGCCCCCGCTCGGCCGTCGCCGGCTCCAGGCGGACCGCGCACTGCTTGAGGTTCGGCTCGTCCGACTTCGGGTCCGTCTCCGGGAGGGTGAGCTCGTTCGTCCGGGGGTGGTGGACCGGCAGCCAGACGAGCCCCGTCGGAACCGCCGGGTCCGGCTCCGGGCGGACCGGAACCCGCCCGCGCCGGGAGGAGAGCGTCGCGGTCGTGTCCGCGTCCGCGTCCGCGTCGACCCCGTGCTCGGCGAGCGTCTCGGGGTGGACGCGCGCGAGCGGCCCGGGCTCGGTCACTTCCCCGCGCGAGCGCACGCCCGTATTGTACCCGCCGGCCTCCCGCGCGGTCGTCAACGTCAGCGGGTACTCGTCGTCCGTCGGTTCGGCGAGGCCGCCGTGGGTCGCCGTCGAGAACCGTGCCCGCCCGGAGGGCGTCTCGAACTCCCATTCGCCCGGATCGGTGAGGTAGCGGTACCCTCCCTCCGAGACGGCGTCGGGGGCGGGCCACCGCACCGCGCCGACCTCGTCGAGCCGGTCGTACGAGATGCCGGAGCAGTCCGCCGGGGTGCCCGCCGTCAGCGCCGCGAACTCCTCGAAGACGGCCTCCGGCTCGGTCGCGGGGAACAGCCCCGGGGCGATCCGCTCGCCGATCGTCGTGACCGCGTCGAGGTCCGTGCGCACGTCCGGCGGGAGGTCCGTGACGGGGCGGACGCGCGAGACCCGCCGCTCCATGTTCGTCGTCGTGCCGTCGGACTCGCCCCACGTCGCCGCCGGCAACACCACGTCCGCGAGCTCGGCCGTCTCCGTGCGGAAGGCGTCCTGCACCACGAGGAAGGCGTCCGAGAGCAGGTCGCGGACGCGGCCCGCGTCCGGCATCCCCGCCACGGGGTTCGTCGCGACGGCGTACACCGCCTCGACGGGACCGTCCGCGACCGCATCGAGCGTCCCGACCGGGCCGGGGCCGGCGTCGTCGGGGAGTCGGTCGACCGGCACGTCCCACGCCTCGGCGATCAGCCGGCGCTCGGCGGGGTCGTCGAACGGGCGCTGGCCCGGCCACGAGCCCTTCGAGGAGCAGATCCGGGTGCCCATCGAGTTCGCCTGCCCCGTCAGCGAGAACGGCCCGGACCCGGGGCCCATGTTCCCCGTCGCCAGACACAGGTCGACGAGCGCCGCGGCCGTGTCGGTGCCCTGGACGCTCTGGTTCACGCCCATGCCCCAGTAGATCAGGGTCCGGTCAGTCAGCGCGGCCGCGAGCGCGTCGACCGTCTCCTCGTCGACGCCGGCGGTCGCGGCGGCCGACTCGACCGGCGGGAGCGACGCGACGAGGTCGTCGAAGCCCTCGGTCGCCGCCTCGACGAACTCGCCGTCGACCTCGCCGCGCTCGACGACGCGCGCGAGGACGGCCCGCGCGAGCGCGAGGTCGGTTCCCGGCTCCGGTGCGACGTGGTCGTCCGCGACGCCCGCGGTCTTCGTCTCCACGGGGTCGACGACGATCAGGCGCCCGTCGTCGTCGCGGGCGCTCTCCTCGATCCACCGGAACATGACCGGGTGCGCGACCGCCGGGTTCGCGCCCCAGACGACGTGCGTGTCGGCGTCCTCGATGTCGTCGTAGGTGCAGGGAGGCGCGTCGCTGCCGAAGGCGTCGTAGTAGGCGGTCACGGCGCTGGCCATGCACAGCGTCGTGTTCGCGTCGTAGTACCGCGTCCCGAGGCCGCCGCGGGCGAGCTTCCCGAGGGCGTAGGCGGCCTCGTTCGTCTGCTGGCCGCTCCCGAGCACGGCGACGCCGTCCGGGTCGGCGGCGGCCGCGGCCGTCAGCCCCTCGACGGCGCGGTCGAGCGCCACGTCCCAGGTCGTCGGGTGGAGCCGGCCGTCCTCGCGGACCAGCGGCCGGGTGAGCCACTCGCCGTCGGGGTCGGCCGTCTCGCTGACCCCGCGCTGGCACGCCAACCCCCGGTTCGTCGGGTGGGAGACGTCGCCGCGGACGGAGCCGATCCCGTAGCCGGCGTCGACGCCGATCTGGAGGTGGCCGCAGCCGACCGCACAGCGCATGCAGGTGGTGGGGACCGGATCCGTCACGGCTCCGCCTCCGTGGCGTCGTCGGGGGCGGCGACGAACTCGACCGCGTCGCCGAGCAGTTCCGGCGCCGCGTCCGCCGGGGCGTTCGTCGGCGACCGCGGGTCCGTCCCCCCTCGGCCCCCCGTCGGCGGCTCCGTCGCCGCCGCGGCTCCCTCCTCAGTCATCGCTCGGGAGGGGCTCGCCCGCGGCGTCCGTCGGGGCCGGGCTCTCGCCGTCGGCGAAGGGGTACCACGACTGCTTCGCGTCCGTGAGGCAGGGGTCCTCGTAGTCGGTCTCTTCGGGCTCGGCGAGCTCGACCAGCGTCTCGTGGCCCGTCGCCTCCACCCACTCGCGGAACGTCTGCCCCTCCGAGCGGAGCGCGGCGAACGCCTCCACGAGGTTGCGGATCAGCCCGGGCACCTCGTCGGCGGGCACGCGCTGGCGGACCCACTCGATGAACGCCGGCTCGGCCCCGATGCCGCCGCCGACGCCCACGTCCATCGCCTCGACCATCTCGCCGTCCTTGCGGGCGCGCATCCCCTGGAGGCCGATGTCGGCGGTCATCGCCTGCCCGCAGTCGGCGGTGCAGCCCGAGAAGTGGATCTTCAGTTGCGTCACGTCGCCGGGCGTGTCGACGTTGCGCCGGAGCCACCGGAGCATCGTCGCCATCCGCGCCTTCGTCTCCGTCAGCGCGAGCGAGCAGAACTCCGTGCCGGTGCACGCGACGGCGCCGCGGTCGAACAGCGTC
The DNA here is from genome assembly GCF_051195075.1 of Halobaculum sp. EA56. NCBI lineage: Archaea > Methanobacteriati > Methanobacteriota > Halobacteria > Halobacteriales > Haloferacaceae > Halobaculum > Halobaculum sp. EA56. Next base: position 78,300 of record NZ_JBNTJX010000002.1, read on the forward strand.
GGCTCGGGCGTGTGCGTCTCCAGCAGCGGCTCCGCCAGCAGGTCCCCGAGTTCGTCGTCGGGCACGTCCAGTATCAGGGGGTTCTGCCGCCGGGTGAGCCGGACCTCGCCGGAGCCGTACTCGTCTGCCAGGTCCGCCAGCTCGATCGCCTCCTCGGCGCCCATCCGGCCGACCGGGACGCTGAGCCCCACGTAGTTGCGGCCGTCGACCTGGTCGTGGACGCCGACGTGGTCGTGCTTCCCGCGGGTCGAACTCCGCCCGGCGTTGTAGGTGTACTCGTCGCGGAGGTTCGTCCCCGCGTGGGCCGGCTCGAACTCGACGCGCTCGACCAGCGCCTCGCGGATCGCGTCGGTGCCGAGGTCGTCGACGAAGAACCGGCCGCGGTTCCTGTTGCGGTTGTCGCGGTCGCCCTCCTCGTGGTAGAACTCGACGAACGCCCGGACGACCTCGTAGGCGTGCTCGGGACGGACGAAGAGGTCGAGCGAGCGCGCACGGCGCGGCTCGCGCCCGCCGAGGCCGCCGCCCGCGCGGACGTTGAAGCCGCGCACCTCCTCCCCCCCGACCAACTTCCGCGCCGGCTCCAACGCCACGTCGTTGATCGAGTCCTGCGCACAGCCCTCCCGGCAGCCGGTCACGGAGATGTTGAACTTCCGGGGCATGTTCGCGAGCGCGTCGTCGCCGCGCAGGTCCGACTGGATGCGGTCGAGCAGCGGCCGCGTCTCGACGTACTCGCGGGCGTCCTTCCCGGCGACCGGACAGCCGGAGATGTTGCGCATGGTGTCGCCGCCGGCGGACCGGGAGGAGACGCCCACCGCCTCCAGTTTCTCCCATATCTCCGGGATGTCCTCCAGCTTCAGCCAGTGGAGCTGGATCGACTGCCGGGTGGTGAAGTCGATCCACGCGTCGCCGAACTCGGGGTTCTCGACGGGCCCGGAGGCGTACTCGCGGGCGACCTCGCCGACGGCGCGGAGCTGTCCCGGCTCCAGCACCCCGCCGCAGTTGGTCAGCCGCATCATGAAGTAGCTCTCCTGGCCGCCGCGGTGGTGGAACACCCCCCAGAACTTGAACCGCGAGAACCACTCCTCGCGCTCGTCCTCGGGGATCGACTCCCACCCCTCGGCCGCGAACTCCTCGATCTTCTCGCGCACCGCGTCGCCGTACAACTCGTCCTTCCACCGTTCTTTTTTGTTTGTCATAGTCGAGTGCCCGGATAGTCGGGAATCGAGCTCGATAGCGCCCGAACGTATTCGATGTACGGTTGATTCGGGCACGATCGTCGGTAAAAAGTCCTCTCCTGTACCGTCCTTAATGTCATCAGAAGTCTTGAGAAGCGACGCCGAACGGACGATCAGCGGGACGTATTACCATGACTAGTGGATGACACACACGGATCGTCCAGTTTCGGGCGTGAGCCCCGGAGGGTTCGCGACCGTGTGTCGGGTCCGGCCTCGGCGACCGGCCGGCGAGCCGACGGCCCCCGGGGTCGCTGTCCGTCCCGAACGGTTCCGGCGGCGCCGGAGGTGGGATTTATCGCGCTCGCCGACGACCGCGCAGTCAGTTCCGCCCCGCGTCGCGGGCGCCGGAGCGCCACCATGGACCACGACACACAGCGCGACCGCGCGCGGACGTTTCGGGCGCTGCACGAGGACGCCGACGGGCCGCTCGTGCTGGCGAACGCCTGGGACGTCGCGAGCGCGCTCGTGTACGAGCGGCTGGGGGTCGCGGCGATCGGCACCTCCAGCGCGGGCGTCGCCGCCTCGGTGGGGTACCCCGACGGCGAACGGATCCCCCGGACAGAGACGCTCGCGGCGGTCGAGCGGATGGCCGAGCGCGTCGCGCTCCCGGTGAGCGCCGACATCGAGGCCGGGTACGGCGACGCGCCCGGGGGCGTCGGCGAGACGGTCGCGCGCGTCGTCGACGCCGGCGCCGTCGGCGTCAACCTGGAGGACGGAACCGGCGATCCCGACCGTCCCCTGCGCGACCCCGCCGACCACGCCGCGCGGATCGAGGCCGCCCGCGCGGCGGCCGACGACGCCGGCGTCCCGATCGTCGTCAACGCCCGGACGGACGTGTTCTGGGCCGGCGTCAGCGACCCGGACGACCGGCTGGAGCGCGCGGTCGAACGGGCGAACCGCTACCTCGACGCCGGCGGCGACTGCGCGTTCGTCCCGGGCGTCACGGACGCGGAGACGATCGCGGCCCTGGCGGACCGGATCGACGCCCCGCTCAACGTGCTCGGCGGCCCCGGCGCGCCGTCGGTCCCGGCCCTCGGGGAGCTGGGCGTCGCCCGGGTCAGCGTCGGCTCGGGGCCGATGCGCGCGACGCTCGCGACCCTGGAGGCGATCGGCGAGGAACTGCTGGAGACGGGGACGTACGACCGCATGGCCGACGCGCTCCCGTACGACGAACTGGCCGACCTGCTGGCGGACGGACTGGCCCGGCGCGAGCGCTGACGCGGGGCTAGCCGCCGTTCACCGTCGACTCGGTGCTCACCCCGTTCTTCGCGTCGGCGTCGCCCTCTGTGTGCGGGGCGGTACGCGGACCGCTCCGCCGGTTTCCGTGACCTCCCTCGCTTCGCTCAGTCGGCCACGCCCTGTTCGTGGGCGGCTCGGCCCGGAGACCTCGCCGCCGTCCTACCGTGACCTCGTTCGCTCCGCTCACTCGGCCATGCCCTGTTCGTGGGCGGAGCGGCACAGGACCGCTCCGCCGTCCTACCGTGACCTCGTTCGCTCCGCTCAGTCGGCCACGCCCGGGTCGTGCGTCTCGAACCACTCAGTCAACTCCTCGATGCGATGCGTCGCCCGCTTCGGCTTCCCGATGTTGTGGTGCTCGTTCGGGTAGATCACGAGCTTCGCGTCCACCCCCCGCTTGCGCACGCTGACGTACAGCTGCTCGGCCTGCGTCGGTGGACACCGCCAGTCCTCCTCGCCGGCGGTGATCAGGAGGGGGGTGTCGATCTCCCCGACGCGGGTGATCGAGGAGATGTCGCGGTACGTCCCCTCGTTCTCCCAGGGCATCCCGAACTCCCACTCGTGCCAGTTGTGGTTGTCGTCGGTCCCGAAGTTGGAGTAGAAGTCGTAGATGCCGTGTTCTGGCGCGGCGGCGGCGAACCGGTCGGTGCGGGTGACGACGTGCGCGGTCGTGATGCCGCCGTAGCTGAAGCCCGTGCAGAACAGCCGGTCTGGGTCGGCCACACCCGCCTCGACGAGGTGGTCCATCGCCGAGACCACGTCGTCGGTCTCCAGTTCGCCCCTGCTGCCCTTCAGGCGCTCGGAGAACTCGCGGCCGTAGGAGGTCGACCCGCGGTAGTTCGGCTTGGCGACGACGTACCCCCGGCTCGTCCAGTAGCTCACGTCGAAGCGGAACGCCGGGGCGTCGTAGCTCATCGGCCCGCCGTGGATGGAGCAGATCACCGGGGCGGGGTCGTCCGCGTCGGCGTCGTAGTCCGCCGGGTAGTAGACGACCGCCTCAACCTCGTCGCCGTCGTCGTTCTCGTAGGCGACGACCTCGCAGTCCGGGAGGTCGCCGGCGCGCTCGTCGACCCAGTCGCCGTTCAGGTCGCTGACGCGTTTCGTCGGGCCGCCGGCGTCCTCGCTCCGGAGTTCCGCGCCGGGGACCGCGAACACTTCCGGCGGGCTGTCCGCGCCCGTCAGCCCGAGCGCGACGGTGTCGCCCGCGAGGTCGAACGCCGCGATGCTCCGGTCGCGCCCCTGTCGGCCGAAGGCGCGCCGGGCGTCGCCGTCGACGGGGCACACCGCGAGCCTGGTCCACGCCTCGTCGGCGACCGGCGTGACGACCGTCCCCCCGTCGAGCCACGCGAGCGGCCCGCCGCCCAGCGGGAGCGTCCGGTCCAGGGATCCGGAGACGGACTCGAACGCGGCGTCGGCCTCGTCGGGCGCGACGTACACCTCCGTCGGCTCGTACCAGTTCTCGTAGTTGCCGCCGCCGAACGCGAGCAGGTCGCCGTCGGGCGACCACGTCGGGGAGCTACACCGCAGCGACCCGTCGGTGATCACGCGGCGGTCCGCGCCGTCGGGCGCGACGGTGCACACGTCGTAGGCGCCGGAGTCGTCGGGGTCGTCGTCGACGCAGGTGGTGAACGCGATGCGGCCGGTCGGCCCCCAGGCGGGCTGGAGGCCGGCGAGCGGCTCGGCCGAGCCCGCGCCGGCGGCGTCGTCCAGCCGGTCGAACGACTCGGCGTCCGCCTCGTCGGCGTCGAGGTCGCCGACGAACAGGTACGTGGTCACGTCGTCGAGCCACCCGGCGCCGTCACGCTTGTGCTGGAGGCGCGTCACCTCGATGGGGCCCCCGTCCTCCCGCCGGTCGAGGTACTCCTCCTCCTCGTCGGTCGGGTCGCGCGCGGAGACGACGAGCCGCTCGCCGTCCGGCCCGAGGTCGAACTCCCTGACGCCGCGCTCGAAGGCGGTCAGCTGGCGGGCGTCGCCGCCGCGGACGAGGTCGAACGCCCACACCTGCGACACGGGCTCGCTGTCGTCACCGTTTCCGCCGTCGTCGCCGTCCCCGACCTCGTCGGGGTCCTCCGTCTCCTCGTCCTCGTCTTCGCCCCCGTCGTCGACGCGGCCGCGCCTGCGGTCGAGGTCGTCCTCGCGGGCGGCGAGGAAGGCGAGCGTCTCGCCGTCGGGCCCCCACGTCGGCGACGACGCCGAGGAGGCGCGAGTGAGCCGGTGGGGGTCGCGGCTCCCGTCGGTCGGGGCGACGTACAGGCCCGTCCGCGTCTCGTCGGCGGCGGGGTCGGACTCCTGTGCGGTGAAGGCGACGCGCTCGCCGTCGGGCGACACCGCCACCTCCGCGAGCAGCCGGAGGTCGTAGAACGACTCCAGGTCGATTCCGTCCTGCATACCCCGCGCGTGTCTTGTCGGCCACTTCACCGTTCGGGAACCGGCCGGCGGGGCGGCGGGGCGGCGGGAACCGCCCCCCGGTCGGGGGAGGGCCTCGACCGCTCCCGCGTCGGGACGACGCCGTGGCAAGCTACTTCCGCCTCGCCGCCGACCGTCGATCCATGTCCGTAACGCTGTACGCGCTGGACGGCTGTCCGTGGTGCGAGAAGGTGCACGACGCCCTCGAGGAGGCGGGCGTCGAGTACGAGACGATCTGGACGGAGGGGCTCCACTCCGAGCGCGACGAGGTCGCCCGCGTCAGCGGCCAGCGGGCCGTTCCCGTCCTCGTCGACGAGGAGCGCGGCGTCACGATGAACGAGTCGGCGAACATCCTCGAGTACGTCGAGCGGACGCTCGCCGCCTGAGCCGCGGATGACGATCTACACCGGCCGCGGCGACGAGGGCAAGACCGACCTCCGCGACATGTCGCGGGTGTCGAAGACCTCCCCCCGGATCGAGGCGTACGGCACCGTCGACGAGGCGAACGCGCTGATCGGCACGATCCGCCCGACGGGGTACGACGACGTGGACGAGATGCTGCGCGACGTGCAGGACCACCTCCACGTCCTGCAGGCGGACTTCGCCAATCCCGACCCCGACGAGGGCGACCCGGTCGTCCGCGAGCGCCACACCGAGCAGCTCGAGGCGTGGATCGACGAACTGGACGAGGAGCTGGAGCCGCTCAGGAACTTCGTGCTCCCCTCGGGGAGCGAGGCGGGCGCGAAGCTCCACCACGCCCGGACGGTCGTCCGTCGAGCCGAGCGCCGCGCCGTCGACCTCGCGGACGACGAGCCGGTCAACGCGGAGGCCGTGGCGTACCTCAACCGGCTCTCGGACGCGCTGTTCACCTTCGCGCGCGTCGTGAACGCCCGCGACGGCGTCCCCGAGGACGCCCCGGACTACGAGTAACGGGGAGGGCCGTCCCGAGGGGCGCGACGCCGGCGCCGGCGTCGCGCCGCCCACAAACGATTTATTCGTCGTTCGTCAAAGGACAGGTATGTCCAAGCACTTCGAGGACGCGCGGTACTACCTGGGGCGAGCCGCCGACCACGCCAAGGAGGGCGTCAAGGAGGAACTGGAGCCGCTGGAGGAGCGCGTTCGCGTGCTCGTCGGCAAGGAGACGGAGCCGGAGCCCTCGCGGCTGGAACGGCTGGAGGCGGACCTGAAGGAGCTGTCGACGACCGCCGAGGGCGAGGCGAAGGCGGCCGTGCAGGACGCCCGCGACCGGCTGCGCGACTACCGGGAGAGCCGCTCGGAGGAGTAGAGCGCGGCCGCGGGGACCGGCCGGCGGTCGCGCGCCGACCGCGACCCGCCGACTCAGAACGTCGGCTCGTCGGTCGAGTCCTCGTCGAGCGCGGCGGGGTCCTGCTGTTCGTCGATGGCGTCGGTGAAGAGGTCCCCGTCGGCCTCCCCCTCGTTCGCGTTCTCCTCGACGTCGTACGCCTGGAGGCCGCGGGTGAGGAAGTCCTCGATGGCCTCGTTCCGGTTGAGGAACTCGCCCTGCTCGGCGAGGCGGGAGATCTCGCTGTCGATTCTGTCGGGCAGGTCGACTTCGATCTTCGTCACGCCCGGGGGTGGGAGGTCGGACGGGATTAATCCTCGGGTCGGGGCGGCCGTCGCGACGGGCCGTCCCGGACGGTAAGTCTTAAGCCCGCCACCGGGTTACGACGAGGTGCGGGTTGGTGGTCTAGTCCGGTTATGACGGCTCCTTCACACGGAGCAGGTCGGCGGTTCGAATCCGCCCCAACCCAGTTCTGAGGCGGCACAATGCGACGACGACTCGCGAGCGGCGCGAGCGAGTCGAGGAGCTGTGCCGCCGGACGGTGTCCGGCGGATTCGAAGCAGAGAGTGAAGCGAGCGAACGCGAGCGGAACGACCGCGGTTCGAATCCGCCCCAACCCACTCCTTCGGGACGTACCGACGGCGAGCGACGCGACCGACGTAGCGATTTTGGACCCCGGGTCGCTCACGCGGTCAGCGCGCTCTCGACTTCCGACCGGAGGGTGTCCTCCTCGACCGGCTTGGTGACGTAGCCGTCGGCGCCGGCCTTCACCGCCCGTTTCATCTGGTCGCGCTGTTCGACGCTGGTACACATCACGATCCGCGTCCCCGGGTCGCGCTCCTTGATGTCGCTGGTCGCCTCGATGCCGTTCACCTCGGGCATCATGATGTCCATGGTGACGAGGTCCGGCCGCGTCTCCTCGAACAGGTCGACCGCCTCGGAGCCGTTCTCGGCCTCGCCCACGACCTCGAAGTCGTCCTCGAGGATACCGCGGATGAGCGTCCGCTGGAACCCCGAGTCGTCCACGATGAGTACTCGCCTGGTCATGTCCGGAACTCCGCGCTTGCGCTCATAAGCGTTCACCCGGAGACTTCACGCGTGAGATTCGGACGACCCGGAACCGCGCGAGGGCGACGCGGCCGGCGGTCGCGACGGCCGGATCGTCCGCACGATACGGAAGGCTTAGTAATTCCTGCCCACTGAGTTAATACATGGGAGTCGTCAGCGTCTCCATGCCCGACAGCCTCGTCGACCGCATCGACGAGTTCACCGAGGAGCACGGCTACACCGGACGAAGCGAGTTCCTCCGGGAGGCCGCCCGCGACCTGCTCGGGGAGTTCGACGACCGGAAGCTGGAGGACCGCGAGCTCATGGGAATCGTCACCGTCGTGTTCGACTACGAGGGCACCAACGTCGAGGAGCGCATGATGCGGCTGCGCCACGAGCACGAGGACATCGTCGCCTCGAACTTCCACAGCCACGTCGGCGACCACAACTGCATGGAGCTGTTCATCCTCGAGGGGAACCTGGAACAGATCTCGACGTTCGTCGGGAAGATCCGCGCGACCACCGACACCAAGACGGTCGACTACTCCGTCACCCCCATCGGCGACGCCGAGGGCATCGTTTGAGCGGGCGGCCGTCGCGGCGGACCCGCCGCCGACCTGTCGTCGCGGACGGCGTATCGTCGCGGATCCCGATCCGGACCGGGCACGGAACGTGTTTCTGAACGAATAGCTCTGTCGCGAGCTGACGGGATCTCGGCGCGGTTCGACCGGAAGGGGCGCTCTATCCTCCGAAAACCGGTATTGGTTTGCTATACCATGGCATACCTCCGGGAGCCGGGAACCGAACCAAGCTTCAATACACGGGGGATCGTACCCCCGTATCGGAGTTATGGACATCGAAGACATCGCCGTGCCGGAGTTCGTCGAGGTCGACGCGGACGAACGACTCGGGAAGATCCGCTCCCTCTTCGACCGCGAGAACCCGAAGGGTATCATCGTGATGGACGACGGCGAGTACGCGGGCGTCATCGGCGAACGGGAGCTGATCAACTCCCGCGTCGACGACGACACCCGGGCGGCGGCGCTGATGAAGGCCGCCCCGGAGGTGTCCCGCACCGAGGACGTGCGCGAGGTCGCGCGCGTGCTGGTCGAGGGGAACGTGAAGGTGGCCCCCGTCTACCAGGGCGAGAAGCTGTACGGGATCGTCACCGTCGACGCCATCCTCTCGGCCGTCCTCGACAACCTCGACGCGCTGACGGTCGAGGACATCTACACCGCCGACGTCGTCACCGTCCCCGAGGACGCCCACGTCGGCCAGGCGATCAACCGCCTCCGCGAGAACGGCATCTCCCGGCTCCCGGTCGTCAACGACGACGGCCGGCTGGCGGGGATCCTCACCACCCACGACATCGTGGACTTCGTCGTCCGCGACGCCGAACGCCAGGGCCGCGGCGACCGGCGCGGCGACCTCGACCGGATGCTCGACCTCCCGGTGTACGACATGATGTCCTCGCCGGTGTTCACCGTCACGGGCTCGGAGTCCGTGCGCGAGGCCGTCGAACTGATGATGGACAACGACGTGAGCGGCCTCGTGGTCACGCCCGAGGAGCGCGACGACCTCGTCGCGGGCGTGCTCACCAAGACGGACGTCCTCCGCGCGCTCACGTTCACCGAGGAGGACGCGATGGACGTGCAGGTGACGAACGTCGGCCTGCTCGACACGCTCTCGCGCGAGGACATCCGCAACTCCATCGGCCAGGTGTCCGACAAGTACCAGGAGATGCGCGTGCTCCACGCGCACGTCCGCTTCCACGAGCACAAGGAGAAGCTCCGCGGCACGCCGCTCATCCAGGCGCAGATCCGGCTGCGCACCACCCACGGCCAGGTCGGCGGCTCCGGCGAGGGCTACGGCGCCGAGCACGCCTTCCACGTCGCGCTCGACAAACTGGAGCGCAACGTCCTCGAGGTGAAGGGCGTCACCGCCGACGAGCGCTACCGCGGCCAGCTCCTCCGCAAGCTCGGCGAACTGTAGCCGGCTCCCGACCCGACCGCACGGCGATACCGCGGCGGCGACCGCGCCGCCGCCGGGCTACCTGTCGAACAGTCCGCCCCAGTTCTTCCCCGCTCCCGCGTCCCCGAGCCCCGCGTCGGCGCGGAAGGTCCCGACGGCGTCGGCGTCGGCCTCGCCGGCGTCGACCCGGAGGGTGTCGGCCTCGCCCTCCGTCTCGACGACCACCTCGCTCCCGCGGGTGTACGCGTACGCCCCCAGAAGCGCCGCCCCGAGCAGCAGGGCGAGCGCGCCGACGACGCGCAGGGCGTCGTCGACGAGCGAGAGCACCGAGAGGACGCCGCCGATCAGCGAGAGGAGGCCGCCGACGCCCGTCGCGCCGGCGGAGTCGGGCATGCTCGCGCCCATCGCATCGAAGGAGACGACCGAGCCGCCGATCACCATCGCGAGTCCGCCGATCACCGTGTACGCGATCGGACGGACCAGCCAGTCGGTGCCCGTCGACGACAGCGACACGTCCGCGACGTTGACGCGGTGGACGTCCCGGAGGGTGGCCCGGTCGTCCGCCTCGGGGGCGTACGCGAGCACGCGCCGGTCGGTCGCGACGAGGTGGCCGTTCGCGACGGGGAGGCTCGCGCGCTCCTCCTCGTCTGCGTGCAACAGCGCGTCGAGGCGCGCCTCGACGCCGTCGTGCGTGGGCGCGTGCGCGTCCGTGTGAGAATCGAGGTCGGGGAGCGGCTCCGGGTCGGCCGGCGACACGGCCGTGTCGGCCCCGCCGTCGTCGTCGCTGCCGAAGTCGAAGCCGCCCATCCCGGGTTACTGCCCGGCGAGGCGCTCGGCGATGCGCCGGGCGCCCTCGGCGGCCGCGAGGTCGGGCTCGTCGGGCACGACCACGTTCACGTCGCGGTCGAGCTCCGCGCTGAGCCGGCGCTCGAACTCCTCGGGGAGGCCGGGGATGCACGCCATCCCGCCGGTGACGGCGATGTCGTTGCCCAGGGAGAGCTGGTACACCTTCATGTAGTCGTTGGCGAGTTCGGGGAGGAACTCGTTGGCGACCTCGTTCACCGCGGCGTCGAGATACCAGTCGAGCGCGTCGACGACCGAGTGCTCGATGGTGAACTCGTGGGAGCCGCCGCCGGGCTGCTGGATCACGTCCGAGAACGGCTCGAAGTTCCCGACGTCGCCGTGCTCCTCCTTGTACTCACGGGCCGTCGTCAGGTCGACGTGGACGCGTCCCTGCGTCTCCTCCTCGACGTTGGCGACGATGCGACGGTCCACGTCGTTGCCGGTGACCGAGCCGGTGGAGAACGGCACGAGCTGGTCGCCGCGGCGGTAGGCGCACGCCTCGAGGTTGGTCGACCCCATGTTCACGGAGACGAACACGTCGTCGACGGCCTCGACGCCGTCGCCCATCGCCGGGATGGCGCCACAGAGCGATTCGGGGTACGCCCGCATCGTGTGGGCGCCGATGTTCGAGGACTCGATGACCTCGGTGAGGTTCTCCAGCCCGTCGTCGTTCTCCATCGTCGGGACGGCGTACACGACCGCCGAGTCGGCGGGGACGCCGTTGGCCGCGAGCAGTTCGCGGAAGAACCGGTCGGCCAGCTCCGCGCGCTCGTCGTCCTCGGGGAGGCCCGACCGGAGCATGTACTCGACGCGGTCGGGGTACTCGGCTGCGGCCTGCTCCCCGAACAGGGCCTTCTCCTCGCCCGTGATGGCGTCCTCGTAGGTGGCGAGACACGTGAGCGTCCGCACCGTCGTCAGCTCCTCGCTCTCGTCGTCCTCCGGGTACCGGAGGACCGTGCGCGTGGAGCCGAGTTTGACGCCGATCGGGGTCGGGTTGCTGGACTCGAAACTGTCGTCGTCTGCGGATTCGGATTCTGCTGCCATGGGTCTATCGGAGCGCGGCGAGGCGGGCGACGAACAGCAGGCTCGTGCGGTGGTGGCCGATATCGAGTCGCTGCCCCTCGGTGTCGTCGAAGGCCTCGAGGTGCGCCACGAGGGCGTCCTCGACGGACTCGTCGAGCCACTCCACGTCCCGGTAGAAGGCGAGCGCCTCGCGGGCGCGTTCGCGCCCGCCGACGCCGACGAGGTAGCGGAGCCAGTCGAGCGCGAGCCGGGTTCCCACCACCGAGCCCGGGAGGCTCGGGAGGTAGGGCCTGCTCGCGCCGCCGGCCGCTGCCTGAAGGAGAAAGGCGTCCTCCACCTGCGCCGCCCGCACGCGCGCGTCCGCTCGGCCGAGGAAGTCGTCCGGCTCCGTCCACCGGTCCGGTTCCCCGTCGGCGTGCGTCGGCGCCGCCGCTCCCGTCAACGCTCGCAACTCCTTCGGGTCGTAGTCGCTCGGTCTGAGCATGTCCTGGTTCGTCCGCACTCCCTTTGCCGCTGCCTTCGGGTAGACCGAAACACGGTATATAGGTTCTCACCCGAATATCACGCCTGAAACCGGAGGACGGGCCGCGGACGGCTCAGCCCCGGTACAGCGACTCGACGCCGTGGTCGTCGACCCAGGCGAACGCGAACAGCCGCCGCGCCGGGAGCCGGTCGAGGGTGCCGCCCGGGGGCGACCCGTCGGCGCCGACCTCGGCGTCGTCGCCGGCGTCGCTCCGGTCGACGGCTTCCCCCGTCGCAGGGTCCCACAGGACGCCGCCGCCGCGGACGCCGTCGGCGGCCGGGTCCCAGTCGAACCCGGGGTCGCGGAAGGCGTGGATCCCCGCCTCGTCGGCCGCGAGGACGACGGCGTCGACGCCGCCGACGCGGAGGGTCACGACGCCCCCCGCCTCCGCGACGACCGGACGGGGCACCCCGACGGCGTCGCCGTCCAGTTCCAGCCCGCACACGACCGCCTTCGGGTCGAGCCGGTCGACGGGCCACCCGCGACGCTCGGTCCCGTCGCCGCGGTGGGCGGCCAGCCCGAACCCCTCGGCCGCGACGTACCCCTCGTAGGGGTCCTCCTCGTAGTCGATGGTCGCCGGGTCGTCGCCGTCGCCGGCGGCCTCGCTCTCGCCGCCCGGCGGCGCCAGCACGACGCCGTCGGGGTGGCGCTCGCGGAAGCGCGAGAGCGGGAACAGCGGCGCCGCCACCGGGTCGAGCCGTTCCCCGGCCAGGTCGCCGTCGATGCCGACGCCCGCCGACTGCTTCCACTCGGAGTCGGTCTCGCGGTCGTACAGCACGAGGTCGTCGTCCGCGAGCTTCCCGGAGACGCCGAACGACAGCGTCCGGTCGGCGACCCGGCGGTCGTAGACGACGGCCGACCCGCACAGCGGGCACCACGTCACCGCGACCGGCCGCCCGCCCACCTCGTCGTTGACGACCTCGTGGTAGTGGAGGTAGCGCACGGGGTAGGCCCGGGCGTCGCCGTCGACCGCGACCGCGACGACCTCGTCGTCGGCGTCGCCGTCGTACTCCCCCGGGGGGACGAACGCGGGGTCGTCGACAGCCGGGATCGCGTCGCGGGGGACGACCTGTCGGACCTCGTCGGGCTCGGGGGCGGGCACGTCGGCGTCCCGGGTCGCCTCGTCGCTCATGTCCCCGAGAGCGTGAACTCGACGCGCTCCCTGTCGCCGCCCTGTGTCGTCCGCCCCGTCACCGTCACCTCGCCGATCTCGTCGGTGGCGCCGACGTGCGTGCCGGCGCAGGCGGTACGGTCGAACGGGTCGTCCTCGTCGCCGACCTCCACGATCCGCAGCTCCGTGATCGAGTCCGGGAGCAGGTCGATCCGAGTGCGCTCGGTGTCTAGTTCGGCCTCCGCGACCTGGCGGTCCATAGTGTAGTGGCGGACGGGGAGGCCGTCGTCGACGAGGGCGTTCATGCGCGCCTCCACGTCCGCGAGGTCCGTCTCGGAGAACTTCGGGTGCTCGGCGTCGAGGCGGGCGCGGTCGGCGTACAGCTGGTTTCCGACGGTCCGGGCGCCGAACTCCTCCAGCAGCACCGCCGACAGGAGGTGCTGTGCGGTGTGATAGCGCATGTGGGCGTACCGGCGGTCCCAGTCGAGTTCGCCCCGGACGCGGGTCCCCGCCGGCGGCGCCGCGCCGTCCAGGTGGTGGTACACCGTGTCCGTCTTCTCCACGTCGGTGACGGCGAACTCCTCGCCCGCGGCGGCGCCGTCGGCGGGACCGTCGCCGGTCGGGCCGACACCCGCGTCGTCGTCGACGACCGCGAGGGCCCCCGTGTCGTTCGGCTGGCCGCCGCCGGTCGGGTAGAAGTGGGTGCGGTCGAGTACCACCCGGTCGTCGAGCGCGCGCTCGACGGTCGCCTCGAAGGAGGCGACGGTGCTGTCCTCGAGGTAGGCCTGCTCGGTCATACCGGGAGGGAGCCGCCGGGCCCACTTATCGGTTGGCGACCCGGCGGACGCCGCGGGGACGGCGCCACACGACCGACGGCGACGCCTCCACGGGACGGGACCGGGCCGCTCGGGCGCCCCGATCCGCGCGCCCACGGGCGAACCGGGGTGTCGTAACGACTAAGGACGAAACAGGCCGTATCGTTCCGTAATGAGACAATCGTCCGTCGCTTCCCGAACAGTTCTGCACCGGAGGTGGGTCCCGTGGGTGTCGAAATAAAGGGCTCGCGCGTCACCGACGAGGAGTTCGCGGAGATGGAACACTTCGTCCGCGAGTACCTCGCCGCCTCCGTCGAGAGCGAGGACGACGGCGGGCGGATGCGGTGGTACCCCTGGCACTCCGCCGAGTACCGCTTCAACCACATCCGCAACGTCGTCGACATCGCCGAGCGCATCGCCGCCAAGGAGGGCGCCGACGCCGACGTGGTGCGCGTCGCCGCGCTGTTCCACGACGTGGCGAAGCTGGAGGCCGACCAGGACGTCCACGCCGAGGAGGGCGCCCGCGTCGCCCGCCAGTACCTCGAGACGCACGGCGACTACCCCGAGTCGTTCGTCTCGGCGGTGTGTGCCTCCGTCGAGGACCACTCCTACCAGGGTCCGCTGTCGGACCTGTCGCTGGAGACCAGATGCCTGATCGAGGCGGACCTGCTCGACAAGGTCGGCGCCAACGGCACCGCCCTCATGCTCCTGCGGATGGGCTACGAGGCGCGCACCCACATGGACGCCGCCGAGATGGTCCAGCGCGTGCTGGAGCGCGGGCGCGAGCACGCCTCGCGCGTCGAGAGCGACACCGCCGAGTCCATCGCCCACGAGCGCATCAAGCGCGTGAAGTGGTTCCGCGAGTGGCTGGAGGACGAGGTGGCCGGGATGGACCACGCCCGATACGGCGCCGACGAGGACTGACCGGCGAGCGAACCCGGGGCCGGCCGCGCCGGGTCCCGCCCGAGCGGGGTCGGCGGGAGCCGACCCTCAGAGCGTGTCGAGCACGCCGAGCACGCGCTCCTCCGCCTCGCGGCCGGGGTCGTGCTCGCTCCCGTCGCGGTCGCTCTCGCGGTGGTCCGCGACGGTCCGCTCCATCGCCTCCGGGAGCGGCGTCGACTCCCAGCCGAGCGACGAGAGCTCGTTCGTGTCGAGGACGTGCGGGTAGTCGCGGTAGAGGACGAAGTCGTCGGGCGAGAGGTCGGCCGCCGCGAGTTCGCGCTCGCCCGCGTGGACGACCTCGACCTCGGTGTCTGCCGCCTCGGCGATCAGGTCGACCGTCCCCTCCATCGTGACCAGCGTGCGGTCGCCGACGTTGTACGCCTCGCCGGGGGTCCCCTCCTCGGCGACGATCCGCAGCGCGCTCGCCACGTCCTCGACGTACGCGCGGTGCCAGAGGTTCTGGCCGTCGCCGGGGACGACGACGCGGTCGTGCGTCAGCACGCGGTCGATCCAGTAGTCGAGCCGTTCGGTGTAGTCGTGCGGGCCGTATACGATGCAGGGGCGAACGCTCATCGCGTTCACGCCCGCCTCGGCGGCCTCGAAGACGGCGCGGTCGCCCTCGGCCTTCCGGTTGCCGTACGTCCCGTGGGAGTCGTCGGTCGCCTGCTCGGGCGTACACGGGCACAGCGGTGTCTCGCCCTCGCGTTTGGGGATCTCCTCGACGCCGTAGGCCGACCCCGAGGAGACGTACACGTAGCCGTCCACGTCGGCGAACAGGTCCGTGGCGACGCGAACGTCCTCCGGGTAGTAGGCGACGCAGTCGATCACGACATCGGGCTCCACCGAGAGCTTCGCCGCCCTCAGGTCCGTGTCGTCGCGGCGGTCGCCCTCGACGTGCGCGACGCCCTCGCGGTCGGCGAACGGGTTCTCGTGGGTCCCCCGGTTGAAGATCGTCACCTCGTAGCCGTGGTCGAGCAGGTCCTCGACGACGTGTCGCCCGATGAAGCGCGTGCCCCCGATGACCAGCGCGGAGTCTGCCATGGCGGGGTCTCGCGCGCGCCGGTGGAAATAGGACGCGGTGTCGGCCCGCCCCGCCGGGATCTCCCGGTCGCCGCGACGCCGTCCCGCCCCCGGCTACTCGGTCAGCGCCTCGATCGCCGCCTCCTCGCTCGCCCGGTCGAGCGAATCCTCCGGGCCGGTCACGCCCGCCTCGACGTGCGCGAGGGCGGTCTCGGCCACGGACTCCGCCGGCGGCGTCGGCTCCCACCCGAGCGCCGCGAGCTTCCCCGTCGACGCGAGCATCGGCGAGGGCGCGTACAGCGGGACGTCCCCCGGGTCGACGTCGTGGGCGGCGAGTTCGCGCTCGCTCGCGTGGACCGGCTTCACCTCCGTATCGAGCGCGTCCGCGATCAGCTCCAGCGACCGGTCCAGCGAGTACGCCGTCCGGTCGGCCGCGTTGTACGCCTCGCCGGGCTCGCCCTCCTCGGCGACGAGCAGGAGGGCGTCCGCGAGGTCCGCCACGTACACCCGGTGGAGGAGCGAGCCGCCGTCGCCGGGCACGAGCACCTCGTCGTGTTCCGCGACGCGGTTCACCCAGTAGCCGAAGCGCTCGGTGTAGTCGTGGGGGCCCTGAACGAGCATCGGCCGGACGGCCATCGCCTCGACGCCGTCGGCGGCGGCCGCGAAGACGGCGCGGTCGCACTCGGCCTTCCGCGGGCCGTACGTCTCGGCGGAGTCGTCGTCCTCCTGCTCGGGGTCGCACGGGTGCAACGGGGTGTGGTCCTCGCGCATCGGCACGTCGCCGGGGACGTAGGCCGACCCCGAGGAGACGTACACGTAGCGCGCGTCGGCGAACACGTCGGTCGCCTCGCGCACCTCGCCGGGGTGGAGGCCGACGAGGTCGACGACGACGTCCGGGTCGACCGCGTCGCGGGCGGCCGCCAGGTCCGCGCGGACGGTTCGGTCGCCGGTCCGGTTCTCCACCCCGTCCCGGTCCGCGAACGGGTCGTCGTGCTCGCCGCGGGTGAGCGTCGTCACGTCGTAGCCGCCGTCGAGGAACGCCTCGACGGTGTGGCGGCCGATGAAGCGGGTGCCGCCGACGAACAGCGCGGCGTCGTAGCTGGCCATGGGGAGTCCAGCGACAGCGGGGGGAAAACCGTTGGCGTCCCGGCCGTCCGGGGGACGACCGACGGGACGCTCAGACGATGGAGTTCCAGATCGGCTCGACGAGGAAGAACAGCGCCTGGTAGGAAGCGTACGCGATGACGAGCCCGGAGGCGACGATGGCGCTCTTGGGCTTGTCGACCTCCATGTCGTTGCGAGCCTCGACGCGGCGGGACTCGTACTCGAAGAAGTCCGAGATGACCATCCCGAGCACGAGGACCGACAGCACCATCCCGCCGTGGGGGTGGACGACCATGAACGCGAACGAGAGCACGACCAGCAGGACGTTCACGACCTCGTGCGGGAGGTACCGGCTGAGCTCCTCGTCGTCGTCGCCCTCGGCGGCCGCGCGCTCGAAGCTCTTCTGGGCGAGCAGGCGCGTGACGACGTTGACCAGCACGACCGCGAGGATGAGGAACGGCAACACCCCCGCCACGGACTCCAGCGCCCCGAGGGGGACGAGGAACTCCAGCGGTGACGGTAACATGGGGGGAAATCGGTCCACGACTCATTAGAAGCTTTCCAATCCCGTGCGGCGCCGCGGGCGGGCGGCGGTCGCGGCCCCGCCTCACTCGGAGCGGGCCATCCCGGGGGTGCGCACGAACGGGACGTGCCCGTCGACGGCGACCTCGATGTCCGTCTCGGGCGGCACGACGCCGGCGACCGCGCCGTCGACGATCAGGCGCACGTCGCACTCGTCGCGCTCCACCCGCAGGACCGTCCCGTCGTCGACCACCCACGTGTCGCTCCGGGTCGCGAACGGCGACACCGGGACGACCGACAGCCCGGTGCCGGGCGCGAGGACGGCCCCGCCGGCGGCGCGCGCGTAGCCGGTCGACCCCGCGGGCGTGGCGACGACGACGCCGTCCGCGCGGAACCGCTCGACCGTCCCGTCGCCCGTGCGCACGGCGTACTCGGAGATGCGAGCCGGCTCGACGGTCATCAGCGTCGCGTCCAGCAGCGCCCGCTCGCGGGGCTCGCCGCCGACGGAGACGCGCAGGGTCGCGTGCGAGGCCGTCCGCCGCTCGCCGGCGGCCGCCTCCGACAGCACGGCGTCGGCGTCGACCTTCGGGACGGCGTAGCGACCCACCCCGGCGGCGACCGGAAGCACCGGCGCCGCCGGTCCCGACAGCGCCGTCTCGACCAGCGCGGACTCGCCGAGGGTGACGACCGCGTCCGGGTCGGCGTCGGCGGCGACGACCGCGCCGCCGGCGGCCTCGACCGCCTCGCGGAGCGTGCCGTCGTCGCCGACGAGCGCCGCGCGGAAGTCGCTCATGGTGGCGGGGTAGACGTGGTGCCGACTTAACCGACGGGGTCTCGGGCGGCGGTCGAGCCGACGGCGGTTCCCGGGTCGGCTGCGGCGCCCCGACCGGCCGACGGCGACTACTCCGCGACGGCGCCGTCGTCGTCGTAGGGCCAGTCGCCGATCACCTTCATGCCGGCCGCCTGGTCCTCCGCCTCCAGCGCGGCCGCGATCTCGCTCGGGTCGCGGCGGGCGACCGCGGTTCCCTCGTCCGCCAGATCGGCCACGAGCGCCGTCAGGAGGATCGCCTGCTCGCGGAGGTTCCGCGGCTCCAGTTTCTCCAGGGTGTCGGCCTCGGTGTGGCCCCAGCCGCGCCCGCGACCCTCGGTCTCGCCGGAGACCATGTACCCCGGAACGCCGTGGATCACGAACGGCCAGTGGTCGCTGTGGGGCACCTGCTCCTCGCTCGTCGACACCGGGTGGTCGAACCGGTCCGCGAGGCGGTCGGCGGCGGCGGTCAGGTCGTCGAAGCCGTGCGTCGACAGCGACAGCGTCCGCCCGAAGACGTTGGAGTCGACGTTCACGATCGCCTCGATCGCCTCGCGGTCCGCCCGGTCGGCCTCGACCGAGGAGCCGACGAGGCCGACCTCCTCGGCGCCGTAGGCGACGAACCGGACGCGGGTGTCGAGTTCGTCCTCGACGGCGGCGAGCGCGTTCGCCACCTCGACGATCGTGGCGGTCCCGGCGCCGTTGTCCATCGCGCCCTCCGCGATGTCGTGGGCGTCGACGTGCGAGGAGACGAGCACCTCCTCCTCCGTGTCCGGACCCAACTCGGCCATCGCGTTGCCGCTCGTGGCGTCGGGCGTCTCGCAGTCGACCGAGACGGTGACCGAGTCGCCCTCCGCCCGGCGCGCGAGGCGCGCGCCGACCTCCGCCGAGACGCCGACCGCGGGGATCTGCCCGATGGGGTCGTCCTCGGTGCCGACGGAGCCGGTCGGGGGGAGACACCCCTCGACGTGGTTTCGGAAGACGAACGCGGCGGCGCCGTGCTCGACGGCGTAGTAGTACTTCTCCCGGCGGTGGACGAACCGGTCGAAGTCGTCGGGCACGTCCGTGGACACCATCACGACGTTGCCCGCGACGTCGCCCTCCTCGAAGTCCGAGGGGAGGCCGTGGCCCAGGTCGACGAACTCCGCGGTCGCCTCCCCCGCCGGCGACCGCGGGAGCGCGATGCACGGCTCCCGTCGGACGCCGTCCGCGATCCCGGCGTCGCCGCGGACCCACCCCTGGAGGTCGAACTCCTCGATGCGGGCGTCGCGACAGCCCGCCTCGGCGAGCGCGTCGCGGACGAGTTCGAGCCCCTCGCGCTCGCCGGGCTGGCCGGCCATGCGGTTGCCCACGTCGACGAGGTCCTCCAGCAGGTCCCAGCCGGCGTCGCTCGTGAACGTCTCGCCGATCCAGTCGGTCCGCTCCGTGAGGTCCGTCACGCCCGCCCGGTGCGCGTGTCCGGGCAAAGAGGTTCGGGAGGCGGCCGGCGCGACCGGCAGTCGCGCGTCCGGCTGGCGGTCGGTCGGTCCGTCGACCCCGCCGCTACCGCGCCACCCGGACGAACTCGAAGGCGTACACCCAGTTGAGCAGGACGTACGTCACGACGCCGAGCGTGAGCGAGACGATCCACGTCCCCGCGGCCCACCGACCGACCCGCCTGTGGGGCGTCTCCGTGCGCAACTCCTCGGGCGTGTGGGTCCACCCGAGCACGACGGCGTACAGGACCACCGGGACCGTCAGCACCGACAGCAGGATGTGGACCGCGAGCATCGCGAGGTAGGCGGCCTCGACGGCGCCCGCGTACGCGCCGAGGAACGCCGTCTCGCGGATCACGATGTGCTTCTCGCCCGGGCCGCCGCCCACCTTGGCGAGGTACATCACGAGGAACACCATGATCAGCCCGAAGGACGCGCTCATCGCGGCGGCGTGCTTGCGGACCTCCCCGCGGCGGATCCAGCGCCAGCCGAGCACGAGCAGCACCGTCGTCACGGTGTTGACCGCGGCGATAGCGTGGCTCAGGACGTTCACCTCCGCCTGCGTCAGCGTCGGGAACACCGAGTCCGGGACGACGCCGGCGAACGTCCCGATCACCAGCGCGTAGCCGACGACCGACACCACCGCGACCGTGGCGCGCGGGTACTCCTTCACCGTCCCCACGGGACCGCTCGCGTCCGCTGTTGCCATTGCCGGGGCTTGGACCGGCGACGCCTTGCGTCTTCGGGTTCGCGCGCCGAACGGTCGGGCTGCCTCAGGCCGGAGGCGTTTTCTTGCCCGCGCCCGCCCCGGGTCGCATGGTCACCGACGCCTCGCGCGAGGCGGTCGACGCCGCGGTCGCCCGCCTCCGCGACGAGTGGGGCGAGTGCCCGGTCGCCGAGCCCCGCTGGGAGGTGACGCCGGCCGAGTGGGACCGCGACCGGACCCGCTTCGAGGCGGACACCCTCGGCGGCGCGGGCGCGTGGGTCCGCCGCGCCGACGGCGCCGCGCTCCTCGTCCGCCACGTCGACGAGGACGGCTGGTCCGAACCCGGCGGCAAGCAGGAACCCGGGGAGTCGCTCGCGGAGACGGCCGTCCGGGAGACCCGCGAGGAGACGGGCGTCGAGATCGACCTCGGCGGACTGGTGATGCTCCATCGGGTGGCCGTGGAGGCGCCCGATCGGCCGACCCTGTTCCGACTGATCGCGGCCTTCGACGCCGACTACGCCGGCGGGGATCCGAGGCCCCGCGAGGGCGAGATCGCCGAGGTCCGCTGGGTCCACGACCACCCGGACGACCTGCTGTACCCCGAGGTGGCGGAGTACCCGCTGTAGCGGGTCGCCGTCGGTCCTCGGCGGGGAAAGGCCTACACGCTCCGACGCGAACCCGTCGGTGTGACCCTCCCCGCGCTGCTCGGCGCGGCCCTCTCGTGGGCCGTCGACTGGTGGGAGCTGTGGGCGCTCATCGCCGTCGGCCTCCTCGGCGTCCGCCTCGCGCCCGCCGTCGTCGCCCGCTCGGAGCGTCCCGAGCCCCTGCCCGAGGAGGTCGCCCGCGCGGTCGAGCGCGTCGGCGTCCCGGTCGAGCGCGTCGGCGTCCTCCGTCGCGACGGGCGGGTGCTCGCGTACGCCGCGGGGCTGACCGCCGGCCACGGCCGGGTGTTCGTCTCGACCGGCCTCCTCCGGGAACTCGACGCCGAGGGCGTCGCCGCGGTCGTCCGCCACGAGCACGCCCACCTCGCGCGCGGCCACGTGCCGATCAGGCTCGGGATCCCCTGCGCGTACGCCGTCGCGTGGGCAGTCGACGCGACGCTGTTCGGCCGCGCGGGCCTGCTCGTCGGCGCGGCGCTCGCGGTGCCGCTGGCGTACCTCTCGGTGCGCGTCGCCCGCTGGAGCGAATTCGACGCCGACGCGGACGCCGCGAGACACGCCGGCGGCGACTTCCGGGACGCGCTCGCCCGCCTCGCCGCCGCCGGCCACCTCGGGCGGACCGCCCCCGCGGGCGGTCGGCTCCGGCGGGCGCTCGCGGCGCTGTCGATGCACCCGCCGCTGCGCGAGCGGCTCCGGCGGCTGGACGAGCGAGACCGGCGCGAGTCCCCGGGGGCGACCGACCCGGACGCGACCCCCGACGCGCCGCCGGCTCCGGCGGCCCGCGGCGACGACTGACCGGATGTCGGGAGCGGACGGCGGTCGGCTCGCCGGGGCGACCCGGCCGGTGCGCCCTAGATGACGCCCGTGAACGTCGCGACCTCGGTCGCGGCGTCGCGGTTGACGCCGTCGCCGAGGATGGTGTAGCGGTCGCGGATGCCGTGTGCGGTCGTCAGCGCCTCGATCACGGTCTCGCCGTCGATCCCCAACTCGCCGGCTGTCGTCGGCGCGCCGATCGCCTTCAGGGCGTCGCGGATGGCGCGCCACTGGCCGGTCTCGCCGGTGTGGAGGTACTCCGTGAGGATGGAGCCGACGCCCACCTGATGGCCGTGCAGCGCCGGCGACTCGGCGACGCGGTCGAGCTGGTGGGAGAACAGGTGCTCGGCGCCCGAGGCGGGCCGCGAGGAGCCGGCGATCGACATCGCGACGCCCGAGGAGACGAGCGCCTTCGAGACGATCCACGACGACTCCTCGAGCCCCTGCTTGATCGAGTCGGCGTTGTCCACGAGCATCTCGGCGGTCATCTCCGAGAGCGCGCCGGCGTACTCGCTGTACTCGACGTTCTTCAGCCGGCGGGCGAGCCGCCAGTCCTTGACGGCGGTGTAGTTGGAGATGATGTCGGCGCAGCCGGCGGTCGTGAGGTCCCAGGGCGCGTTCGCCATGATCTCCGTGTCGGCGATGACCGCCAGCGGCGGGTCGGCCGCGACCGAATGGCGGGTGTCCCCCTCGGGGATCGACGAGCGGCCGGAGACGATGCCGTCGTGGCTCGCGGCGGTGGGGACGGAGACGAACCCCACCCCGAGCTCGTCGGCGGCCATCTTCGCGAGGTCGATCGGCTTGCCGCCCCCGAGCGCGACCAGGAACGTCGCCTCGGCGGCCTCCGCGGCCTCGACCACCCGTGCGACGGACTCGAAGCCGGCCGACTCGACGGTCACGGTCTCCACGCCGTCGAACTGCGCGCGCACCCGGTCGCCCGCGAGGTCGTTCGGCGTCGGCGAGGTGACGAGCAGGGGTGTGCCGGACAGCGACAGCTCCGCGACGGCCGTCCCGACGTCGTCGAGGACGCCGTGCCCGACGAGGACGTTCCGCGGGAGCTTGATCCACGTCGACTTCGCGAACATACCCTCCCGGTTCCGACCGGGGCACAAAGGCGTTGTCGTGTCGCCGGTGCGGGTCCCCGGCGTCGCCCCGCCGACGCGGCCGGCGCTCCGGTCGCCCGTCCCGCCGAGGGTTGAAGTCGGATCCCGGGGCCAGTCGCCCGCGTGACCTGATGACCGCTCCGGCGCGGGCGCGGGTGTGCGGCGGCACGCGTCGGAGGACGGGAGCGACCAGTTCGAGAGGGGGACGCTCCCGACGCGCGCCGTCGCCTGTCTGCCCCTAGCCGCCTATCCGGACGCGAGATCGGCGAACGCCGCCTCCGCGAGCGGGCCGAGCGTGCCTGCCGCGTCGGCCAGGAAGACGACACCGAAGCCGGCCAACAGCAGCGCGGACAGCGCGGCGACGGCGGGCGCGAGCGCCTCCACCCGGCGGCGGGCGGCGACCAACGCGCCGGGGAACGCAGTTATCCACAGCCCGATGCCGGCGAAGAAGCCGACGAGCAGCGTGGGGCTCCCCGTCTCGACGATCAGCCCGCCGGCGAGGGCGGGAACCTCCGCGACGGCGAACACGTCGATCCGGCCGGGCTCCAGCAGGCCGACGCCGACTGTGAGCCAGAACAGCACCTGATACGGGTTCGCCAGCGCCAGCGCCAGCGCCTTCCGGAAGCCCGCGGACTCGCCCTCCTCGACGGCCGCCTCGACGCCGAGGAACGAGCCGCGGACCGCGCGGGCGGCGCCGTACGCGTAGTACAGCATGAGGACGCCGCCGGCGCCCACCATGACGCCGCGGACGAGCGGCGCCCGGTCGAGGAAGCCGACGACGCCGACGAGCGCGAGCAGGAAGAAGATCCCGTCGGCGGTGGCGGCGCCCAGGCCGGCCCGGAAGCCGGCCGACCACCCGCGGAGCACGCTCTCCTCGGCGATGACGGCGTTCATCGGGCCGGGCGGCGCGGCCAACGCGAGGCCGAAGACGACGCCGGCGAGCAGCGACGCGAGCGCGGACACTACCCCGATCGGGGCGCCCGGCCGTGAATAACGCCGCGGTTTCGGGCGGCGGCGCGTCGGAGGTCGCGGCCCCGGGGCGACCTCACACCAGCGCGAGCACCGCGTTCGACACCGCGCCGACGAGGGTCTCCCAGATCGAGAACCCGGTGACCAGCGACAGCACCGTGTCGAGCCCGAAGAACGCGAACAGCGCCGCGCCCGCGAGGTGGGCCTTCCGCACGTCGAAGCGGTGGCTGAACCGGTGGAACACGTACGCGTTCGCCAGGCTCACGGGGATGACCGCGGCCATCTCCCCCACCCAGATCGCGGACGTGGCACCGTACTGGGCGGCGAGGCCGATGGTGATCAGCTGGGTCTTGTCGCCGAACTCGCCGGCGGCCATCATCGCGAAGATGGAGAGGAAGCTCCCGACCCGCCCGGATATCTCCCGGCCGAACAGGCTGACGCTCCCGTCGACGCCCGAGAGCACCTGCCCCCCGTCGGGCTCGGCGGCGTGCGGTCCGGCGCCGGACTCCGGCGCCGACCGGACGAGCAGCACGGCGAACGCGAGGAACATGACCGCGGTGAACGCGTCGAGCAGCGCCGCCGACAGTATCGACTGAAGGGCGGCGCCGAAGGCGATCTCCAGGGCCGTCCAGCCGGCGAAGGCGGCGCCCGCGGCCGCGACGACCACCGACGGGCGGTAGCGCGTCGAGAGCCCGGCGATGATGAACTGCACCTTCTCGCCGGGGAGGACCGCGAGCTGTGCGACCGCCGCCACGACGACGATCTCCCAGTACCCGCTCATGCCCCGCCGACCCCCCCGTTGGTCGTGGCGCGCTCGTCGGCGCCCTCGGCGGACCTGACCCGGACGGCGGCCGCGATCGCCTCGGGGAGGCTCTGTTCGCGCCCGGCGCCGTCCGGGTCGACCGTGACCGTCACCATCCCGAAGGGGGCGACGTCACGGACCTCGACGGTCGTCCCCGGGGTGATCCCGGCGCGGTCCAGGTACTCCAACTCCTCGTCGTCCCGGTCGCTGACGCGCGCGATGACGACCCGGTCGCCCACCTCGAACTCGGTGAGCGGCCGGGTGTCGTCCTCGGCGGGCGGTTCCAGATCCGCGCCCGGGATGGGGTCGCCGTGGGGGTCGACCGAGGGGTCGCCCAGCGCCGCGGCGACGCGCCGCTCGAACTCCTCGCTGATGTGATGTTCCAGCGCGTCCGCCTCCTCGTGGACCTCGCTCCAGGAGTAGTCGAGGTGCTCGGCGAGGTACGCCTCAAGCAGGCGGTGGTGCCGGATCACCTCCAGCGCGACCGTCCGCCCCTCGTCCGTCAGCTCCGCCCCCTTGTACTTCTCGCGCTCGACGAGCCCGCGGTCCTCGAGCGTCTCCAGCATGCTCGTCACCGTCGGCGCCGTCTTCCCGAGTCGGTCCGCGATCGCCGACGTGGACACCGGCGCCCCGTCCTCGGACTGGAGCACGTAGATAGCCTTCAGGTAGTCCTCCATCACGTCGCTCAACATTCAGTCGGGAGGGATTAGACGAGTCTAACTGATATAATCACCGGCTCGAATACCCGGGCGGGGGCACGTCTCGGGCCGCTTCCTCTCCGGTCAGATGCCCTTCCCCATCAGGTGACTGCGGAGCACGTCCGGCGTCTTCACGCCGGCGTCGGGGTTGACGATCACGACCGCGTCGTCGCGGCCGAGGTCGCCCGTCCCGGCGAGGTGCCACGCGCCCGCGAGCGCGACGCCGCCGGCGCCCCCGACCTCGATCACCTCGCTCTGAGCGACCGTGACGGCGCTCTCCAGGGCGTCGTCGTCCTCGACCGTGAGCGCGTCGCCGTCCGCCTCGTCCAGCGCCGCGAGCGCGAGGTCGCCGCCGGCGGGCGATTCGATCTCCAGTTCGCCGACGATCGTGTCGGGGCCGTTCCACGGCTCGACCCGGTCGGCGTCCGACCGGTGAGCCGTCGCGATGGGCGCACAGCCGGCGGCCTGGACGGCGTACACGTCAGGAAGCTCGTCGGCGAGCCCGAGCGCGACGAGGTCGCGGAGCCCGCGGACGACGCCGACGACCAGTTCGCCCGTGCTCGCGGGGAGGACGACCGCGTCCGGGAGCGGGGCGGCGCCGTCGGCGGAGTCGGCGTCGTCACCGGTCCCGTACCCGTCGACCGCGCCGAGCAGTTCGTACGCGAGCGTCTTCGCGCCGTCGTGGCGGTACGGCGTCGTGAACTCCTGGAGGGAGTGGTACTCGGCGGCCAGTTGCTCGTCGACCGCGGCGGCCGCGTCGCCGTACCGGCCGCCGACCACGCGCATCTCGCCGCCGTGGACGTTCACCATCGCCTTGTTCGAGAAGGCGGTCCTGGAGGGGACGAACGCGTACGAGCGGAGGTCCGTCCGGCCGGCGTACGCCGCCGCCGACTGTCCGGCGTTGCCGGCGGCCGCCAGCGCGAGCGGCTCGCGGCCGCGCTCGGCGGCGGCGGTCACCGCGAGGCTCATCCCGCGGTCGACGAAGGTGCCGGTGGGGTTGCGCCCCTCGTCCTTCACGAACGCGGCGGCGACGCCGAGTTCCTCTGCGAGGCGGTCCGTCCGCACGAGCGGGGTGTCGCCCTCGCCGGCGGTGATCGCGGCGTCGACCGGGAACGGAAGGAGCGCGCCGAACCGGTACTGTCCCGGTCCCGACCGGTCGCCGAACGCGGCAGGATCGACCGCGTCGAGGTCGTACGTCGGAGACAGCGGCGCGCCGCAGTCGGGACAGCGGCCGTGCTCGTCGACGCCGAACGGCTCCCCGCAGTCGGTGCACGACAGGCCGTCGAACGCGTCCGTCGTCTGCATCTGCCGGCGCTTGGGCCCGCCGCCGCATGGATGTGCTGGTTCGGTGTGGCGCTCGCCGGCCGACCGGAGGCGTCGACTGAGCCCCCTGGTCGCCGGACGGGACCGGGTACGCCTTTGTGCCGGAGGGCCCAAGCCGGGGTATGTCGAACTCGCCGAACGTCGTCGTCGCGGGCGCCGGCCTCGCGGGGCTGGTCGCCGCCCGACACCTCGCCGACGCGGGCGCGGAGGTCACCGTCTACGAGCGCCGTTCGGAGGCGGGCGGCCGGGTCCGCACCCGCCACGAGGACGGCTTCACCCTCGATCGCGGCTTCCAGGTGCTGTTCACCGGCTACCCGGCGGTCCGGCGGGAACTGGACGTGGACGCGCTCGACCTCCGGGAGTTCCGCCCCGGCGCCGTCATCTGTTCGACGGGCGAGGGCACGCGGAGCGTGCTCTCGGACCCGCTTCGCGACCCCCGCGCGTTGGTCGAGTCCGTCTTCAACCGGCGCGTGACGACGACCGACAAGCTCCGGACGCTCGCCCTCCGACAGGACCTCTCGACGCGCGACGAGTCGTGGTTCTTCTCGGGGCCGGACGCGAGCATCCGCGCGTACCTCCGCGACTGGGGCTTCTCCGAGCGCTACGTCGAGAACTTCGTGGCGCCCTTCTACGGGGGGATCACCCTCGACCGCTCGCTGTCTACCTCCAAGCACGTGTTCGCGTACACCTTCCGCGCGCTCTCGGAGGGCCGGATCGGCGTCCCCGCCGAGGGGATGGGCGCGGTCGCGAAGCAACTCCGGGAGGCCGCGGAGGAAGCCGGCGCGACCGTGGTCACCGGCGAGGGCGTCGAGGGCGTCGATCGCGACGACACGGGCGGTCCCGGCGACGGTCCGGCCGGCGGGAGCGACGGCGTCGTCGTCGAGACGACCGAGCGGGCCGTCGAGGCCGACGCCGCGGTCGTCGCCACCGACCCGCGGACGGCGCGCGAGTTGACCGACGTGGAGGCGATCCCGACGGAGGGCGTCCCGTCGACGACGCAGTACTACCGCCTTCCGGACTCGACACCCGTCTCCACGGGACGGAAGATCCTGCTCAACAGCGACGAACCCTCGCCGAACGTGGTCGTCCCGCTTTCGGACGTGGCGCCGGAGTACGCGCCCGACGGCGAGCAACTGCTGTGTGCGACGTTCCTCGGCGACGACGCCCGGTTCCGCGACGCCGACGACCTCGCCGCCGACGCGCGCGAGGCGCTGTCGGCGTGGTACCCCGAGCGCAGCTTCGAGGGGCTGGAGCCGATCCACACCGACCGGATCGAGTTCGCCCAGTTCGCCCAGCCGCCGGGCGTCCACGAGGGGTTGCCGGACGTGACCGACCCCGAGGGGCCGGTGTACCTCGCCGGCGACTACACCGAGTGGTCGTCGATCCAGGGGGCCATGGAGAGCGGCCGGACGGCCGCCCGCGCCGTCTGCGACGACCTCCGGTGAGCGGGGGACAGCGAGCCGAGCGGGGCTACTCCTCCATCGGTCGCGGCGTCACGTCGAACTGCGTGAGGAAGCGCCGGACGGCCTCGTCGGTCCCGACGATCACCAGCCGGTCGTCGGCCGCGATCGTCCGGTCCGGATCGAGACTCACGGTGAGTTCGCCCTCGTGCTCGATGGCGATGACGCGGCAGCCGGTCCGCTCGTAGATGCCGCTCTCGGCCAGCGTCCGCCCCGCGAACGGCTCCGCCGGCACCCGGTCGATCCGGATCTGGCTGCCGGCGCCGAGCACCTCCTCGCCGCGGAGTTCCCGGGCGACCATCCGGGCGCTGATACGGGGGACCGAGAGCACGTAGTCGGCGCCGGCGCGCAGCGCCTTCGTCGTCGCCTTCGCGTCGCTCATCCGCACGAGGATCTCGACGTCGGGGTTCAGTGACCGCGCGAGCACGGCCGTGAGCAGCGCCGTCGAGTCGTCCGGGACGCACACGAGGATAACCCCGGCGTCCTCGACGCCCGCCTCCCGGAGCGTGTCGCGGGAGCTCACGTCGCCGACGACGTCGACGTCCGGCCCCTCGACGACGTCGACGGTCGTCGTCGGCACGCCGGCCTCCTCCTCGACGACGGACAGCGCCGCGCGGCCCACCTCGCCCAGCCCCGCGACGACGACGCCCTCGTCGCGGCTGCGCGGACGGACCGGTCGGGCGGTCTCCCCGAGTTCCTCCAGCGCGTCGTGGTCGCCGGACACCAGCAACACCGTGTTCGCGCTGATGACCGCGTCGGGGTCCGGGGGGAGCTGGAGCTCGCCGTCGATCCACGCGCCCACGACGTTGGCGCCGGTCCGCTCCCGGATGCGCGAGTTCCGGATGCTGACGCCGTCGAGCGCGCTGTCGCGGCTCACGGAGATCTCCGTCACCTCCAGCCCCTCGGCGACGCCGACCGTGTCGTGGAGCTCCGAGGTGTACAGCGACATCGCCTTCCGCGCGAGGCGCTGGCCGAGGACGGCACGCGGTGAGAGGACGCTGTCGGCGCCGGTCGCCAGCAGCACGTCCCGCAGGGAGCTGTCGTCGGTCAGGGCGATCACCTCCACGTCCGACCGGATCGACCGGACCGTGAGGATCGTGTCCACGTTCGCCTCGCCAGCGTCCGTGATCACCGCCCGTGCGCCGCCGATGCTCGCGCGCTCGAACGCGCTCGTCTCCTGGGGCGAGCCGTGGATCGCCGAGTAGCCCTCGTCCGAGAGGTCGATCGCCTCCTCCTCGTCCGAGGAGACCAGCACGTAGTCGATCCCGAGCTGTTCGAGCTCCTCGAGGAGGACGGCGGAGTCGCGGTCGTACTCGCAGATGACGACGTGGTCGTTCTTCGGCGAGAGCCGGCTGTCGAGGTCGACTTCCGCCCCGGTGAACAGCGGGATGATGATCACCCGGAGCGTGAAGAACCCGACGCCGATGCCGCTGAGCTGCATGAACACCATGAACAGGTTCATCCACGGCGTCTCCCACGGCGAATCGGCGCCGTACCCCGTCGTCGTCATCGTCTCGGTGACCGTCTGGAACGACCGGAAGATCGACTGGGGCCGCCCCTCCAGCACCCGCATTCCGGTGTTGTAGAGGACAGTGTACAGCAGGACGAGCGCGGCCAGCCCGATCACGTAGTAGATGATGAGCCGGCTCCGTCGCGAGAGGTCGCCGGTCCGCGACGACCAGGGCATCCAGGGCATGAGGACTGTCCCCCGCTTGCGGGGCCTCCTACGAATCAGTTGCTGCCGGACCCCCGGATGGAGCGGGGTCCGGCCGGCGACCCGGGCGACGACTCGACGTCGACGCGGTCGCGGGCGGCGCGTTCGGGCGCCGGCCTCACCGCCGCCAGAACGCCGGCGTGAACACGACCAGCACCGAGAGCACTTCGAGCCGGCCGATCCACATCAGGAACACCATGTAGAGCTTCGCCGGGACCGAGAACGCCAGGAAGCTGTTCATCGGTCCGACGGGGCCGAATCCCGGCCCGACGTTCCCCAGCGTCGCGATGGCGACGCTCATCGCCTCCAACCCGGTCAACGAGACGTCCGGCGTCCGGAGGCTGTCGAGGTACAGCAGGACCGTGGAGAGCACGAACAGCAGGAGGAACAAGACGATGAACACGAACACGTCCCGGATGGTGTCGTCGTCGACGACCTCCTCGGCGAGCCGGATCGGCCTGACGGCATCGGGGTGAACCGAGGTGAACAGCGCCCGCCCGATCTCCTTTCGAACGAGCACCCAGCGGACGATCTTGATCGAGCCGGCCGCCGAGCCCGCCGAGCCCCCGAGGAAGTACGCGAACAACAGGATCGTCTGCGCGGAGGCGTCCCACGTGTTGAAGTCCATGCTCGCGTACCCCGTCGTGGTGACGACCGCGATCACCTGGAAGAGGCCCTGCCGGAGCGCGTTCTCCGGGTTGCCAGGGATCGGATCGACGGTCGTCGGGGTCTCGGCGAGGCCGACGCCGAGGAACAGCATCGCCGAGACGAGCGCGCCGACGGCGCCCATCGCGAGCAGGTACCCGCGGAACTCGGCGTTCTCGACCAGCCGGCGAGGCTCCCCCCGAAACACGTACCAGAACAGCGCGAAGTTCGTCCCCGCGACGACCATGAACGGCATCATCGCCCACTGGATCGCCGGCGCGAACGCCTCGGCGCTCCGGGCCTCCGGCGAGAAGCCCCCGGTGGGCAGCGTCGTGAGCGCGTGGGCGACCGCGTTGTACAGGTCCATGTTCGGCGCGACCCCCGCGAGGTGGAGGACGTAGTACACGAGCGCCGCCAGGAGCGTGAAGCCGGCGTAGATGCCCCACAGCGCGCGGGCCGTCTCCCGGATGCGCGGCGTCAGCTTCTCCAGGGACAACCCCGGCGCCTCCTCGCGTATGATCTGCGCCCCGCCCACCGACAGCTGCGGGAGGATCGCGACCATCAGGACCAGGATCCCCATCCCGCCGAGCCACTGGGTGAGCTGGCGCCACATGAGCATCGCGCGCCCGTGGCGCTCGACCGATATCTCCCCGAGCACGGTCGCGCCCGTCGTCGTGAACCCGCTCATGCTCTCGAAGAGGGCGTTCACCGGACTCGCGACGGTGCCCGTCCCGGCGACGAGGTACGGCACGGCCCCCGCGGCGGGGACGAGCAGCCACGCGAGGCTGACGAGCAGGAACCCCTCGCGGTTGCCCAGTTCGCCGTCGCCGCCGACCTGCTCCATGAGGGTCCCGGTCACGAGCATGAGGGCGCTGGTCGCCACGAACGGGAGCGGGTCCTCGGCGTAGTAGAGCGCGAGCGCCAGCGGGAACAGCGGCGTGACGCCGATGTACTTGAGCACGGTCCCGACGTAGGCCACGCTCACCCGGTAGTTCACGGAGACGTCCGGCAGACTGACCATCGAATAGCCCTATCAACTGACGGGCGCCTGATGGTCGTTTCGGGACGCGACGGCCCGACCGACCGCGACGGGTCGCGTCCCGGCGCGGGCCCGCCTCGCCCTCCCCTACTCCTCGCGCAGGAACGCGTCCTCGCCGTGGCGCTCGATCGCCGCCAGCAGGCCCTCCCGCTGGCGGTCCAGTTCGGGCGTCGTCTCGGCGTACACGTCCGCGAACATGTCGGCGGGGTCGGCCTCGAAGCGCTCGGCGGCGTCGATGACCTCGGCGACACGGTCGTCGGCCTCCTCGCGCACCGACTCGATCAGGTCGTCGTCGGCGATCCCCTCGCGCCGGAGGAACCCCTCCATGCGGGGGATCGGGTCCCACGCCCGCCAGGGCTCGGCCTCCCCGTCGTCGCGGTAGACGCTCGGGTCGTCGGCGGTCGTGTGGGCGCCGAAGCGGTACTCCACCGTCTCGATCAGCGTCGGCCGGTGGTCGTAGCCGCGGCCGCCGGCGTCCCCGTCGCTCCCGCCGTCAGCGTCGCCGTCGCCGTTGCCGCCGGCGGCGCGCGCCTTCCGCGCCGCCTCCGCGACGACCCGGTACACCGCCAGCGGGTCCATCCCGTCGACGCGGACGCCCTCGAAGCCGTACGCCTCGGCCTTCTGTGCGAGCGTCCGGCTCGCCGTCTGCTCCTCCCGGGGGACCGAGATGGCCCACTGGTTGTTGTGACAGACGAACACGCTCGGCGCGTCGAACACGCCCGCGAAGTTCAGCGCCTCGTGGAAGTCGCCCTCGCTGGTGGCGCCGTCGCCGAAGTGGGCGCACGCGACCCGGTCGTCGCCGCGGTAGTCGAACGCCATCGCCGCGCCGACGGCGTGGGGGAGGTGCGCCCCGATGCCGATGTTGAGCGGGAACACGTCGATGTCGGCGAGGCCGGCGGTGCCCGCCTCGTGGCCCATCCAGTAGGCGAGGTACTCGGCGGGGAACCCGCGGGCGATCACCGCGCCGTGCTCGCGGTACTGGTAGAACACCGGGTCGTCGTCGCGGAGGGCGTGCGTGGCGGCGACGGAGCTGGCCTCCTGGCCCTCGATGGCGGCGTAGGTGCCGATCCGGCCCTGGCGCTGGAGGCTGACCGCCCGCTCGTCGAAGCGGCGCGCGGTCACCATGTCGCGGTAGATGTCGACCAGCGTCTCCTCGGGGAGGTCGGGGACCTCGCCGACGACCTCGCCGTCCGGACCGAGCACGCGGTACACCTCGCCCATCGGGTCCGGGACCTCCCGCGCGTCCGCCGCGCGGTCGCCCCCGGCGACCGCTGCCTCCTCGCCGCCCGCCTCGTCGTCGGATCCGGTGTCGCTCATACCCGCACGTGTGACCCCGGGAGGGTAGCCGTTTCGGCGCCGGCTACGGCTCGATGACCGCCCGGCCGTCGATCTCGCCGTGCTCTAAGCGCTCGGCGACGGTGTTCACCTCGTCCAGCGAGTAGCGGCTCGTGTGCAGGTCGACCTCGCCGCGCTCGACGAGCGCGACGAGCTCCTGGAGCTCGGTGTACCGGCCCACGAGCGTCCCCTTGTAGCTGAACTCGCCGTTCACGAGCGACTGCGCCGGCTCGTGGATGTGGCCGCCGTAGCCGATCACGTGGTGGTCGCCGCCGGCGGCGACGATGTCGGGCGCCAGCCCCGTGGTCTGGTCGGCGCCGACGAAGTCGAGCACCTGCGCGGCGCCCACGTCGTCGGTGAGGTCGGCGATCACGTCCGGCACGTCCTCGCTCGCGGGGTCGACGGTGTGGCGTGCGCCGAGGTCGGCGGCCAGCTCGCGCGCCGACTCCTTCAGGTCGAGCGCGACGATGTCGGCGGCGCTCATCGCGTCGAGGCACTGGAGGCCGATGTGGCCGAGGCCGCCGACGCCGATGACGACCGCGGTGTCGCCGGGGTTGAGCTCGCGGGCGGCCTTCTTGACCGCGTGGTAGGCCGTGATCCCCGCGTCGGCGTGGGGCGCGATGTCGGTCGTGTCCACGTCGCCCGGCAGGGGGATGACCGCACGCTCGTTCGTGTGGAGGTACTCGGCGAAGCCGCCGTCGTGGGTGAGCCCCGGGAAGCGGACGTTCTCGCAGTACATGTCCTCGCCCTGCCGGCACGGGCGGCACGTCCCGCAGGTCATCACCGGGTGACAGATGACGCTGTCGCCCTCCTCGACGGTCTGTACCTCCGGACCGACCTCGACGACCGTCCCGGCGTTCTCGTGGCCGAGCGTGAGCGGGAGTTCCTGCGGGACGTACTCCTGCCACATCCCCTCGATGATGTGGTTGTCCGTCTGGCACCACCCCGCGCCCTCGACCTCGACGATCACGTCGTCGGAGGCCTCGGCCGTCGGTCGGTCGACCTCGTCGATCGTGAGGGCGTTCGCCATGTCGTCGGTGTACTCGTGGAGTCTAGCTGCTTGCATTGTGGTATCGTGTAACGTGATACGCGCACTGGCTCAAAAAGCCTCGCAGTGCGGAGGGCGTCTCCCGCTCGGTGCGTCCCGGGGTTCGCCGCCCGTGCGGCGGCGTTCGACGGGGCCGGGGGCGCCGTCCGGTCACGAGTCCCCCTCGCGAGGGACGCGGTCGGCCGGGTCCGCGTCGCCGACGGTCCACCCGACGGTGACTGCGGCGCCGACGAGGGCGACACCGACGCCCGCGAGCAGCGGCGTCGCCGACGACGCGGTCGCCAGCGCGGCGCCGGCCAGCGCGACCGCGACGAGCGCGGCGCCGGCCGCCCTCGTCGCGAGCGGCGACAGGCAGCGTCGCCCGGAGCGGTCGGTCGCGTTCAGGTACGGTCGAAGCTCCGAGAGCGCCGGCGTCGGCTCGACGACGCCGCGGCCGGCGTCGTATCGGACCACCCCCAGGTCGTCCAGCTTCGAGAGGTGGAACTGCTGGAGCGCGTTGTACACGCGCCGTCGCTCCTGGGACCCGACACGCTCGACGGGCTTGTCGTTCTCCCACGCCGCCACCTGTCGGGAGAGTTCCCGGAGGCCCACGCCCGAATCGCGACCCATGAGCCGGCGGACCACGAGGCGGCGTCGCTCGTTCGCGAGCGTCTCGAACGCCTCGCCGTCGCTCACTCCCCCGGGCGAGGCTCCATCGGCCGGCGTCCGTCGGGAGGAGTCCCGTGTCGCACACGGACGTCCCGATCCGTCCGGGGGAGCGTGTATGTGTGTACTGGTATCACGCATCACATGTACGGACCCGCCGCGACTCCATAGCGGTAGTCCCTATGTCCATAGGATCCGGGGCGAGTTCGTCCCCGGGCGGTCCGGCTCCGCTCCCCGTGCCCGACGGCCGCGGCCCGACGCAGTACGTGGATCTCGGACGCGGAACGTCGGGGAGACGACGGCCGCACCCGAGCCCCGTTCGGGGCATGAACGCGCAAACTCGCGGGGCCCGTGACCGGAACGACTCGCCGGAGGAGCCGGGGGAACTCACCGGAACGACTCGCGCCGACCCGCTCAGCGGTCGGTCGCGGCGCCGAAGAGCGCCTCGAAGAGGCGACGCTGGCCGGCGCGGAGGTGCTGGCTGAACGTCGGCTGGGAGATGCCGAGGGCGGCCGCGCAGTCCTCGGCGCCGTTGTCCCTGGGCCAGTTGAAGTACCCGCTCGCGTACGCCGTCCGCAGCGCCTCCTCCTGTCGCTGCGTCAGTTCGTCGAGCGGGCCCGCCTCGGAGTGGCCGACCCGGAGACACCGGTCGCGCTGCCGGTGGGCGAGCAGCTCCGACCCCGGGTGTCGCTCCGTGAACCGTTCGACCACGCGCCGGATCGTGACGTGGGAGGGGACCTCCGCCACGACGCGCCCCTCCCCGTTCGAGGCGGTCACCGATCGCGTGACCGCGCCCGCGTCCGCGAGCGTCTTCGTCACGCACGGCCCGGCGACGACGAACTCGAAGAGCCCGCCGTCGTCGGTCTCCCTGACGAGGTGCGCCTCGTCGATGGCGGGCGCGTCGGCCACGAGGTCGAGCACGCGCTCGGGCGCGGTCCCGCTGACGGTGAAGAACTCGAGCAGCCGGTCGTCCGACCGGTGGGCCATGTCCTCCAGCTCGACGGTGCAGCCGATGGACTCCGAGGCGGCGACGAAGAAGCAGTCCGGGTCCCGCACGAGGAGCTCCAGCTCGACGGTCCGCGGTCGTGCCTCGGCGGACTCGATTGACATGTTCATCGATACCACACCTCACTGATTAAGCGTTTGGCGAGTGGGTGATCGGGGGCCACGACCGACGGGTCGGGGTGGTCTCTCCCCCCTGCATCGCGGGCGGGGTCGGGTGAGTGGTAGCCGTGAACTACCGGGCGCTGGCCGCCTTTGTGGCACCGCTGGCCGCCTTTGCAGGGTCGGTCGGGCTTCCTTACACGCGATCTGGCTGTTCATGAATAAGCCCGATCGGCGGCGAGGGGAACCCGTGCCGACGGGGAGCGCCGTCGGCCACCGAGGTCACCAATGGAACGCAGAAACCTGATGAAGACGGTTGGCGGTATCGGCATCGTCGGCGCGCTCGGGACCGGCGCGGCGGCGGCGGACGAACATCGCGGCGAGGAGGACGGCGACGGGGACGGCCGCGGGTCCGGCGGTCGCGGCGGCCGATACACACCCTACGGCGGAACCGACGTGAAGACGGCGCCCGAACTCGGGACGTTCGACCACGTCCTCGCGTACCTGGCGGAGGGGATCGTCGACGGCCCGACGACCTCGCCGTACGCGGACCCGGACAGCGAACACTACGACACCGGCGGGGTAGAGGGCGACCCGCTCCTGGCGAAATTCTGGCACTTCGACATCCAGAAGCGGACGGTCGAGGAGATCATCGCCGACCGACAGGCGCACCACGACTTCCTGATCGACCACTTCGGGATCGACATGCAGGGCGCGGAGTACGGCGACGTGCGGACCGTCCCGCCGGGGACGTTCGCCCCGCCGCTGGGACAGCGTGGGAAGAAGGCACGCTGGGCGTTCCCGGGCGAGGGGCCCGACGAGTACACCGGCGAGGAGGTCACCGACGGCATCACCGAGGACAACATGTTCGACACGTTCGTGTGGATGCCGGACCCGGACGTGGACGCCACGGACGCCGTCGTTCCCGAGACGTCCCTCATGTTGGAACCGAAGGTCGCCTACACGAACTACGTCAAGAGCGGGGCCGCCGTCCCGGCCAACGACGAGGACGAACTCGGCGGGATGACCAACCGCGACACCTTCACCGCGAACAAGGTTCGGGACGGCGGCTACTGGATCTTCGCCGTCGAGGACGACGACGTTCCCCGGGAGTTCATCCGGGACAGCCTGGAGGACACGGACCACGGACGGCCGCAGTTCTGGTACAACACCCAGGCCGACGGCCAGCTCCGGATGGGACGTGGCGTCGCCGGTGGCAAGGACCCGGACGTCGACCCGCCGGACAAGCTCTTCCTCGACGAGGTCGGCCCGGACGCCGAGTTCCACAAGGGCCTGCCAGAGGAGATGGGCACGTTCTGGGGGCACTACAACATCAACCGCGGGGAGAACCGGGACCCGATATCGATCCACTACCGCTCGGGGTTCCCGACGGAATTCAATCCCCACAGCGGCATCCCGCGGGCCTTCATGTGCGAACTCCAGTGCGAGGAGTTCGTCACCGACCGCAATCCGCAGGGGCTGGGTCGCGTCCACGGCTCGACGTACCCGACCGGGACGACGGTGAACGGGAACACGAACGGCCACAACTACCGGGAGCACGGGCCGCCGGAGGGCGCCCCGGCCTCGACGATCCGCAACGTCCTGACGTTCCCGCCGAGCCTCACTCGCGGGCGCGCGAGCGACCCGGAGGGCGAGCGCCGGTACAACGTCGCCCCCGGATGGCCGGAGGCGATGCCCGACAGCCAGCACGACATCCCGGGATACCCGGACGCGCTGAACTGAGAGACACATGACGAGCTACGACGAGTGGACGGCGGCGCAGGACAGCACGACGGTAGCCGTGGACGACCACGACCTCGAGGTCGCCTACCGCGACGAGGGCGGCGGCGATCCGGTCGTCTTCCTCCACGGTATCCCGACGAACTCGTACCTGTTCAGACACCAGTTCGACGCCGTCGCCGCCGAGCGACGGGCGATCGCCCCGGACATGGTGGGGTACGGCAACTCCGCGATGCACGACGGCTTCGACCGGTCGATCCGCGCCCAGGAGGAGGCGGTCCGCGGCCTGATCGACGACCTCGGCCTCGGCACCGTCGACTTCGTCGGCCACGACCTCGGCGGCGGTGTCGGCCTCCGCCTAGCGGCGCGCTCACCCGACGCGGTCGACCGACTCGTGCTCTCGAACTCGGTCGCGTACGACTCCTGGCCCATCCAGATCGTCACCGACCTGGGGCTCCCCGAGTCGGCGCGGGAGAACAGCGTCGAGGACGTCCAGGGGATGCTCGACGGCCTCTTCCGGGACACGCTGTACGGCGATCCCGACGACGCGTTCGTCGAGGCGATGAAGGCGCCGTGGGCCTCCGAGGAGGGCGTCACGTCGCTCGTGCGCGACGCGAGCGGGACGAACACCAGTCACACGACCGAGGTCGACCCCGCGGACGTGACGGCGGACACGCTGCTGCTGTGGGGGATCGAGGACGAGTTCCAGCCCGTTCGGTGGGCCGAGCGACTGGAGGATGACATCGGCTCCTGTGAACTCGTGCGCCTGGAGGAGGCGAACCACTGGGTGCCCGAGGACCGCGGCGAGGCGTTCCGCGAGCACCTGACGGACTTCCTGCTCGGGGGTGGCTGACGCGGCGGGACCCCGTCGCGACCCGAGCCCGGACGTCGAGGGTGTCGGGTCGCCCCCGGTCGGGTCGGGCCGGGTCGACAGGCTCCGGCTCGTTCGCCGACGGCTGTGCGAGGGACGGTCGAATCGTGCAAACAATCATGAGGGATGACAACGAGTGACATAACACATGTACGTGACCGACGACGGCGAGGAACTGTTCGTGATCGACTCGCACGTCCACCTGTGGGACGCGAGCGAGGAGAACATCGTCCACGAGGGCGGCGAGCAGTTCATCCAGTGCTTCTACGACTACCACACGGGGTTCACCCCCGAGGAGCGGCAGTGGAGCCTGGATGAGTACCGGAAGTACGGCAAGGAGCGGATGACGGAGGACCTGTTCGGCAACGCGGCGGTGGACATGGGCGTCTTCCAGCCGACGTACCTCTCGGAGTTCTACGACGAGGGGTTCAACACGACCGAGCAGAACGCCGAACTCGCCGAGGAGTACCCCGAGCGGTTCGTCCTCAACGGGAGCTTCGACCCCCGGGACGGCGAGGAGGGGCTGGAGTACCTGGAGGAACTAGACCGAAAGTACGACCTGCAGGGCGTGAAGCTGTACACGGCCGAGTGGCGCGGCGACTCGAAGGGGTGGCGCCTCGACAGCGAGGAGTCGTTCAGGTTCCTCGACAAGTGCGCGGAGTTGGGCATCGAGAACATCCACCCGCACAAGGGGCCGACGATCCGCCCGCTCAACCGCGACGCCTTCGACGTGGCCGACGTGGACGACGCGGCCACCTCCTTCCCGGAGCTGAACTTCGTCGTCGAGCACGTCGGGCTCCCCCGGCTGGACGACTTCTGCTGGATCGCCGCCCAGGAGCCGAACGTGTACGGCGGGCTCGCGGTCGCGGCCCCGCTGGCGGTCCACCGCCCGCGCAAGTTCGGCGAGATCATGGGCGAGCTCCTGTTCTGGCTCGGGGAGGACCGCCTGCTGTTCGGGTCGGACTACGCGCTGTGGAACCCCGACTGGCTCGTGGAGACGTTCATGGAGGCCGAGCTCACCGACGAGCAGCGAGACGAGTACGGCGTCGACTTCGGCCTCGAGACGAAGCGGAAGATACTCGGGGAGAACGCCGCCGAGCTGTACGACATCGACATCGAGGCGAAGAAGGAGCAGTTCCGCTCGGACGACGTGACCGAGGAGTTCGGCCTCGCCGACCACTACGCCGGCGGCACCGACGCCGCGCCGGCGGACGACTGATGTCCTCGGAGTCGCCGCCGGCGGACACGGAGTCGGCCCCCCCCACGACGACGCCTCCCGCGGTTCGCGAGCGCCTCGACCGCGTGACTGACCCCGAACTCGACACGTCCATCGTCGAGCTGGACTACGTCGAGGAGATCCGGATCGACGCCGGCGACGGGAGCGACGGCGACGAGGTGTTCGTCGCGTTCACGCTCCCGACGGCGTGGTGCTCGCCGGCGTTCGCGTGGATGATGGCGGTCGACGCCCGCGAGGCGGTCGAGTCGCTTCCCGACGTCGCCCGCGCGGAGGTCGAACTCAGAGACCACATGCACGAGCGGGAGATCACCCGCGGCGTCAACGAGGGGCTCCCCTTCGAGGAGGCGTTCCCCGACGCCGACGGCGGGGTCGAGTCCGTCCGGCTGGAACTGGACCGCAAGGCCCGGACCGCCCGCCAGCACGACGCCACCGGGGCGCTACTCCAGGCGGGGCTGACCCGCGACCAGGTCGCCGGGGTGACCCGGTCGGATCTGGAGTTCGCGGACGCGCCCGAGGGCCGGGTCCGCGTATGGGTGCGGGACGGTGCCGTCGCGGTCGAGGCGGACGCCGAGCCCGTCGAGCGATACCTGGAGAAGGCCGAGGCGACCGGGCTGCTCGACGACGAACACCCCGAACTGTTCCGGACGCCCGAGGGGGAGCCGTTCGACGGCGACGAGGTCGACCTCGTCCGCAAGCGGACCCGCCTCGCCGGGGTGAACATGGGCGGGCAGGGGACCGTCTGTGACGCGCTCAACGACGCGCGCCACGCGGAGGACCGCCCGCCGCTGTCGATGCGCGAGGGCGCCCCGGTCGCCCCGGGCGACGAGGAGGACCGCGCGGACGCCGACTGAGCCGGACCCCCACCGTCTCAGAACCCGATCAGTCCCTTCGGACCCGGCGGCGGACCGCGCGAGCCCCCGTCGCGGTCGCCGTCCCCCTCGTCCTCGGGTTCGCCGTGGCCCTCCCTCGCCAGCCCGTACCGTCCGCGGTCGGCGAACTCGGCGGCGCTCCAGCCGCACTCGGGACAGACGCCGTCGCTGTGATCGAACTCGACACCGCAGCCGAGACACTCGTTGATCGCGGCCATCGATATCACGTAGCACGGACGCGTCAAAAGCGTTCGCCGCGTCGGCGGCGCCGGCCTCGCCGTCGCCGGCTACAACAGCCGCCGGAACTCCCCGAGCGGCGGGAACTCCAGCGGGTCGTCGCCGTCCCGGTCGGTTCCGCTCCCGCCTCCGCTCCCGGCGGCGTCGGCGTCCGTCCCGTCCCGGTCGCCGTCGTCGCCGCCGCCCCCGTCGGGCGCGACGATCGGCCGGAGCGCGTCGGCGTCGACGACGAACGGCGAGCGGAACTCGCTCGCGGTCAGCCGGTTCACCTCGACGCCGGCGGCGAGTCGGCTGAACGCGGGGAGCATCAGCAGGTCGGCGCCGCGGTAGGCGCGCTCGGCGTACAGGTAGCACGGGCGCCTGTCCCCCTCGATCGCGATGGCGGGGTGGTCGTGGCCGATCACGTACAGGCCCGCGGCCTCGTCCCCGGGCGGGGCCTCGTGACCGTGGCGCACGACCGCCGGGCGCCCCCGCACCCGGACGTCGAGCTCGTGGGCGTCGTGGACGGGGCCGTCCCACGCGGCCGACAGCGACGTGTCGTGGTTGCCGCGGACGAGCACGGGCCGGGCGCCGGCGTCGCGGCAGGCGTCGACCAGCCCCGACAGCGACCGCTCGGCGGCGACGGAGACGCGGTCGAACCGGTGGAGCACGTCGCCGGCGAACACGGCCTCCCCCGGGTCGAACCGGTCGAGCAGGGCGGTCAGTCGGTCCGTCAGGTCGGCCGCCTCGCCGAGGGGGTACTCGACGTTCGACGCCTCCGCGCGCCCGACGTGGAGGTCCGCGAGCACGAGCGCGTCGGCGTCGCGGAGGTACGCCGCGCGGTCGCGCAGGCCGGCGTTCAACACGGCCTCGCCTACCGGACGGTCGGAGTTAGCCCTGTCGTCGCCGGGGACGGTCGCGGGACGGGACCGGGTCGGGCGACGGGGGCGGATCCCGGAACGGGAGCGGCCCGGGTCTGCGGTCGCGGGCCACGACGACCGTAGCTACTTCACGCCCCGGCCGGAACGGGCACCCCATGCACGTGGCAGTCATCGGGGCCTACGGGAGCGCGGGCGCCGCCGCCGCCGAGACGCTCTCGGGGCACACCGACCCCACGGACCCGGACGCGCCGCTGGACAGGCTCACGCTCGTCGACGACGGCGAGCCCGGCGGCGGGCTCTGCATCCTCCGGGGCTGTATGCCCTCGAAGGAGGTGCTGTCGGCGGCCGGCCACCGCTATCGCGCGCGTCACGACGACCGGCTCGCCGGCCCGGCGCCGGGGATGGACCTCGACCGCGTCGTGGAACGCAAGGACGAGCACGTCTCCTCGTTCGCCGAGCATCGTCGGTCGGCGGTCCACGACATCGCCGCGATCGAGGGGGTCGACTTCCGGCACGAGACCGCGCGCTTCGTCGGACCCCACGAGCTCGAACTCTCCGGCGGCGAACGGCTCGCCCCCGACTACGTCGTCGTCGCCTCGGGGTCGACGCTGAACGTCCCGGACCTCCCGGGGATCGACGAGGTGAGCTACATGGACAGCGCGGCCGTGCTCGACGCGACCGACCTGCCGGACTCGGGGGTCGTGATGGGCTTCGGCTACGTCGGCCTCGAACTCGTCCCCTACCTCGCGGAGGCGGGGGTCGACCTCACGGTGATCGAACACGACGAGCGGCCCCTCGACGACGCGCCCGCGCCCGTCGGCGACGAGATACTCGACTGCTACCGCGAGGAGTTCGGCGTCGAGATCCTCACCGGGACCCGCGAGGAGTCGCTGGAGGCGACCGCCGACGGCGGCGTCCGCCTGCACACCGACCGCGACGACGACCGCGCGACCGTCGAGGCGGAGGAGCTGTTCCTGTTCACCGGCCGCCGGCCGAACCTCGACGGGCTGAACCTCGACGCGACCGACCTCGACCCGGGGCCGGACTGGGTCGACGCGACGATGCGCGCCGTCGACGACGCGACCGGGCGGACGTTCGTCGTCGGCGACGCCAACGGACGCCGGCCGCTGCTGCACGTCGCCAAGGAGCAGGGGTACCTCGCGGCCGACAACGTCCTCGCGGACGCCCGCGGCGACGACCTCGCCGAGTACGACCCGATCACCCACCGGGTCGTGTTCTCGGCGGCGGCCGTCTACCCCTACGCCCGGGTGGGCCACAGCGCCGAGTCGGCCCGGGCGGCCGGTCACGACGTGATCGAGGTCGGACGCGAGGCGGCCGACGACGGCGTGTTCGAGACGAAGGCGGCGTCGCGCGGGCTCGCTCGGCTGGTGGTCGACGCCGACGACGGCACGGTGCTGGGCTACCTCGGCCTGCACCTCCACGCGGACGTGATGGCGAAGACGATGCAGGTGATCGTCGAGGACGGCGCGGACGTGCGGGAGGTCCCGGACCGGGCGTTCCACCCGACGACGCCGGAGATCCTCGACGGCCTGTTCCGCGAGGCGAGCGGGGCGCTGTAGCCGGACGCGGCGGCCCCCGGAGCCCGGGTCGGAACTCAGTCCGGGTCCGAGGGGCCGTCCCCGCTCTCCCGCCCCGCGCCCGGCGGCGGCCCGGTGTCGGCGGACGCCTCCCCGCCGGATCCGTCGCCGCCCGCGAGCACGTCCGCGACCGCCGCGCTCCCGGTGAGCCGGACGACGTAGTAGGCCGCGACCAGTACCGCGAGCAGCAGCGAGAACGCCCCGGCGGCGACGAACGCCTGGTCGATGCTGGCGTACTCGCCGGGGCGGAAGGAGATCACCTTCCGGGTGATGGCGATGAGCGCCGCGCTGATGACGATCCGGACCACCGGCTCGTTCCGGGAGAACGCCACCACGGTCTGGTGTATCTCGACGATGATCAGGAGGACGAGCACCGTGTCGATGATGTCGATCACCTGGTTGGGGTCCGTGAACTCCCCGCTCGCGAGCAGGTCCACGAGCACCAGCAGGAGGTCGAGGAAGCCGATGGCGAACAGCACCATCAGGAAGTACGCCGTGCCGACCTCCAGCAGCTTCATCCCCTGTTCGGAGGGTTCGACGGCGTCCTCGATGCGCACGGGCCACGACAGGGACGGAACCGACAAAACGGTACGGGCACGCCGGACCGACCGTCCCGGAGCGACACGGGCTTACCGGCCGGGCCGCTCGATCCGGTATGGACGCAGGCGACGACCCCGAGGGCGACGACGGCTCGCTCGACCCGTGGGCCGACGACGGGGACGACTGGGCCGACGAGGCGGGACCATCGGCCGGAGCCCCCGAGGGCGACGCGGACGCGACGGCGGGGGACGACTGGGAGTCGACCGGCGGCGGGGGCGCGAGCGTCTCCGCCGGCGAGGGCGCCGCGCTCGGCCCGCGACGCTACCGGGTGCTCGACCGCGACGCCGACGCGGAGGCGCTCGTGCTCGTCGACCTCGACACGCCAGACCCCGGACCCGGCCCCGCCCCGGACGAGGGGTTCGAGCCGGTCAGGGTCGCGGCGACCGGCTACGACGGCGCCCTCGCGGAGACCGTCGACTCGCTGGATCCGGGGTACGTCGTTCGGGCGCGCCTTCGCTGGCCCGGCCACGGCGCCGGCGGCGGGGACCCCGACGCCACGCCGCTGGCCCGCTTTGACTCGGCCTCGATCGAGCGCGAGAGCCGCTACCTGTTCGCCGACGCCGTCGAGAACCTGTTCGAGGCCGCCCGCGACGCCTGGCAGGACGCCCGCGCCGCCGGCGAGGGGATGGCCTCGCGCGTCACCCGCGACACGGACGGCGAGCCGAACGGCGCGCTGTACGTGTTCGCCGAGGCGGGCGCGCGCGACCTGCTCGGGGAGTTCCGCTCGGGGACCACCCCCCTCGAACCGCTGGTCGAGCGCGTGAACGAGGACCTCGGGGACGACGAGCCGCGGGAGGTGTTCGTCCTCCGGCCCGAGCGGGGCGCCTTCGTCGTCGTCTACATCGCCTTCGAGCGGGACGGCCTGCTGGCGCGGACCGTCCGCGACACCTACTTCTGAGCGGTCCCGGACCCCCGACGGCCGCGGACCCGGTGCCGCCTCACAGCCAGTCGGCGTCGGGGTCGACGAGCCCCCGCGGCTCCTCCCCGCGGAACGCCCGGCGGATGTCGCGCGCGAGCGACTCGTTCAGGTCGCGCTTCGCCTCCGCCGAGTACCAGCCGACGTGCGGGGTGACGACGACGTCGTCGCGCCCGAGCAGCGGGTGGTCCTCGCCGGCCGGCTCCGTCTCCAGCACGTCGAGGCCGACGGCGGCGACCTCGCCGTCGTCGAGCGCGGCCTCCAGGGCGGACTCGTCGACGACGCCCCCGCGGCCGGTGTTGACGACGACCGCGTGCGAGGGGAGCGCCGCGAACGCGTCCGCGCCGACCATCCCCCGCGTCTCGTCGGTCAGCGGCGCGTGCACGGAGACGTGGTCGGCGCGGCGACACAGCGCCTCGAACGACACCGGCTCGACGCCCCGGTCGCGCAGTTCCCCGGGGTCGACGTACGGATCCGACGCCACCACCCGG
Source organism: Halobaculum sp. EA56 (assembly GCF_051195075.1). NCBI lineage: Archaea > Methanobacteriati > Methanobacteriota > Halobacteria > Halobacteriales > Haloferacaceae > Halobaculum > Halobaculum sp. EA56. The sequence goes on from NZ_JBNTJX010000002.1 coordinate 123,166, forward strand.
TCGACGAGGGGGTCGATCCGCGCGGCGAAGCGGCGCGCGATGGGGCCGAAGGAGACGACGCCGACGGTGCAGTCGGCCAGGCGCGAGACCGGGTACGGCGGCTCCCAGTCCCACGCGCCCGCCTCCGCCCGGTCGGCGTACGCCGGGATCCCCCGCGCGAGCGACGTGAGCAGGCCCACCGCGTGGTCGGCCACCTCGTCGAGGCAGTAGTCGGGCACGCGGATCACCCGCACGCCGTGGTCGGCGGCCGCCCGGACGTCGATGCCGTCGAGGCCGACCGCGCCGCGGGCGAGCACGCGCAGGTTCAGGTCCGCCAGCACGTCCGCGGTGACGGGGACCCCGACGTTCACGACGGCGGCGTCCGCGTCGGCGGCGTGCTCGCGCAGCGCTGACGGCGTCGAGAGGTCGGCCGTCCGGACGCGGCAGTCCACCACGTCGCGCAGGCGGTCCGGGTCGTACTTCGGGTCGTCGGCGACGACGATCAGTTCGTCGGCGGCGCTCACGGCCGTCCCTCCGTCATGGGCGGATCCTCGGTCGGCGGCGTGAAAAGCGGGCGGGGCGGTTCCCGGCGGCTCGAAGCCCGCCGCTCCCCCGCCTTCCGGCCCCATTCCCGGACCCGGGCCGCCCCCGCCCCCTCCCCGCGCTCGCTTTCGATGTCACCGCCGGGCGGACGCCGGCGGGTCGAGCGACACGCCGCTGTCAACCGCGCCGCCGACGTGCTCGATCATCGCCCCCGGATCGCCGAGACGCCACCGGCCGTCGTGGACGGCGACGACCTCGCGGCCGTGCTCCGAGGCCGGGAGCGTGCCGATCGGATGGTCGTAGGTCGCGTCGAGGTAGACGTACTCGCGGCCGCCGGCCCGCACCGTCGCGACGGCGTCGCCGCCCGCGTCGGCCCCGACCCCGGGCGCGTCGGGCGCGACCCCGACGGCGGCGTGGCCGGGGAGGATCACCAGCGCGGGGTCGCAGTCGAACGGCGGCGCGGCGAGCACGCCCGCGAGCAGCGCGGCGTAGTCCTCGCAGTCGCCCTCGCAGTCCACGAGGGTCTCGGGGACGTAGCGGGGATACTCGACGGCGCCTGTCGACCCGGCGTCGGTCGCGTACGGCAGCGAACGGACGAACGCGAGCGCGCCGCGGAGCCGTCCGCCGGCGGTGTCGACGCCGGCGGCATCCAGCCGGGTCGCCAGGGCCCGCGCGACCGACCCCGCGAGGTCGTCCTCCAGCGCCGCGCGGAACGTCTCCCCCAGCGTTCGCTCGGCGGTTCGCGCTTCGCGGTACCGGTCCGCCGGCACCTCGACCGAGAGCGACCGCGCCGCGCCCCGGTCGCGCCAGCGGAACCGGAGCCGGTAGCTCCCCCCGCGCCGCACCCGCGAGACGGACCGTCCGCGTGCGGTCCCCCGCGGCCGCAACGAGTCGTCAGCCGGCGGGGTTCGTCCGCCGCTGACACATCGCTCCACGGCGCCCGCGAGGGCCGCGCCCGCCCCCGCGAGGAACCGCCGCCGGCCGTGGTCGGTCCCCCTCTCCCCCGGTTCGCCTCGTCCGTCCGTTCGCGGTGATGTAGATGCCACTCTCGGTGGTCGTGTGTCGCGGTCGGCCGCCGCTCGACCCGGTGCTCGTTTCGAGACCTCCCTCCGCGACCGTGGATCGGGACGCCTCCGAGAAACCGGTTGCTAAGAGGTGAACCGAGCGTCTCCGTGTGAAACAGTGTCGAGGGAACTCGCCCCCGACCGGGCCGAACGGCCGCCGGACCGCACGCTTTCCGGGGGTGGCATCACGAGAACCGGGAGTGGGCCCAGAGGGATTCGAACCCTCGACCGCCCGGTGTCCCATCCGGCGGCCAGGGCCGGCCGGAGTATGAGCCGGGTGCTATACCGGACTAAGCTATGGGCCCTCGTCGCCCCGGTTGTCGCGCCGCCGGCAAGTAGTTTCCCTTCCGGGTCGCCGTCGGCGGGACGAACCCGGTCGCGGCTACGGGACGCGAGTGAGAGAGAAGCGCCGAAGCCAGGACTCGAACCTGGGACCACCTCGTCTCTGCGGGAGACAGCGGAACTGAATCCCGTAACAGCGAGGCGCTCTACCAGCTGAGCTACTTCGGCTCGCACCTGCATGTACCGGGGTGAATTTGAAAGTGCTTTCGTTTCGTCCCGGCGCGAGCGGGTGATTCCCACACCGCAGCCGGCCGTGCCGGGCGGGACCGACACGCTCGTAATCCGGCCGGCGGAAGGGGCGGGTATGACCGATCCGGACGCCGACGGCGACGCCGGCGCCGACCCCGCCGACAGCGACCGACCGGACGGCGGACCCGACGACGACTCGGGGACCGACCTCGACGCCGTGCTCGCGGCGGTCCGCGAGCGCGTGACGCCCGATTCCGACGAGCGCGCGCGGCTGCAGGCGACCGCCGCGGACCTGGCCGACCGCGCCCGCGAGGCCGTAGACGACCTCCCGTCGCCGGCCGACGAGGCCGACGTCCTCACCGTGGGGTCGACCGCCCGCGGCACGTGGCTCGCGGGCGACCGCGACATCGACCTGTTCGTCCGGTTCCCGACCGACCTCTCCCGGGAGGACCTGGAGCGGTACGGCCTCCGCGTCGGCCACGCGGTCTTGCCAAAGGGCGAGGAGGAGTACGCCGAACACCCGTACGTCGTCGGCGAGCGCGACGGGTTCGACGTGGACCTGGTCCCGTGTTACGACGTGGACTCGGCGGGGGACATCCGTTCGGCCGTCGACCGGACGCCGTTCCACAACGAGTACCTCGCCGCCCGGCTGGACGACGACCTCGCCGGCGACGTGCGCGTCCTCAAGGCGTTCCTGAAGGGGATCGGCGTGTACGGCAGCGACCTCCGCACGCGGGGGTTCTCCGGGTACCTCACCGAGCTGCTGGTGCTCGAACACGGCGGCGTCCGCGAGACGCTCGCGGCCGTCGCCGACTGGCACCCGCCCGTCAGGCTCGACCCGGAGGGCCACGGGAGCGCCGAGTTCGACGACCCGCTCGTCGTGATCGACCCGACCGACCCCGAGCGCAACGTCGCCGCCGTCCTCTCGGCGGACAACCTCGCGCGCCTCCAGCACCACGCCCGCGACCTGCTCGCGGACCCCCGGACGGACCCGTTCTTTCCCGACCCGACCGACCCGCTCGCGCCCGAGGCGGTGCGCGCGCACGTCCGCCGCCGCGACACCGCGCCCGTCGCGGTCGTCTTCGACGTGCCGGACCTCGTGGACGACCAACTGTATCCGCAACTGCGTCGCTCGCTCGCCGGGCTCGACCGGGAGCTCTCGGGGCTGGGCTTCGACGTGCTCCGCTCGGCGACGTTCGCGGCCGAACGCGACGGCGACGGGAGCGACCGCCGGGCGGTCCTGCTGGTCGAGCTCGCGGCCCGGCGGCTCCCCGCGGTCGCACGCCACGAGGGCCCGCCAGTTCACGTCCGCGACCACGCCGTCGGATTCCACGACAAGTACGCCGACGACCCGGACGTCTACGGGCCGTTCGTCGACGACGGTCGCTACGTCGTCGAGCGCCCGCGCGGCCCCGAGGAGCGCGACGCGGTCGCCGTCCTCGACTCCGACCGGATCCTCGACGCGGCGCTGGGCGCGCGTGTCGAGTCCGCCCTCGAACGCGGCTACGACGTGCTCGCCGGCGAGGAACTGGCGCAGTTGGCCGGCGGCGACGCGGGCGACGGCGGCGACTTCGGCGTCGACCTCCGCGAGTACTTCGAGCCCGAGGTGTAGCGGCGACCCGACCCGCCCGGGCCGACGCCCCGCCCTACCCCAGGTCGAACCGCTCGCGGAGGTCCTCGACGACCGGGACGCTCCGATCCTCGGGGTCCTTGTCCGGTTCGATCGGCGGCCGACCGTCGAACGTCTCGTGGACCATCGCGACGCCCTCCGAGAGCGTGTCGAGGCCGTACCCGCCCTCCAGGACGAACGCGAGGCCGGCGTCGACCTCCCCGGCGAGCGTTCGCATCCGTTCCGTCATCAGCGCGTACCCCTCCGTCGAGACGCGCATCCGCGAGATGGGGTCGTGGCGGTGGGCGTCGAAGCCCGCCGACACGATCACGAGGTCAGCGTCGAACCGCCGCGTCACGGGTGCGATCAGGTCGTCGATGGCCAGCAGGAAGTCGGCGTCGCCCGCGCCCGCCGGCAGCGGGACGTTCAGCGTCGCCCCCGCGCCGTCGCCCTCGCCGGTCTCCTCGGGGTCGCCGGTGCCGGGGTAGAGCCCCTCCTCGTGGATCGAACTGTACAGCACGTCGCCGCGGTCGTAGAAGATGTCCTGGGTGCCGTTCCCGTGGTGGACGTCCCAGTCGAAGATCGCGACGCGCTCCGCGGCGCCGTCGTCGACGACCGACTGGGCGGCGACGGCGGCGTTGTTGACGAAGCAAAAGCCCATCGCGTCGTCCTCGACGGCGTGGTGGCCCGGCGGCCGTCCCAGCGCGAACGGCGTCCGGCGGCCCGGGTCGCCGGCGTCGGCGAGCGCCTCCTCGGCGGCCCACTGCGCCTGTCCGGCGGCCGCCCGGGCGGCCGCCCAGGTGCCGCCGGAGGCGACGGTGTCGGGGTCCCAGTTGCCGCCGCCGGACTCGCAGAACTCGACCACCTCGTCGACGTAGTCGGCGTCGTGGACGGCGTCGATGGCGGCGCGGGAGGCGGGGTCGGCCTCGACGTACTCGACGCCGTGCTTGCGCTTGAGCCCCTCGCGGATGGCCCGGAGGCGGTCGGGGTTCTCCGGGTGGCGTTCCCCGGTGTCGTGGTCGAGACACGTCTCGCTGTAGCCGAACCGCATCGCTACCCCTCGAAGAGCGCGAAGTACGTCTCGATGTCCTCGGCCTGGACGGTCCGTCGGTCCGCGTGACGCGCGAGGAGGGCGGCCGCGCGGGCGACGTTGTCGGCGTAGTCCTCGAGGATGTCCGCGAGCGCGACGCGGGCGTCCATGGAGACGCGGTAGGAGTCGTCGATGTCGAGTCGGGCGATGCGGTCGACGGGGGCGATGGGGAGCGTCAGCTCCGAACGCGCGACGACCTGCTCGACCCCGAAGTCCGCCGGCATCAGGGTCTTGCGCCCGTCGGCGGCCGCCCGCTCGGCCGCGTCGGCCGCCAGCGACGCCCCGTGCCGCTGGACGCGCCCGGCCAGCTCCTCGGCCGCGCCGGCGCTGACCCGGAGGTCACCCGCGTTCCGGCGGATGACGTCGTCGACGGGCGCGAACGGCAACTCGACAGTCATACACGTACGCCGGAGTGTGGCGTGTATAACGGTTTCCCTTGGCGTGATTCGTGGGGCCGTGCCCCACGCGGCGCGCCGACGCCCCGCCTTCTCGTCGGGGACCTTGCATGCGGGTGATTACGGTCGCGCGTGTCGCCGACGAGGGAGCGCCGGCGGGCGTCAGAACACGTCGTCGGCGTCGATGGTGCCGTCCTCCTCGACGCCGCGCACGGTGACCTCCTCGCCGAGTCGGAGCTTCGCCGAGGTCTCGACCGAGCGGGTCTGCGTGCCGTCGTCGAGGACGACGGGGTCGCCCGCCTGCACGACCGTGCCGGTGAACTCCACGACGCCGCCGGCGTCCGCGTCTCCGTCGTCGCGGTCCGCCCCGTCCGCGGCCTCCGTCGTCGCCGCCGCGGCGGCCGAGCCGCCGGAGCCGCTCGCGTCCCCCGAGTCGAACGAGTCGAGCCCGCCCTGCCCGGCGTCGCGCTCGGCCGAGCCGGAGGCCGCCGCGGCGATGTCGCCGTCGGCGTCCTCCAGCACGGTCACCGAGGAGCGCCACCCCGCGGATGCTTCGAGGTCGTCCTGCCAGCCGTCCTGGATCTCCACGTCGGTGAAGACGACGCGGTCGGCCAGGTCGATGTCGCGGTCGGCCTTGTCGCCCCACAGCGCCACCCGGATCTCGCCGGTGTCGTCCTTGACGCGGACGTTGCGCACCTGACCCTGGGAGCCGTCGTCGCGGTCGAACGTGCGCTTCTCGCTCGTCTCGATGACGCCGCCCGCGATGTCGACCACGTCGTCGAGCTCCAGGTCCGCGATGTCGGTCGTCTCGGGGACGTACTCGACCTCGGCGTCGACCTCCTCGATCGCCCCCCGCGAGCCGACGTGGAGTTCGAGGTCGCCGTCGCGCTCGCGGACGTAGCCGTCGACGATCTCGACGGTCTGCCCGGCTTCCAGCTCCTCGACGCGGTCGGCCATCTCGTCCCACATGGTGACGCGCACCCGCCCCGTCTCGTCGCCGACGGTCATGTTCGACACCTTCCCCTCGGAGCCGTCGTCGCGGTCGAACGTCCGGACGGTGTCGACGTCGAGGATCACACCGAGCAGGTCGACGTCGGAGGCGCCCAGCGTCAGGTCCTCGACGCGGTACTCCTCGACGGCCTCCACGTCCACCTCGGCGTCCGCGTCGGGCTCGACCTTGTCGACGGCGACCTCCAGCCCGCTGTACCCCTCCTTCGGGCGGCCCATGATCCGGAGCACGTCCCCCGCCTGGAGGTTCTCCTTCGCGTCGACGGCGACCTGGTCCCACAGGGAGATCGTGACCCGGCCGGACTCGTCGGCCACCTCCACGTTCAGGACGTGGCCGTCGTCGTCCTCGCCGTCGCGCTCGAAGGTGCGCACCTCGCCGACGGTCATCACCTTCGCGAGGAACTTCACCTCGTCCATCCCCGGCTCGATGTCGGCGACGCTGTTCACCTCCTCGTCGCGCAGTTCGTGCGCGATGAGCATCGCCGCGGTCTCCTCGTCGGCGAGCCCGCCCATGTCCTCGACCTTCTGCTCGACGGCGGCCTCGAACTCCTCGAAGGGGACGTCGGCGTCCAGGTCCTCGTAGACGTCCTCGATAGCGCCCATACTCGTATCCCCTCCCAGGCGAGTGTGCCGCATAAGGGTTCCCGTTCGTCCGGTATCGGCTCGCCCGGTGCCGGTTTCGTCGCCCCGTCCGTCCCGGTCGCGCGGGCCCGCGATCACGTCGCCCTCAACCGCGTCGTCCTTTGTCGCGTCGTCCTCAGCTGGAACGCCCTCTGCCGCATCGGCTCGTGTCGCGTCGCGCTTGCGGGCCGGCGCCTCGTCGGTCATACGCCGGGTGGGTCGGGATCGTATTTGAGGGTTCGCGGCGTCGGGTCGGGGCCGGGCGCCGTCGCCCGCTCAGCGCGTCACGTCGGCCACGGTCCGCACCTCGTCCATCGACTCGTGTTCGACGACGACGGACGCGGGGAGCCCGCCGGCGAACTCGACGGCGGCCTCGTAGCCGCGGTAGACGATCTGCTGGGTGCAGACGTCGCCGCCCTCGCGGACCGTCGTCACGCGGACGCGGAGCTCGTCCGCCCCGCGATCGTACTCGGCCGCCTCCAGCGACGCCTGCATACAGCCGTTCTTCCCGCGGATGACGCCGGTGACGGTCACCAGGTCGTCGTCGAACGCGACGGACGCGGACTCGCCCTGCTCGTCCGCGTCGCCGGTGCGGTCGAACGAGCGGTTCGTGATCCGCGGGAACTCCCCCTCCCCGCTCGGCGTCGCGCTCTCGGTCGGCGTCTCGGACTCGCTCGTCTCGCCGCCGCCCGAGCCGCCGCCTCCGCTTCCCCCGGTACAGCCGGCCAGCGCGGCCGACCCGACGCCGGCCGCCGCCGCGAGGACGGTTCGTCTGTCCATGTTTCAGGGAACGACGGCTGAACGCAAAAGTCCGACGTAGACGCAAGGGCGCGTTTGTGTCTCGGTGGTCGGTCGCACGGGTCGGCAGGATCGGAATCCCTTTACGTGGCGCCGGCGTCGGTCGAGTTGAGTCCGGGTAGGGTAGTGGACTATCCTCTTGGCTTGCGGAGCCAGGGACCGGAGTTCAAATCTCCGTCCGGACGTTCCTTCGCTCACTTCGTTCGCTCAGTCACGTCCGGCCTGTTCACGTTCGCTTCGCTCACGTGAACTCCGTCCGGACGTTTCTACCGCGCCGCCACACCGCGAGCGACTCCCGTCGCTTACGACTGCGTCGCCGCCCGTCCCGCCGCCACGGACAGACTGAAACGCTCGCCCGCACGAGTTCCGCTGTGGCTACCAGCGACGCCCCCGACGAGTCCGCCCGCGTCGCGGCGCTCCGCGCCGGCATCGCCCTCTACACCGCCGGCGAGTTCCACGCCGCTCACGATCCCTGGGAGGCCGTTTGGCTCGATCTGACGGAGGTGGCCGCCGCGGACGACGCGCCCGAGTCCGCCGTCCGCGACGAGCGTCTGTTCCACGGCCTGATCCAGTTCACCGCCGCACAGTACCACGCCCGGGGGCGCAACTGGTCGGGCGCGGTCGGGCTCGCCGAAAGCGCGGGGACGTACCTCGCCGGGGTGCCGGACGACTACCGCGGCGTCGACGTGGCGGCCGTCCGCGACGCGCTCGCGCGGCTGGCCGCGGACCCCGAGCGCGTCGAGCGCGGACCGGCGCCCCCGATCACACACGAGGGAGAGCGCGTCGCGCCCGGGTCGCTGTCGCTCGACGCCGCGGCGCGGGCGGCCGAGGCGCTCGCCGAGGAGCACGACCTCGACGCCGACGCCGTCGCGGACGCGGCGCGGTTCGCCCGCGCGGAGGAGCGGGCGGGCCGCTCCCGGTTCGCCGCGCTGTTGTTCGACCTCCTGCGGGCCGACGACCCGGGGACCAGGGGGCTGGTGTACGACCGGCTGACCGGGCTGGTCGAGCGGGAACGGCGCAAGGAGGAGGACGTGGAGGGGCTGTTCTGAGCGAGGGGCGGTCAGGCGGAGTCCGGCTCGGCCTCCTCCTTGGGTTTCCCCTCGAAGGTGTACTCGGCGGAGTTGTCCTGCGGGTCGTATCCGAGCACCTCGCGGGCGCGCTCGATGGAGTAGTACCTGCGGTCGTTGTCGGAGATGCCGTACACGATCTCGTAGCCGTAGTCGGCGCGGAGGCACCGGTCGAACAGGTGCGCGCAGTCGCGGTGGGAGAGCCACATCGCCTGCCCGCGCTCGTACTCCTTGGGCGGGTGGTCCTTCGTGAGGTTGCCGATGCGAACGCACGCGACCGTCAGGTCGTGGTGGTCGTGGTAGAAGCGCCCGAGCGTCTCGCCGGTCGCCTTCGAGACGCCGTAGAGGTTCGAGGGTCGCGGGAGCTCCGAGCCGTCCAGGCGGAACTCGTCGTCCGTACGGTACATGTCCGGCGTGCGGTCGTCCGTCTCGTAGGCGCCGACCGCGTGGTTCGAGGAGGCGAAGACGACGCGGTCGACGCCGGCGTCGGCGGCCGCCGCGAACAGCTTCTGGGTGCCGTCGATGTTGTTGGACAGCACCGAGTCCCACGGTGCGTTCGGTCGGGGGTCGCCCGCGAGGTGGACGACCGCGCCGACGCCCTCGACGGCATCGCGGACGGCCGTCTCGTCGGTCACGTCGGCGACGACGACGTCCTCGTCGCCGATCCCCGCGGGGAGCGCGTCCGCGGCGAGCGGTTCGCGGTCGAGGAGGCGCCAGTCGTACGCCCCGCCGAGGCCGGCGAGGATCGCGCGGCCGACGCGCCCGCCCGCCCCCGTGAGCAACACCGGTTCGTCCATTCGGTCGAGTCTCCGGCCAGCGAGGGTAAGTATCGTGCGGTTCGCGGGGCGCCCTCGCGGCCGCTGACAGGTCCGCCCGGCGTCCGCGCCATCCCCGAGCCCGGTACGCATTTCCCGGCCGCCGCCGACGATCGGGCATGGCAACCGACGCCCGGCAGGCGTGCTTCGAGGCCGGCATCAAGTTCGGCTCGCTGTACCACCAGTTCGCGGGGACGCCCGTCTCGCCCGCCAGCACGCGCTCGCTGGAGACGGCGATCGCCGAGTCGATCGAGAACCAGCCGTACTGCGAGGACGTCGCGGTCGCCATCGACGACGACGCCGTCGCGGCCGACATCGACCACGAGAACGGCTACACGGAGCTGTCGGGGCACCTGATGGAGGTCGACATGCGGGTCGAGTACGGGGGCGTGACCGTCCGCACCCGGATGGAAATGGAGGACGGGTACCCCCTCATGAAGCTGGTCGAGGTCGTCGACGGGGCAGACGGGGACGACGAGGAGTGAGGGGAGACGGGGCGGCTCCCGGGCCGCCCGCCGCGGCGCGACAGCGCTCCGAACCGGCCGCGGCGCGGATCCGACCGCGTCGGACCGCGCCGTGGGCGATTTCACTTTCACTTTCGGGCGACCGCTTAAGCGGGTCGGCGGCGAACCGGCGCTCATGGCGCAGGCGACGTTCGACGACGACGACCTGTTCGGGGAAGCGGCCGACGAGATGCGCGCGGACGTCGAGGAACACCTCCGCGCGGCGAAGTCGAAGCTGCCGACGGCGGACGCCGTCTGGGAGACGGACGCCGACAACGTCCTCGGCGCGCTCAACGGCCTCCGGTCGGCGCTCGACACCGGCGACGCCGTCGAGGAGCTCCGGCAGGCGAAGAAGCAGTACGTGCTCGGCGAGCGCGCCGGCGCGTTCGAGGACGACGACGAGCTGGCCGAGGAGATCGAGGGCCTCCAGGAACTCGTCGAGACGCTGGAGGAGGCGCACGGGCAGGTGGGCGACCTGACGAGCACCGTGCCGCAGATCAAGAGCGACCTGGAGGACGCCCACGCCGACGGCGTCGACGCGGACGCCGACGCGGACGACACGGAGGAGGCGGAGGCGTAGACGCGGCCGGCGGCGGCCCTCCCGCCCCGGCTCCGTGACCGCACACGCCCGCACCGCTATCGCTCCCGCCTCCCCCGCTCCCGCCCGGCGACCGCGCCGGCCACGTCACACAGCGCGTCGCTCGCGCGGTCCAGCAGTTCCTCCCCGAGCGCGGCCGTCCCCCCGGTCGGGTCGCCGACGACGCCGTTCCCGGTGAACTCGTCGCTGTCGTGCGCGAGGTTCACCCCGCGGACCCACTCCCCCCAGCGCCCGCTCCCCCCGTCGCGGGCGTCCGCGACCCGGTCCTCGCGGACGAGGTCGGGGGCGACGTGTCGCAGCATCGCGGTCTCGAGCGGGCCGCCGTGGCCCATCCGGCCCGCGTGCTCCCCGACCGCCTCGAACCAGGTGAACGAGACGGCGTAGGCGTCGGTCGCGTCGTCGCGCGAGACGCGACGGGCGACCTCCGCGAGCGCCTCGACGTTGCCGCCGTGGCCGTTGACGAGGACGACCCGGTCGACGCCGTGGTGCGCGAGGCTCTCGACGGTCTCGCGGACGTACGCGCGGAAGGTGTCCGGCGACACCCACAGCGTGCCGTCGAACGCGCGGTGTTCCTCGGCGACCCCGACGTGGACCGGCGGCGCGACGAGGAGGTCGCCGTCCCGGTCGGAGCCCTCGCTGTCGCGGTCGGGTCCGCCGGTACCGCGGTCCGGGTCGTCACCCTCCGACCCTCCGCCGTCGGCTCCGTCCCCGCTACCGTCCACGTTTCCGTTCTCCGCCCACCGCTCAGCGGCCGCGTCGGCGACCGCTTCGGCCGTCAGCGCGTCGGTTCCCAGCGGCGCGTGCGGGCCGTGCTGTTCGGTGCTCCCGACCGGGAGCAGCGCGGCGTCGACGTCGGCGTCGCGGACCTCCGTCCACGTCGCCTCCGAGAGCTTCATGCCCCGCACTCCGTCCCCGCGGGACTTGTAGCCGGCTATCGCGCGCAACGGTGGTAGCCGGCTATCGCGCGCAACGGTGGCGGCGGCCACGCGGAACGCGACGGATCGCGGGCGCGGCCGCCGGGGCGCTCGACCGCGGTTCCGTGGGGGTTATGACCGCCGCGCCCCAACGCGAGCGCAATGGGAATCCTCGAGGACAAGGACAACGCGCGGCTGTTCTACCGCTACTTCTCGCGCGTCTACGACACGATCAACCCCTACATCTGGGACGACCGGATGCGCAACCGGGCGCTGGAGTGGTTCGACGCCGACCGCGACGACCGCGTGCTCGACGTGGGCGCCGGGACGGGCTTCGCCACGGAGGGGCTGCTCAACCACGTCGACGAGGTGTACGCGCTCGACCAGTCGCGCGGGCAGTTCGAGCAGGCGTTCCGGAAGTTCGGCAAGCGCGGGAAGGTGCGCTTCCACATGGGCGACGCCGAGCGCCTCCCGTTCAAGGACGACTCCTTCGACAAGGTGTGGTCCTCGGGCTCCATCGAGTACTGGCCGAACCCCGTCGAGGCGCTCCGGGAGTTCCGCCGCGTCACGAAGCCCGGCGGCACCGTCCTCGTGGTCGGCCCGGACTACCCGAAACTGAAGCTCTTCCAGAAGCTCGCGGACGCGATCATGCTGTTCTACGACGCCGAGGAGGCCGATCGGATGTTCCGGGAGGCCGGCTTCGAGGGGACGCGCCACTTCATCCAGCAGCGCCACCGCGGCGCCCCGCGGGCGATCACCTCCGTCGCGACGGTCCCCGAGGACGCGCCCGGCGGCGAGGGCGACGCCGAGCCGCTCGCGGACACCGCTGGCGAGACGGCGGGGGACGAGGAAGCCGGGGAAGCCGAGGGGCCGGCCGCGACCGACGACTGAGCGGCCGCGGTACCCGACCCGCGCCCTTCACGGCTCACCCCCCGACCGCCCGCAGTGTCGCGATCCGGTGGTCGCGCCCGTAGATCGAGACCTCGACGAGCGCTCCGGACCGGAGGCGTGGGCTGTTCGTTCCGGCGACCCCGAGGGAGGCCGTCTCGCCCGCGGACCAGCCCGGGTCGCTCGCGGCGTTGAACGGCCCCGTCGGTCCGCTCTCGAACCCCCGCGCGGCGAAGAACGGGACCGGCGGCTGGAACCGGAGCGGGTCGCCGTCGACGCGGACGACGACCCGGAGGTCGCGGACGTCCAGCGCGTCGCCGCCGCGATGCGTGAACGTGAGCGTCCCGTCCTCGACCGCGAGATCGACCGCGGCGGTCGGCGGGGGCGAGGCCGGCGACGCCGCGAGCGCCGCCGCGCCGACCGCCGCCGAGAGCGCGACCGTCGCGAGCACCAGCAGCGCGACGCCGACGCTCGCGGCCGTCGCTCGCTCGTCGGCCGGGACGGCCGGCGTCGTCGGATCCATCGACGGGTCGCGGTGGTCCCCCTATCGGACAAGAACCCTCGGCACGCGACCGCGTCGTGTTGGCTCCGTTGGGGCCGAGTCACGTCCCGTCGTCGATCGACGGGGACCCGGTCGAGTTCGAGAACGCCTCCTCGACGGTATGCGGGTCGCTCGGCTCGACGCTGACCGTCGAGACCTCGGCGGACCCCACCTCGACGACCGTGACGACGAACGACCCGCGGGGAGAGACGGTCCAGAGGACTCCGTCGTCGCCGGTCGTCCCGACCTCGACGCTCTCGCCGCCCTCGCGGCCGATCTTCACGATCGCGTCGATCGGATCGCCCGTCTCGGGATCCGTGACGGCGACCCGGAGCGGCCCGCCGGGGAACGTCCGATTCACTGTGAGCGTGAGATCGAGCGTTCGCGACACCGGCTCGCCGGTGTCGATGCCGGCGAGGTCGACACGTTGCCACTCGAGGAACACGCGCTCGCTTCCGCCGCCGACGAACGCGGTCAGCGTCCCGTTGGGGTACCGCAGGTCGAACAGGAACGTCCCGCCGGAGCCCTGTCCCGAGACCGACCCGCCGGTCGCGGCGTAGACCTCGGGGTAACTCCGCTCGGTCACGTTCTGCGCCACTTCCTCGTTGATCCCGGTCTCGTCGCGGTCGCGGAGGTCCCCGCGGAAGGCCTCCCTGACGTATTCGTCGCCGGCGACCGTGGAGAGAACGACGCTCTCGCGGGTGGTTGCGACGTATATGCGGGTCGACGCGCCCGGCTCTCCGCGAAGCGCCGCGGCGGCTCTCTCCCGCACCGGCCCGTCGAACGTCTGGAGGTCGTAGATGATCGAGAACACCCGACTGTCGTCCAGGGAGAACTCCTCGGTTTCGTCGGCGAGCCGGTTCAGGAGTCTGACTCGTTCTTCGAGCGTCCGTGCTGTCGCGCGTATCTCCGCGAGTTCCACGAGCAACTGCCGCGCGGTGAGTTCGCCGTCGGCGTATCCCCGAAGCGCGGCCCGTTGGCGGCTGTGGAGCGTGATGACGTCCTTGTCGACCTCGTTGAGGCCGTCGAGGATCCGCTTCTGTCGCTCGTCGGTCGTGTTCGCGCTCTCGATCCGCTCGCGCATCGCGATCGTCTCGATCCGGGCGGCCGAGGCGTTCGCCCCGAGCCCGGTCGCGGTCCCGGCGTCGACGGTCACCACGTCGACGTCGGCCGTGACGCGCTGGCTCCCGTTGAGCGACAGCACCCTGAGGGCGCCGCTTCCGTTGTGGGGGGTGAACGCCGCGGTTCCGGTCCCGCCGTCGTCGGCTCCGGCGGCGGCGACCCCGACCTGGGTGCCGCGGTCCGGTGCCGCTGCCGGCGGCGCGGCGACGCCGACGCCGACGGCGGCACAGACGAGGAGGGCGGCGAGGGCGACGGGGATAGCTCGCATGGGAAGGCGCTACCGCGGCCTCGGATAAAAAACCGGCTCAAAGCCGGCCGGACGGCGCCGTCCGTCGCCGGGACGCGCGCCGGCGCTCCCCGGAACCGCCCGATGGGGGTCCGGCGCGTGTTATCGATGGAAAGGGTTTTGCGGGAACGCCAAGAGTCGAACATACAGAATGCGGCACGCAGCCCTCCTCGCCGCGCTCGTCCTTCTCGGCGCCGTCGTTACCGGATCGGCCGCCGCGACCGCCGGCGAGCCGACGGCTCCGTCCCCCGCGGTCGACGCGGCTCCCGCTCCGACGGACGGCCGCCCCGCGCTGGCCGTCGGCGCCCCGCGGACGAACTTCACCGTCTCGTTGCGCGCGAACGGCGACGCCCGCTGGACCGTCGAGACGCGGATCCCGCTCGGGGACGAGGCGGACCGCGACGCGTTCCGCGAGTACGCCGCCGCCTACGAGGCGGGCGACGCCGACGGCGGCCCCGCGGTCGGGCCGTTCCGCAACGCCGCCGCCGCGGCGTCGAACGCGACCGGCAGGGAGATGTCCGTCGTCCGGGTGAACCGGAGCGCGACGCTGCACAACGAGTCGGGCGTGCTCCGCCTCCGGTTCACGTGGTCGAACTTCCTCGCTCCCGGCGAGGACGGCGCGCTCGTCCTCGGGGACGCGCTCCGGACGCCGGATAACGGCACCTGGTTCGGGTCGCTGTCGGCGTCCCAGCGTCTCGTCATCGAGCCGCCGGCCGACTACGAGGTGAGCGACGTCTCCCAGGGATTCAGCTACTCTATCAGTAACCGGCGGATCGTCGCGGAGGGGCCCCAGACGTTCGATTCCGGGGATATCGAGGTCAGATACGAGCCGGGAGCGGCGCCGCCTCCGGGGAACCAGGGGCTCCCGATGGAACTGGTCGTCGGCGGCGGCGCGGTGCTCCTGTTCGTCGTCGCGGCGCTCGCGTACCGCCGCGGCGGCCTCCGGTCGGGCGAGCCGGTCGCGACCGAACCGAACGCCGCAGACTCGACTGCCGGACGCACGGGGGCCTCCCCGGACCACCACGGCGGGGAGAACGGCTCGACCGCGGCGGCGGCCGCCGACGCGTCGACGGACGGCACCGACGGGGGGGCGGACGGCGGCGGCGCGGCGGACGACCCCGCGACGGCGGCCGTCGGTGCGGCGGACGTCGACGGCGCCGACGACGTCGAGGAGGACCTCGAACTCCTCTCGGACGAGGAGCGCGTCGAGCGCCTGCTGGAGCGCAACGGCGGACGGATGCGCCAGGCCAACATCGTCAGCGAGACGGGCTGGTCGGACGCGAAGGTGTCGCAGTTGCTCTCCGCGATGGCGGACGAGGGTCGCGTCGAGAAGCTCCGCCTCGGCCGGGAGAACCTCATCTCGCTCGCGGACGGAGCCGACGACGGCGACGGAACCGGTGGCGACGGGGTCGGCGGACCCGGAGGCGGCGAGACCCCCGGCGTCGACCCGGACGACGGGGCCGGCACGTAGCCGCCTCCATCGCCGCACCGGGGCGCTCGCTCCCCACGGTTTCCGAAACTGTTTACCCCCGACCACGGCAACGTTTGCGCGATGAAGATCCTCGTCACGGTCAAGGAGGTCGCGGAGGCGGCCGACGACTTCGAGATCGACGGGACGGACATCGACGAGCAGTTCCTCGAGTACGACCTCAACGAGTGGGACGACTACGCCGTCGAGGCGGCCGTTCAACTCTCCGAGGAGTACGAGGACGTCGAGGTCGTCTCGGCCACGATCGGCCCGGAGCGCTCGGAGGAGACGATCCGGATGGCGCTCGCGAAGGGCGTCGACCGGGCGATCCGCGTGTGGGACGACGAGGTCGCCGGCGCCGACCTCGACGTGGCGGCGAAGACGCGGCTGCTCGCGGCGGTCGTCGACGAGGAGGAGCCGGACCTCGTGCTGACGGGCGTGCAGGCGGCCGACGACGGCTTCGGCGCCACCGGCGTCTCGCTGGCCGACGAGATCGGCTTCGACTGGGCGGCCGTCGTCAACCACCTGGAGACCGAGGACGACCTCTCGATGGCTCACGTCCACCGCGAACTTGAGGGCGGCGTCGAGGAGCTCACCGAGGTCGACTTCCCGGCCGTGCTCACCATCCAGACGGGGCTGAACGAGCCGCGGTACGCCAGCCTCCGCGGCATTCGGCAGGCACAGAGCAAGGAGATCGCCGAGTTCGGCCTCGCGGACCTCGGGCTCGACGCCGACGCGGTCGCCTCGCCGATGCGCCGGACCGCGATGTACGAGCCGGAGACGGAGTCCGACGCGACGTACTTCGAGGGCGACGCCGACGAGCAGGCGGCACAACTGGCCGACGTGCTCCGGACCGAGGGGGTGGTGTCGGAATGAGCGACGTGCTCGCGGTCGCCGACCACCGCCGCGGCGAGCTGCGCGACGTGAGCTTCGAGCTGGTCCGCGCGGGCCGCGAGCTCGCCGACGACCTCGACGGCGACCTCCACGTGGCCGTGATCGCCGGCGACGTGGAGGCGTTCGCCGACCGGCTCTCGCTGTCGGGCGTCGACGCGGTCCACACGGTCGAGGCGGGCGCGGAGTTCAACCACGACCTGTACGCCGGCGCGACCGCGGCGCTGTTCGAGGAGCTGTCGCCGACGGCGGTCCTGCTGCCCAACTCGGTCAACGGGCTGGACTACGCCCCGGCGGTCGCGAACCGGCTCGGCCTGCCGCTGGTGGCCGACGCGGTCGGGCTCTCCTACGACGACGGGCTCGAGGCCACCCGCGAGATGTACGGCTCGAAGGTCGAGACCGCCGTCGAGGTGAGCGAGGAGCCGTTCGTCGTCACCGTCCGCGGGGGCGAGTGGCCCGCCGTCGAGGAGCCCGCCGACGTGCCGATCGAGCCGTTCGAGTACGACTTCGACGAGGCCGAGTCGGGCGCCCGCGTGCAGGGCTACGAGGAGGTCGGCGCCGGCGACGTCGACATCGCCGAGGCGGAGTTCCTCGTCTCCATCGGCCGCGGCATCGAGGAGGAGGAGAACCTCGAACTGATCGAGGAACTGGTCGAGGTCACCGGCGCGACGCTGTCGGCGTCCCGGCCGATCGTCGACAACGGCTGGCTGCCGAAGAACCGCCAAGTCGGCCAGTCCGGCAAGCAGGTCACCCCGGACGTGTACCTCGCGATCGGGATCTCCGGGGCCGTCCAGCACGTCGCCGGCATGAAGGGCGCGGAGACGATCATCGCGATCAACACCGACCCGAACGCGCCCATCTTCGACATCGCCGACTACGGGATCGTCGGCGACCTCTTCGACGTGGTGCCGGCGCTGATCGAGGAGTTCGAGTGAACCTCTGTTAACGGGGCCCTCCTCGCTCGCGCCTTCGGCGCTCGCTCGTCGACCCCCGCCAAAACCCGTTCATGTCGTCGGATTCCGCCGGAATCCGACTACTAATCAGAATCGCTCCGCGATTCTGATGATGTCGTCAGACCGCTTCGCGTTCTGACTACCGACGGGAAATCTGCGATTTCCCGTAATGCCGAAACAGCCGCTCGCTCGCCAGCCCGGCGGCTGGCTCACTCGCGGTGAGCGCGTGGCGGTGCCGCCGACGGACGCGGCCGCGCCCCCCGATTCCGTATTCGGTACCCTCTTTTCCGCCCGGGCCCGTTACACGGTCGATGGAGTACCTGGAGCGTCGGGTCGCGATGGCGAACGAGCGCCTCGCCGAGGTGACGGGCGCCGTCGACCCGCCGCAGCTCTCCGAGGAGATCGAACACGTCGTGCTGGCGGGCGGCAAGCGGGTCCGCCCCACCGTGACGCTCCTCGCGTGCGAGGCCGCCGGCGGCGACCCCGAGGAGGCCGTCGACTTCGCCGTCGGCGTCGAACTGGTCCACAACGCCTCGCTGGTCGTCGACGACATCATCGACCGCTCTGACGTGCGCCGCGGGACCCCCAGCGCGTGGGCGGAGTTCGGCTACGGTCCGGCCATCGTCGGCTCCGACGGCATGCTCGGGGAGGCGTTCGCGCTGTTCTCGGCCGACGAGCAGGCGATGCAGATCGTCGCGGAGGCGATGGTCGAACTCGGCGAGGGCGAGGCGACCGAGCTCGTGGCGAAGCCGACGAACGAGGAGGAGTACATGACGCTCGCGCGCCGCAAGACGGGGGCGCTGTTCCGCGCGGCCGCCGAACTGGGGGCGGTCGCCGCCGGCGCCGACGGCTTCACGATCGAGGCGTTCGGCGACTACGCCGAGCGCGTCGGCGTCGCCTTCCAGATCCGCGACGACGTGCTCGACGCGACCGCCGACGCCGACGACCTGGGCAAGCCCACCGGCGTCGACGAGGCCGTCGACCGGCCCTCCCTGCTCCAGGTGACCGACCTCACGCCCGAGGAGGCCGACCGGCGCGCCCGCGACCAGGCCGACGCCGCGCTGGAGGCGCTGGAGACCGCCGGGATCGGGGAGTCCGACGCCCGGGGGTACTTGCGGGACCTGGCGGAGTTCGTGGTCGTGCGGGAGCGGTAGAATAGAGCCGGTACGTGAATCGCTGATCGGTAGAGATAGAGCAAGTAGCTCTCGAATTTCTCACTCTCCCGGCATAGTGGATTAGTCCGTCCTCGGTGTTCCAGACCATTGTCTGGAGATGAAGAGACCCCCACCGACCAGCACGAGCCAGAGGATCGTCAGTTCGAGCCGGTGCCTCGTCGTAAAGCGGCGGTCTAATAAAAACACATAGAACCACCCAATCCCGCTCAGTACCGCGAACACCGTCAGGATATTGTTTGGAGAGTTCTGTCTGTAGGCGTCGACGCTGACGATCACTACGATCCCTGCAATCGCCGAGGTCAACATCGTCGCCCCAGCAGTTATTCCCCCTGCCAGCCCTCTTCCGTTGTACATCCATGGCCTGAATACGAGCGGGCCTCCAACGAATATGCCCACCCCGACGATCGCCCCAATCGCTGGAAGCATGCGATTTTGATCCGGCGACCCGCGCCCGGCAAACCGGCGCGCCGCTACCAGCAACAGCCCACTGCCCATGAGAAGCCCCACCAGCATCACGAAGACCGGCTGTGATGAACGCCAGTGGTCTGGCTCTAACGCAACAATCGCAGCTGACCCACCCAGAAGCGACAAGCCCCACAGGGCGAGCAAACCCGCTTGCTGGCGTTTTGAAAGGTTACTCTCCACGAGAACCGTTCGTTTGGAGGGCATTGTCGTGAATTATGATCAAAGCGTTATGAATATTCAGAATTAAATGGCCGAAATATTCGAGCAACGGTGATGCATACGCAGTCGCTCTCTACCAGAGTATTCACTAAAATCCCACGTGTAATCAACATTGTGTGATCAGTTGTAGAGATACCTGAATTTCTGCGGGGTCACTACGCACCGTACCGCGAGCGAGCCAGCCGAAGGCTGGCGAGCGAGCGGCCTTTTGATCATGAACGGGTTTTGGCGGGGTTCGACGAGCGAGCGCCGAAGGCGCGAGCGAGGAGGACCCCGTTAAAAGTGGTTCAGTAGAACTCCCGCACGAGGTCCATCGCGCCCTCGGGGGCGCCGTCCTCGTCGATGTCGGCCATGTTCGAGTCGAGGCCGTGGGTCTCCTCGTAGGGGACCGAGTCCTCGTCCTGGTAGAGCACGCCCATGTACTCCTTGTCGGCGTCGAGCACCTTCTCCTTGGCCGCCTCGCGGTCGGTGGGGTCGTAGTCCTCCTCCTTCAGGTCGACCAGCGAGTCGCGGAAGTAGTCGTACGTGTCCACGTCGTTGAACGTCACGCACGGCGAGAACACGTTCACGAAGCCGAAGCCGTCGTGCTCGATGGCCCGCTGGACGATCTCCTGGTGACGCAGGGCGTCAGAGGAGAACGACTGCGCGATGAACGTCGCCCCGGAGGCGAGCGCGAGCGCGAGCGGGTTCACCGGCGGCTGCTGGGGGCCCTCCGGCGTCGTCGCCGTCTCGAAGTCCTCCCGGCTGGTCGGGGAGGCCTGCCCCTTCGTCAGCCCGTAGATGCGGTTGTCCATCACGACGTAGCTCATGTCGACGTTGCGGCGGACGGCGTGGACGAAGTGGCCCGCGCCGATGGAGTAGCCGTCGCCGTCGCCGCCGGCGACCATGACCTCCAGGTCGGGGTTGGCCATCTTCACGCCCGCGCCGACCGGGAGCGCGCGGCCGTGGACGCCGTGGAGCGCGTAGCTGTGCATGTACGTGCCGATCTTGCCCGAACAGCCGATGCCGGCGACCACGAAGGTGTTGTCGGGGTCGTTGCCCGTCTCCGCGAGCGCCTTCATCATGCCGTTCATCGTCCCGAAGTCGCCGCAGCCGGGACACCACGTGGGCTGTTTGTCGGATTTGAAGTCGGTGAACCTGACCTGGGAACTCATGCTTCCACCTCCTGGCCCTCGTCGGCGGCCAGCGTCTCCCTGATGTCGTCGGCGAGCTCGTCCGCCTTGAACTGCACGCCGTCGTACTTGTTCACGCGCTTCACGCGCTGGAGCGTGTCGTGTTCGAGCACGTCCGCGAACTGCCCCGTCGCGTTACACTCGACGACGATCACCTCGTCGGCGGCCTCGAACTCCTCGGTGAGGTCCGGCCGCGGGAACAGGTACGGCACCGAGAGGATGCGCACGTCGATGCCGTCCTCCTCGAGGAACTCCAGCGCCTCCACGAGCGTTCCCTCGTTCGACCCCCACGTCACGACCAGGTTCTCCGAGTCGGGGTCGCCGAACTCCCGCGGCGAGAAGTCCTCGCGCTCGCGGGCGGTCTCGACCTTCCGGGTGCGCTTGTCGACCTGCTTCACCCGCATCTCGGTGTCCTCGGTGCGGCGGCCCTGCTCGTCGTGCTCCAGCCCCGTGGACATGTGCGCGCCGCCGGCGGTGCCGGGGAACGCGCGCGGGCTGACGCCGTCGTCGGTGATCTCGTGGGGCTTGAAGCCGCCGGACTCGGTCTGGTGCTCCTCGACGGTGTCCTCGTCGACGACCTTGCCGCGGTCGATCTCGACGGCGTCCATGTCGAAGGCGTCCGGCTCGAACGTCTGCTCGGTGACGGCCATCGCGAGGTCGGACGCGAGGTACACCGGCGTCTGGTACTTCTCGGCGAGGTTGAACGCCTCGACGGTCTTCCAGAAGCACTCGTCGACGGTCGTCGGGGCGAGGACGAACCGCGGGATCTCGCCGTGGCCGCCGTACAGCATCATGTTCAGGTCGCCCTGCTCCTGCTTCGTCGGCATCCCCGTCGAGGGGCCAGAACGCATCACGTCGCAGATGACCAGCGGCGTCTCGGAGGTGGCGACGAGCCCGAACGTCTCGGCCATCAGGTCGATCCCCGGGCCGGAGGTGGCGGTCATCGACCGCGCGCCGGCGCGGGCGGCGCCCAGCGCGAGGTTGATCGCCGCGAGCTCGTCCTCCGCCTGGACCACGTGGCCGCCGAACTGCTCGATGCGGCCCTTCAGGTACGTCATCACGTCCGTCGCCGGCGTGATCGGGTAGCCGGCGTAGTACTTACAGCCGGCGGCGATGGCGCCCATGCCGATCGCCTCGTCGCCGTTGAGCAGGACGTAGTCGTTGTCGGTCGTCTCCAGATCGTAGTCCAGGTCGGCGTCGGCGTAGTGCTCCTGGACGTACTCCTGTCCGAGGCGGGCCGCCTGCTTGTTGTTCTCGACGAGCGCCGTCCCCTTGTCGCCGAAGCGCTTCTTCAGCGAGGAGTCGAGGTGCTCGATGTCGAAGTTCGTCGCCTCGCAGGCGGCGCCCAGGGCGACGACGTTGCGCATGATGGCGCCGCCGGCGTCCTCCGCGAGGCTCTTGAGGGGCACGTCGAGCCCGATCATCCCCTCGGGGATCTCGACGTCGGCCATCGTGGTCCGCTCGCCGTCGTAGATGATGACCGACCCCTCGTGCAGTTCGTCGAGGTTCTCCTCGATCGTTCGGGGCGTGAGCGCGACGAGGACGTCCAGCCGGTCGACGACCGACCGGACCTTCTCCGTGGACGTGCGCACCTTGTACGCGGTGTACCCGCCACGGATACGGGAGGCGAAGTCCTTCGACGTGAAGACGTGTCGACCCGCCCGGGAGAGCGCCTGCGCGAAGATCTTCCCGGTGGAGTCGATGCCATCGCCGGCCTCCCCGCCGATGGCCCAGTTGAAGTCCGCTGGCATGCTGGTCACACCTTCCCACGGTCGGTGGAAAAGCCTTCTGAATGGGGGGAGTCCGTGTTTCCGCGGGATCGTCGGACGAACGAACGTTCCTCGGAACGTATGTGGTATCGAATCCCCGAAGAATTGCCGGACGACCCACGAACGATCGATTCTGTCCGTCTCACGGCGACGGCGTGCGGGGACGGTTCGACCCCGCAGATCGCGGTACGACACGCGTACGACGTGGCTTCGACGGGCGACGACTGGCGGGTGGCGCGGGGAGGCAGACGGGAAGCGACAGCTTCGGGTACCCCGCGGGGCAAGGCCGGCGTATGGACGCCACAGTCGCGGTGCGGTCGGTCGCGGAGGTCGGACCGGACACGGTCGCGGTGACGCTGGACTCGCCGGAGGGCTTCGACGGGAAGCCCGGGCAGTTCGTGCGCCTCACCGCGACCGTCGACGGGGAGGAGCAGTCGCGGTTCTACACGATCTCCTCGCCCGACACCGAGGGGAGCTACGAGACGACCGTCGGCCTCGACGGCGGCGACTTCTCGGCGTACCTCGCGGACCTCGACGCCGGCGACGAGATCGAGATGAGCGGCCCCTTCGGCGACGACTACTACGAGGGGGAGGCGCGCGCCGTCGTGCTCGCGGGCGGGCCGGGGGTCGGGCCGGCGGTCGCCATCGCGGAGGCGGCGCTGGCCGCCGGCAACGAGGCGGCGGTCGTCTACCTGGACGAGGCGCCCGCCCACGTCGAGCGGCTCGACGCCGCCCGCGAGCGGGGCGCGAGCGTCGTCGTCACCGACGGCGACGTCGACGGGGCGGTCGCCGAGGCGGTCACGGGCGCGCCGGGCGAGCAGGCGTTCGTGTACGGCTTCGCCGACTTCGTCGACGCGGCGGTCGGGGCGCTGGACGCGGCGGGCTACGGGGGCGAGGCGAAGATAGAGAACTTCGGGTAGCCGGGTCGCGCGAGTCGGTCTACAGGAGACAGCCGCCGTCGAAGTCGGCGCGCGCGTACTCCACGTCCATCAGGTCGAGGATCGTGGGGGCGATGTCGAGCAGGTCGGCGTCGCCGATGGTCGCGTCGGGGTCGTCGATGAACAGGGTCGCGTTCTCGAAGCTGTGCATCCCGTTGCGGGGCCCCGTCGAGAAGACGCCGTCGTCGTGCGGCTTGAACTTCGCCTTCAGGTCGAAGCCGTGGTTCGGGATCACCGTCAGGTCCGGCGCGATGTCGTCGTGGTCGCCGCGGAACGCCTCCTCCTTCTCGACGACGCGCTTGGCGACCGGGGTGCCGTCCGGCCCCTCCAGCGACTCGATCGCCTCCTTCAGCTCGTCGCGGACGGACTCGTACTCCTCCTCGGGGACGGACCCGCGGGGTTCGCGCCCCTCCAGGTTGAGATAGAGGCGCCCGGGGATGAGCGAGTACGCCCGCGCGTCGTCGGCGATGTCGCCCAGCTCCTCGTGGTCGTCGTCCTCGAACGAGAGCCACCCCTCCTCCTCCAGCCACCGGTTCACGTCGACCTCGTAGTCCTGAACGGTGAAGCCGTGGTCGGAGGCGACGACGAGCGTCACGTCCTCGGGGAGCATGTCGCGGATCCGCCCGACGTAGTCGTCGACCTTCTCGTAGAACTCCATGTACTCCTCGTAGTACTCGCCCTCGCGGGCGTAGTCCTCGAACAGGAAGTGGTTCACCCGGTCGGTCGTCATGAAGACGCCGAAGAACAGGTCCCAGTCGTCCTGCTCGATGTAGTGGGTGAACGCCTCGAAGCGCCTGTCGATGGTCTCGTGGGAGACCTCCATGAACTCGGACTTGTCGTCCTTGTGCCCGAGCTTCGCGTTCGTGTCGATGCGGTAGTCGATCGACTCGAGGTACTCGCGGAGGTCGTCGGGGTACGCCGCCTTGTCGACGCCGGGCGAGAGGAACCCCGAGACCATGCGCTGGACGTTCCGCTGTGGCGGGAACGTCACGGGGACGTTCATCACCGTGGCATCGCGGCCGGCCTCGGCGACGCGGTCCCACAGGCGGGTCGCCTGCACGTCCCGGCCCATCGGCACGTACGTGTCGTAGCTCCCGTTCTCGCGGTCCTGGAAGCCGTACACGCCCGTCTCGCCCGGGTTGACCCCGGTCGTCAGGGCCGGCCAGCAGGCGGACGACTCCGGCGGCACGATGGAGTCGATGTCGCCCGCCGAGCCCTCGTCGGCCAGGGCGGCGAAGTTCGGGAACCGGTCCGGGTGATCCTTCAGCAGCGTGTGCGGCACCCCGTCGATGCCGACGAAGGCGACGCGGGGGTCGTCGTCCCCGCGAAGCCGATCGAACAGTCCCATACCGAGCCGTACCGCGGGGGCGGGTAAAGTAATTCAGGTATTCACCGCCGGTGTCACGGGTCGGAGATATCGGCAACACGTACCGCAACCCCCGCGGCGGGGCGCCGCGGTCGCCGTGTCCGCCTCGCCGCCGGTCGGGACGACGAGGATTTGAGGCGGCGGTCCCAACCGGAGGACGTGAACGAGGACCGCGCGGACACGGACACGGACGACGCCGACGCGGGCGGTGTCGACGCGGGCGGCGGTGTCGACACCGCCGACCCCGCCCCGGCACGCCCCGACCGGCCGCCGATAGCCGGCCTCGTCGAGGCGCTCTCGGTGAAGCGGAACGCCGCGGTCGGCGCGGCCGTCGGCGTCGCGCTCGCGACCGTCGCGTACCTGGTCCGGGCGCTGGAGTTGCTCGGGCCGGCCGGCGGGACCCGGGAGTACCCCGTGCTCGGCGCGGACGGCTTCTTCCTCATGCTGGCGTTCGTGCTGGCCTCGACGACGGCGCTGCTCGTCGCGACGGTGCTCACCGTCCTCGCCGCGGTCCGCGTGCTCCGCACGCCGGTCGAGTGACGCGGGCGTCGCCCCGACGGCGGCGGGCGGCACAACCGCCAATAGCATGGGTCACGTCCCCACACGGCATGGTCGGCGTCACGGCGGACCCGCTCGTCCGGCTCGTCCTCACGGGGGCGCTGTGCCTCGTGCCGACGCTCGCGTTCTACGGCCTGCTCGGCCTCCTCGACCGCATGCGAAACGACGTGCTCGTGGAGCACACCCTGCGGATGGCCGAGGAATCGGGCGACACCTCGGGGCTCGTCGGCGGCCGCCTCGCCCCGGCGGCGCTCGGTGCCGAACGGGACGGTCCGCCCGGCGTGCCGCACGGATCCGGGTCGGGCGACGCGACCGAGTGGGACGACCCGCCCCCGCGACGGCGGCTGGTGCTGTGTTCGGCCTGTGCGACGCTCCGGCCGTCGACGCCGGGACCGTGTCCCTCCTGCGGGGCGCCGCTCGCGGAGGACGAGGAGGGGGGAGGGGGACCCTCGTCGCCGAGGGAGTGAGCGGCGCGCGGTCGACGGGACCCCGGTCGCCTCCGGGATCAGTCAACGTCGAAAGACTCGGGCGACCCCGCGAGCGCGGAGAGCCGCTCGGCGCCCGCGCGGGTGCCCTTCGCGATGAGCACGTCGCCGGCCCGGATCCGCGTCTCCGGGCCCGGCGAGACGACCCAGTCGTCCTCATCGTCGTCCTCACCGCCCCCGTCGCCGTCCGCGTCCGCGACGCCGCCGGCGTCGCTCGACGCGCCCGCGTCGTCGCCCCCTCGGCGGACGGCGATGACGCGCATCCCCGTCTCCGTCTTCACCTCCCGGTCGCCGAGGGTCGCGCCCGCGAGGTCCGACCCGGCGGCGACGGCGAGGCGGACGATCACCTCGTCGGACTCCTCGACGGCCTCGGCGACGACCGGGTGGGTGTCCAGCCCCCGGAGGACGCCCTCGCTGATCTCGACGGCGGCGTCGCTGATCTCCTCGGTCGCGACCGCGAGGTGAACGAGCCCGCGGAGGCTGACGGGGTCGTCGACGCGGGCGGCCGCCCGGAGCGTCCACGCCTCGAACCGGGACTGCAGCGCGTCGACCTCCGCCTCCAGTTCGGAGACCTCCTCGGCGACGCCGCGGCTGTCGAACAGCACCGCGCCGTAGGCCAGGTCGACGGCGAGCTCGCTCATGTTCTTCATCAGCACGATGGAGTCGACCGCCCGCTCCAGGTCCGCGACCGTGGGGTCGGGCGCCTCCGGCGGCTCGTACCGCTCGCCGGAGGCGGCCTCGTACACCTCGCGGAGCCCCTCGTCGAAGCCGCGGAGGAACAGCGTGTCGCCCGCGCGAAGCTCCGTCTCCCGGTCGGGGTTCGTGATCCACCGGGCCTTCCCGGTCGCCTGGTCGCGGCGGACGGCGATGACGCGCACGCCGGTCTCGGTCTCCATGTTGATCGCCGCCAGCGACCGGCCGGCGTACGGCGAGTCGTCCGCGACGGGCGCGCGCACGAGGTTCTCGACCGCCTCCGGCAGCGCCGCCCGCATCGCGTCCGGGAGCCCGACCTCCTCGAGGACGACCTTGGCGATGTCGCCGGCGGCGTCGCTGATCTTCTCGGCCGCGCCGATCATGCCCAGGACCGGCGCCAGCTCCTCCACGTCCTCGGGCGAGCGCGCGGCCATCATCACGCTCATCCGCGCCTGAAGCTGGAGCACGTCCATCCGCGCCTCCAGCGCCAGCACCTCGCGGGCGAGCGCGGGGCTCCCGTGCAGCACCGCCGAGTACGACAGGTCGATGAGCAGCTCCGCGGTGTCCTTCATCTCGGCCAGCACCGCCTTCACGCTCACCGGCTCGTACTCGACGGGCTCGTCTCCGTGCATCGGTCGTGGAGGCGTTCGACGGGCCGACGCAAAAGGGTTGCTCGGGGCCCCGCCGAGCCCGGCTACCCGCGGTCGGCGTCCCGGAACAGGCGGTAGGAGGTCCGCCCCACGGCGACGTCCTTCTGCTCGCCGTCGGGGGCGACGCTGGAGACCAGCGTGTCGGTGAAGCCCATCGACCCGCCGGCGCGCAGCACCTCAGCCTCCACGCGGAGGTCGTTCGTCGCCGGCCGGAGGTACGTCACGTTCAGGTCGGTCGTCGCCAGCGACCCGGTGGTCGGGTCGTCGAACGTCGACCGGAGGGCGAACCCCGAGGCGGTGTCCACCAGCGTCGCCGCGATGCCGCCGTGAACCGAGCTCACCGGCGACCCGGGGTTCACGAGCTTCTCGTCGTACGGGACGGACATGACGATGCGGCCGCGCTCCAGCTCCTCGACCGTCAGGTCGAGCCACGAGAGGAAGCCGTGGCGCTCGATGAACGCCTGCAGGAGGTCGACGTGGTCGGCGTCGATGCGGTCGGTGTCGTCGCGCATGCGCCAACGGGCGCCGGCGGCGCACTTCACGGTTCGGTTCCGCGCGTTCGTCCGTCCCAGCGGCCGCCCGTCCCCGCGGCCGCCCGTGCGCTAGTCCTCCGCGGTCCGGTCCCCGTCCCGCTCGCTGCCGACGACCTCGCCGACGCTGGTCTCCCCGGGCGGCGACCGGCCGGCGCCGTCGCCCTCGCCGAACCCGGCCGAGAGGATCCGCGTGAGCGCCTGCTCGACCTTCTCGTCGGTCTCGGTGATGTCCGCGGGCTCGACCTCCATGACGAACCCGGTTGTGATGTTCGGGGCCGTGGGCAGGAACAGGACCTCGCGGCCGTCGTC
This sequence comes from Halobaculum sp. EA56, assembly GCF_051195075.1. NCBI lineage: Archaea > Methanobacteriati > Methanobacteriota > Halobacteria > Halobacteriales > Haloferacaceae > Halobaculum > Halobaculum sp. EA56. The sequence continues at coordinate 151,182 of NZ_JBNTJX010000002.1, forward strand.
GGTGCTCTTGCCGGTCTTGAACGCCGTCATCCGCATGCCGTCCCACGGCTCGACCTTCACCGGCGTCTGGAGGTCCTCGGTGCCGGTGAGCGCCGTCTCGACGGCCAGTTTCGAGGCGTTGTAGATGACGCGCAGGCCGGGGACGCGGTTGATCGCGTCGTCGATGATCCCCTCGGCGAGCCGACCCGCGGTCGTCCGCATGAGGTATCCCGCCGAGAACACGAGCAGGACGAACACGACCAGCGCCGTGACGACCTCCGCGAACTCGTACAGCGGGAGGTATCGGGGGTCGGGGTTGCGCGGGGTGATCGTGGGAACGAACGGCAGCGTCGACAGGAGGCTGTACAGCCAGTTGGCGACGAAGAGGATGACGAGGATCGGGGTGACGACGACCAGGCCGCTCGCGAAGTCGCGCTTCCACGTGGACATTCGGTGTTCACGTGCTTCTGTGGGACGGGGGCATATCAGACCTTCTACACGGGAGGCGAGGAGCCGCCCGCCGCCGCGGGACCCGGTTCAGACGCCGGCGACCGCGCGCAGCGCGAACAGCGCGTTCTCCTTGCGCTCGCGGAGGCGCCGGTAGAAGTACGAGAGCCACTTGTCGCCGTAGGGGGCGTACTGCCACGTCTCGACTCCCTCGGCGGCGAGACGGCGCTGTTCGTCCTCGCGGACCCCCATCAGCATCTGGACCTCGTAGTCGGCGCCGTACTCGGCGGAGAGTTCTCCGGCCAGCGAGATCATCTTCGGGTCGTGGCTCCCCACGGCGATCCCCGCCTCGCGCTCCTTGAACAGGAACTCCAGGTCCTCGCGGTACGCCTCGTTCACGTCCGCCTTGTCCGTGTAGGCGATCGACTCCGGCTCGTCGTAGGCGCCCTTCACCAGCCGGATCTTGCCGGGGACGTCGACGAGGCGGGCGAGGTCCTCGCGCGTGCGCCTGAGGTTCGCCTGCACGCACAGGCCGACGCCGCCGCCGAACTCGCGGGCGAGGCCCTCGAAGGCGTCCAGCGTCGCGTCAGTCGTGTCGGCGTCCTCCATGTCGCACCAGACGAACACGCCGTGCTCGTCGCCGGCCTCGACGACCCGGCGGTAGTGCTCGCGGAACACGTCGGCGCCGATGTCGATGCCGAGCTGGGACGGCTTGACGGAGACGCAGGCGTCGAGGTCGGTGTTCCCGATGTCGCGCAGGAGCGAGACGTACGCCTCGGCGTCGGCGTCGGCGTCCTCCCGGTCGTGGTAGTGCTCGCCGAGGAGGTTGAGGATCACCTTCACGCCGTCCTCGTTGGCCTCCCGGACGTGATCGAAGGCCGCGGCCGGCGTCTCCCCCGCGACGAAGCGGCTGGCGATGGGCGGGATCATGTTCGTGGCAACGCTTGCCGGCCGCGTGTCTTGAGTCTCGTGGATCCCGATCGGGCGACCGGAGCGGGATCCCACGGACTTAACACCGAACGCGAAGCACGCCACCACAGGATGGCCGGACTCGTCGGACTCGTCGCGGGGGCGCTGTGGGCGATGTTGCCGGCGTACGTGCCGAACAACGCCGCGGTGCTGGCGGGCGGCGGCGCGCCGATCGACGGCGGACGGACGTGGGGCGGTCGACGCCTCCTCGGCGACGGCAAGACCTGGCGCGGCACGGCCGTCGGGACGGCCGTCGGCGTCGCGCTCGCGTTCGGACTCAACGCCGTCGCCGACCCGGTCGGCGCGCTCGCCGACGTCGCCCTCCCGACGTTCCCGCCGTCGGCCGCGCTCGGCCTCGCGCTCGGGGCGATGCTGGGCGACATCGGCGCGTCGTTCCTCAAGCGGCGTACCGGCCGCGAGCGCGGCGCGGCGTTCCCCGGGCTCGACCAGCTGGACTTCGTCGTCGGGGCGCTGGCGCTGGCGTTCGTGTTCGCGCCCGGGTGGACGCTCGCGACGTTCTCGCCGGCTCGGGTGGCGGTCGTCCTCGTGGCGACGCCGCTGCTGCACGTCGCGACCAACGGCGTCGCGTACCTGCTCGGCGTCAAGAACGAGCCGTGGTGAGACGCGACGGCCGTCGCGGCCCCGCAGGGTTCCACCGCCACCGCCGCTGCCACCGTCCGAATCACGAGTGAGAATCGGGGCGACGGGGTTTTGCCCTCGCCACGTCGCGGTCGGGACGTGAGCGACCCGGAAGCCGCGGACATCGACGAGGCTCCAGACGACGAGGAGGAGCCGCTGTCGCCCCGCGAGCACGTCCGGACGCAGTTCCCGACCATCGCGCTGGCGTTCATGCTCCTCGCGGCCGCGAGCGTCGCCGGCATCGGCGGCGTCGTCGCCACCGGGATGGGCGGCGAGCCCATCGACCGGCCCGAGGGATTCACCTTCTCGCTGGAGGAGGACGGGGAGGACACCGCCATCGTCGTCACGCACGCCGACGGCCCCGTCCCCTCCGAGGAGCGCGTCGTCGTCGTCGACGAGGCCGGCACGAAGGTCCCCTGGACCGAGCTCAGAACCGACACCGGCGAGGCGCGGATCACCGGCCGGAGCGCGCTCGCGTGCCCGACGCAGGGCGCCACCTACCGCGTCGTCTTCGAGGGCCGGGCGGCCGACCACACCGTCGACGCCTACGAGGTGACCGTCCCGGTCCCCGCGAGCGTCGTCCAGCGGTGCGAGGCGTCGAACTGAGGGGGCGTCGCGTCGCGGATCGCCTCCGGAACGGACCGATAGCCTTTCGCGCCGGGGGGCACCTCCCACGGGTATGAGCGACACCAGCGACGCCGACGACGGCGACCACGACGGCGCGGACGCCGACCTCATCGCCGCGCTCCGCGAGGCGGAGGCGGTCCTGTTCGGGGAGTTCGAGCTCTCCCACGGCGGCACGAGCGACTACTACGTCGACAAGTACCGGTTCGAGACGGACCCGACCTGCCTGCGCCTCATCGCCGACGCGTACGCCGAGCGCGTCGGCGACGCGAAACTCGCGGGCGTCGCGCTCGGCGCGGTCCCGCTCGTCGCCGCGACGGCCGTCGAGACGGACTCGCCGTACGTCATCGTCCGCAAGGCGGCCAAGGAGTACGGCACGGGCAACCGCATCGAGGGCGAACTCGCCGAGGGAGAGGAGGTCGTCGTGCTGGAGGACATCGCCACCACGGGACAGTCCGCGCTGGACGCCGTCGAGGCGCTCCGGGAGGCCGGCGCCGTGGTGAACCGGGTGCTCGTCGTCGTCGACCGCGAGGAGGGCGCCGCGGACCTACTCGCCGACCACGGCGTCGAACTGGAGTCGCTGCTGACCGCCTCGCGTCTCCTCGAGAACCGCTGACCTCCCGGGCCGACTCCACGCCCGACCCCGTCGGGAGGGATCGAGCCCCCGCCGCATCGCCGGGGACGCCCCTATCCGCGGTCGACGCCCACGCGGCCGAGTACCACACGCCTGCACAGGACTGTCGAATATCTCCGGCTCGAAATCCGAAGTGTTCATACTTGCACGAACGAGCATAAGTACATGAACAGGGCCGAGAAGGCCGCCCTGCAGTTGCAGGCGGTCGCCGTGTTGCGGACGCTGAAGGAGACGCGAACGTACGACGAGCTCGCCGAGGTGACCGGCCTGCCCGCGGGCGACCTGAACCGCTACGTCAACGGGCACGTCCTGCCGGGCGCCGAGCGCGCCCGCGAGGTCGTGGAGGGCATCGGCCGCGAGACGCTCGCGGCCGAACTGGAGGCCCGGATCTCGTTCGACGAGGAGGGCTACGTCGACAACTCCGGCGTCGTCTTCGACCAGCCGTTCCTCGACCTGGTCGCGCCCGTCGCGGCCGAGTCGTTCGACTTCGGGACCCCGGACGTAGTGCTCACCGCCGCGACCGACGGCATCACCCTCGGGGCGGCGATGGCGAGCCACTTCGACGCGCGGGTCGCCTACGCGAAGAAGTCGAAGGAGACGGCCGTCGAGGAGTTCATCGAGTCGCGTCAGCGGCTCGCCTCGGGGATCGAGCTCACCTACTACCTCCCCGCGGGCGCCATCGACGCCGGCGAGTCCGTTCTCGTCGTCGACGACCTCATCCGGTCGGGCGAGACCCAGGAGCTCCTGCTCGACATCGCGCTGCAGGCCGACGCGGACGTGGCGGGCGTGTTCGCGCTCATCGCCGTCGGCGAGGAGGGTACCGACCGGGCGTCGGAGATAACCGAGGCGCCGGTGGGGGCGTTGACGCAGTTCGAGTAGGGCGAGGCCGACCGCAGGGAGGCCTCGGACGTACGGCGGCGATGTCCCCGTGCCGAGCCGTCCACGAAACGGGCGTCGTCGAGGGAGCGCAGCGACCGAGACGACGGCGAGCGAACGGGGAGCGGAGCGACCCGTGAGTAGGGCGAGGCCGACCGCAGGGAGGCCTCGGACGTACGGCGGCGAGGTCCCCGTGCCGAGCCGCCACCGGGTGGGTGCCGACGGCGGGACTCGACAAATATCCGATCCGAACACGGCGATATCTATCCACGTTCTCGTATATCTACGTCACTCAAAGCCGAACGCTTAAGTCAAATATGCACAAGCGTGCCGGTATGGCGCTGCACCAGCGGTTGGCGGAGTACTTCGAGTTCGACGAACTCGGGACGGACCTCCGGACCGAGATCGTCGCGGGGATATCCACGTTCCTGACGATGAGCTACATCGTCTTCGTGAACCCGAGCATCCTCGTCGGCATCGAGGGCGAGAAGCCGGGGATCATCGTGGACGGCGTCTCGTACGCACAGACCCTCCAGATGGTGGCGGTCGTCACCCTGATCTCGGCGGCGGTGGCGACGCTGATCATGGCGCTGTACGCGAAACGGCCGTTCGGGCAGGCGCCCGGCCTCGGGCTGAACGCCTTCTTCGCGTTCACCGTCGTCGGCGCGCTCGGCGTCCCGTGGGAGACGGCGCTGGCGGCCGTCGTCGTCGAGGGGCTGCTGTTCATCGCCCTCACCGCGGTCGGGGCCCGCGAGTACGTCATCAACGTCTTCCCGACCCCGGTGAAGCTCGCGGTCGGCACCGGGATCGGGCTGTTCCTCGCGATCATCGGGCTGGAGGCGATGGGCGTCGTCGTCGACGACCCCGCGACGCTGGTGACGCTCGGGTCGGTCGCCTCCGACCCCGTCGCGATCGTCTCGATCCTCGGCCTGTTCCTCACGTTCGGGCTGTACGCCCGCGGCGTCACCGGGTCGGTCGTCATCGGCATCCTGTTCACGACCGCGATCGGCTTCCTCGCGGCGCAGTTCGGCTTCGGCCCGGCGGACGCGCTCGTCGGCAACCTCACGGCGCAGGCGACGTACAACATCGCGCCGCTTGCGGGCGCGTTCGTCGGCGGGCTCTCGACCGTCGAACCGTTCGCCTTCGCGCTCATCGTGTTCACGTTCTTCTTCGTCGACTTCTTCGACACCGCCGGCACGCTCGTCGGCGTCTCGCAGGTGGCGGGCTTCCTCGACGAGGAGGGCGACCTGCCCGACATCGACCGGCCGCTGATGGCCGACGCCGTCGGCACCACCGTCGGCGGGATGCTCGGCACCTCGACGGTGACCACCTACATCGAGTCGGCCGTCGGCGTCGAGGAGGGCGGCCGCTCGGGCATGACCGCGCTCGTCGTCGCGCTGCTGTTCCTGGCGGCGCTGGCGGTCGTCCCGCTGGCGGCGGCGATCCCGCTGTACGCCAGCCACATCGCGCTGGTCGTCATCGGCGTCGTCATGCTGCGCAACGTCGTCGAGGTCGCGTGGGACGACCTGACGGCCGCCATCCCCGCCGGGATGACCGTCCTCGTCATGCCGTTCACCTACTCCATCGCGTACGGCATCGCCGCCGGCATCGTCACCTACCCGCTCGTGAAGGTCGCCGCCGGCCGCGCCGACGAGACGCGCCCCGGCCACTGGGTGCTCGCGGGCGCGTTCGTCGTCTACTTCTTCGTCCGGACGAGCGGCTTCCTCGCCGGCGCGGTCTGAGCCGACGGGGTCGGTCGCACACCGTCGGGGACCGGCCGAGCCACCTCCCGCGACGACCCACCCCCGTTCCCGCGACGCCGGACCGGAGCACAAGAGTTTCGTCCCCGCATCACGGCTTCCGCGGTATGGCTTCCTCCCTCCCAGTCTCGCGGCCGACGGCGGCGCGGGCGCTCGTCGCCCTCGTCGTCGTCGGGCTCTTCGCCCCCGCCGCGGCCCAGGCGCTCGCCCCCGACGACACCGGCACGCCGGGAACCGTAGGACTCGAGGCCGGGACGATCGAGTCCCCGGCGAACGACTCCACCGTGGTCGCCATCCAGGGCTTCCACTTCCAGGGACAGGGCTCGAAAAAGAAGCCCGCGCGCCTCGTGAGCGTCGCGGGGAACGGCTCGACCGAGTGGGTGTACGACGGCTCGAAACAGAACGCGCGGTGGTTCTACGACGTGGACCCGCTCCCGAACGGGAACCTCCTCGTCGTCGGCACCAACCCCGGCGGAACGACCGTCGCCGAGCTGGACCCGGAGACCCGCGAGCCGGTGTGGGCGGAGCGGTTCGACTTCCACGACACCCACGACGTGGACATGCTCCCGAACGGGAACCTCCTGATCGCGAACATGCGTAACTGGGACGAGTCGGCACAGCGCTCGGACGACCGCATCCTCGTGTACAACCGTTCGACGGAGGAGGTCGTCTGGGAGTGGACGTTCCGGAAGCACTACCCCAACTCCACCGACGGCGGCTTCAGCGAGGACTGGACGCACGTCAACGACGTGGACCGCATCGCCGAGGGACAGTACCTCGTCTCCCCGCGCAACTTCGACCAGGCGATCGTCGTGAACCGGTCGACGAAGGCGATCGACTACCGGCTCGGCAGCGACGGGAACCACGACGTGCTGAACGAACAGCACAACCCCGACTGGCTGATGAGCGAGGACGGCGATCCCACGATCCTCGTCGCCGACTCCGAGAACGACCGCGTCGTCGAGTACGAGCGCCGCGACGGCGAGTGGGTCGAGGTGTGGGAGGTCGGCACCGGACAGCTCTCGTGGCCCCGCGACGCCGACCGCCTGCCGAACGGGAACACCCTCATCGTCGACTCGCTCAACCACCGCGTCATCGAGGTGACGCCGACGGGGGAGATCGTCTGGGAGTACTACGCGACCTGGGGGCCGTACGACGCCGAGCGTCTCGGCACCAGCGACGAGTCGAACGGCCCGACGATGGCCGACCAGGGGGTCTCGGGGAGCTACCAGATCTACGGCTCCGCGGGCCTCATCGAGGGGACCGGCGGCTCGCTGACGTTCGCCGCCGCCGTCCAGAACACGTTCGCGGGCACTCCGCTCGGCGGCGCGGCCGAGGAGTTCGCCACCCGTTGGGCGCACGTCACCCCGTGGATCCGGCCGGTCTGGATGGGATCGTGGGCGTTCGCCGGCGCCGTCGCCGGGCTGATCGTCCTGTTCGGCTGGACGGTGACGGAGGTCGCGGTCGCCCGCGACGAGATCCGGAACGGTCTCCGGCGGGCCGTGCGGGACGTTCGGGCGCGATAGCCGACGCTCGGCCGTGGTGCGTCGTGGGCGCCGCGCCCGTACGCTCGCCGCCGTACCACCGCCGTCTCGCTTCGCTCACGGCTCACTTCGTTCAGCCTCACCCGTTCACCGACGCACGCCTCATGGGCGGCTCGGCCAGCAGACCTCGCCGCCGCGTTCCCGTCGTCTCGCTACGCTCACGGCTCACTCCGTTCGCCGTTCGCTCCGCTCGACGACGCGCGCGTTCCGCAAACACCTTATATCGACGTGGCACAACCCACAGACGACGAGTATCCATGCCGAGACCCGAAGTTCTCGAACGCGTGAAGGAGGCCGAAGCCGAGGCCGAGGAACTGATCGCCGAGGCTGAGGCCGACCGCGAGGCGCGGATCTCGGAGGCCCGGTCGGAGGCCGACGAGATCGTCGCCGAGGCCGAGGCGGAGGCCGATCGCATCGAGGAGGAACGCCTCGAGGAAGCGCGCGAGGAGATCGAGGAGAAACGGGAGGAGATCATCGCGGAGGGCCGCCGCGAGCGGAACGAACTCGTCGACGAGGCGAGCGACAGGGTGGACGATGTCGTCGAGTTCGCGGTGGAACGGTTCGAGGAGGCGGTACATGCTCAGGCCTGAGCGGATGAGCAAGGTCTCGGTGACGGGCTCGAAGGCGTACCAGGAGCCGGTCGTCGAGGCGGTCCACGACCTGAACCTCCTGCACGTCACCGAGTACGGCGGCGGCTGGGAGGGGTTCACCCAGGGCAACCCGCAGGCTGGCGCCGAGGACGCGGCGGACAAGTTGGTGACCGTTCGGTCGCTCAAGTCGATCCTCGGCGTCGAGGACGACCACGAGGGGCCGACCCGCGTGCTCGACGACGACGAGCTGACCGAGGAGCTGGAGGAGCTCCGCGAGGAGGTCAACGCGCTGGACGACCGGCGCGACGAGCTCCAGTCGCGACTCCGCTCGGTCGAGGAGCGCATCGAGGCGGTGGAGCCGTTCGCCGACCTCGGGATCGACCTCGACCTGCTGCAGGGGTACGACTCCGTGCAGGTCGCCGTCGGCGAGGGCGACCGCGGGACGATCGAGCGGGCGGTCGTCGACGCGCCCGAGCTCGCCGAGTACGAGGTCTTCGGCGAGGACGTGATCGCGGTGTTCGCCCGTCCCGAGCGCGGCGCCGACGAGGACGCGCTCGCGGACGCGCTGGTGAGCGCCGAGTTCGCCGCCCTGGAGGTGCCGGACGTCGAGGGCGACGACGTCTCGCCCGAGGTGTACGTCAGCGAGCTCGAGAGCGAGCGCGAGGAGATCGAGGAGGAGCTCGACGCCGTCGAGGACGAACTCGACGCCCAGCGTGCGGACGCCGCGGGCTTCCTGCTGGCGGCCGAGGAGAAGCTCGCCATCGAGGTCCAGAAGGCCGAGGCGCCGCTGTCGTTCGCGACGACGCGCAACGCGTTCGTCGCCGAGGGGTGGATCCCCACCGAGCGCTACACCGAGTTCGCCTCGTTCCTTCAGGACGCGGTCGGCAACCACGTCGAGGTCGAGGAAGTCGAGCGCGCCGCCTTCGGGGCCGACGGCGAGGTGCAGGTCCGCGAGGACGTGCCGCCGTCCGTCGAGGAGGCCGGCCCTGAGGAGGGTGTCGAGGAGACCCCCGAGGCCGAGGAGACCGAGGCCCCGCGGGCCGTCGCGGACGGCTCGGGCGGCCCGGTCGTCATGCGCGACGACGACCCGCCGGTGGTCCAGTCGAACCCGGGCATCGTCTCGCCGTTCGAGGTGCTCGTGCAGGCGGTCGGGCGCCCGAACTACCGGGAGTTCGACCCGTCGGTGATCCTGTTCCTGACGTTCCCGGCGTTCTTCGGGTTCATGATCGGCGACCTCGGGTACGGGATCCTCTACACCGCGATCGGCTACTTCCTGTACGCGAACTTCGACTCGAAGGCGTTCAAGTCCATGGGCGGCGTCACCATCGCGGCGGGGATCTTCACCGCGGTGTTCGGCGTCCTCTACGGCGAGTTCTTCGGGCTGCACGTCATCTCGACGTACTTCTGGGAGGGCGTCGTCGGTCTCTCCAGCGCCCCGATCCACAAGGGGCTCCAGCCAGCGGACATCTACTGGGCGCAGGCGTGGCTCGTCGTCTCGACGCTCGTCGCGCTGTTCCACCTGAACATCGGGTACGTCTTCGGGTTCGCCGAGGAGCTCGAGTTCCACGGGGCGAAGGCCGCCATCACGGAGAAGGGCTCGTGGCTGCTGGGCATGAACGGCCTCTGGCTGTTCGTGTTCAGCCGCCTGTACGCGGCCAAGAAGCCCGCGTTCATCTTCACCGTCTTCGACGGGTCCGGCGCGGCGCCGGAGGCGTCCGGCGAGTTCGCCTCCACGGCGTTCGCGCTCGGGTTCAACGGCTTCTCGCCCGTCGTCGGCTACCTCGGGCTCGGGCTGTTCCTCCTGGGCGCGCTCCTGTTGGTGCTCGGCGCGCCGGCGGAGATCCTCGAGATATTCGACGTGCTCGTGAACGTGCTGAGCTACACCCGGATCGCCGCGGTGCTGCTCGCCAAGGCGGGGATGGCGTTCGTCGTCAACCTCCTGTTCTTCGGCGCCTACCAGCATCACGGCGAGTTCCACTTCATGCTCTCGCACGGGCCCGAGTACTACGCGGCCGAGTACGGCCGCGAGGCGATCATGTTCGGCGGGCTGGTCCACGGCGGCGCGGCGGCGCTCGTGGGCGGGCTGGTGATCCTCGTGCTCGGGCACCTGCTCGTGCTCGCGCTGGGCGTCACCTCCGCCGGCCTGCAGGCCGTGCGTCTCGAGTACTACGAGTTCTTCTCGAAGTTCTTCGAGGGCGGCGGCACCGAGTACGAGCCGTTCGGCCGCGAGCGGCGCTTCACCGCCGAGGAGTGACCGTCCCGTCGGGGGGCGCCCCCGGCGCGACCTGCGGCACTGTTCCCGTCCCGATCGGGGCGATCGAATGGGGGTGGTTGGCACGGTAGCGACGCGTGACGACCGCGTATTCGGCCGTCTCGTCGTTCGTTTTGGGAAGCTTTATGCACTCCACAGGTGCAACCACGACTTGTCCGGAGTTAGGCATCCGCCTACCGAATACCATGCTCGAAATCGCACCCGAACTCGCTAACGTCGTACTGCAGGAAGGTAGCAACGCCCCGGCCATCCCGTCCGCGTCCGCCGCGGCGCTGGCGGTCGGTCTGGCCGCGTTCGGCGCCGGTTACGCCGAGCGCGGCATCGGCTCGGCCGCCGTCGGCGCCGTCGCCGAGGACGAGGACCTGTTCGTCACGGGCCTGATCTTCACGGTCCTGCCCGAGACCCTCGTCATTCTCGCACTGGTCACCATCTTCCTGGTCTAAACCGCCCCCTCCCTTTCCACCATGAGTCTGGAGACAGTCGTCGAAGACATCCGAGACGAGGCCCGCGCGCGTGCGGAGGACATCCGCGAAGAGGGCGAGGAGCGCGCAGCGGAGATCGTCGAGGAGGCCGAGGAGGAGGCCGAGAGCATCGTCGCGGAACGAGAACGAGAGGTCGAGCGGCAGATCGAACAGGAGCGCGAGCAGACGCTGTCGGCGGCGAAGCTGGAGGCGAAACAGCAGCGGCTGGAGGCCCGCCGCGACGTGCTGGCGGACGTTCGCGAGGGCACCGAGGAGGCGATCGAGAACCTCGAGGGCGAGCGGCGCGAGGAGCTGACGCGCGCGCTGCTGGACGCCGCCGCCCCCGAGTTCGAGGACGACGAGTCCGTCGCGGTCCACGGCCGGGCCGACGACGAGGAGCTGCTGACGGAGGTCCTCGACGACTACGAGGGCTGGTCGTACGCCGGCGAGCGCGAGTGCCTCGGCGGCGTCGTCGTCGAGAGCGAGGAGTCGCGCGTCCGAGTGAACAACACGTTCGACTCGGTCCTCGAGGAGGTCTGGGAGGACAACCTCAAGGAGCTGAGCGACCGACTGTTCGACGATGAGTAGTCGCGCCGGCACGTCGAACCCCGAGTACGTCAACGCGCGCGTCCGGTCGCGGCGCGCGTCGCTGTACGAGGAGGACGACTACCGGAAGCTGGTACGGATGAGCCCGGCGGAGATCGCCCGGTTCATGGAGGAGTCGTCGGCCTACGAGGACGAGATCAACGCGCTCGGGTCGCGGTTCTCGGGCGTCGACCTGATCGAGTACGCGCTGAACGCGAGCCTCGCGGAGGACTTCGAGGACATCCTCGGCTGGTGTGAGGGCGCGCTGTACGGGCACGTCGCCCGCTACCTGCGCAAGTTCGACGCGTGGAACGTCAAGACCGTGCTTCGCGGGATCTACGCCGACACCGAGCGCGAGGCCGTCGCCGACGACCTCATCCGCGCCGGCGAGTTCGACGACCGCCTGCTGGACCGGCTGCTCGACGCCGACTCCATCGAGGAGGCCGTCGAGGTGCTCGACGGGACGGTGTTCGGCGACTCGCTCGCGGCCGCGCTCGACGACTACGAGTCGACGGGCGTGCTGGTGCCGCTGGAGAACGCGGTCGACCGCGCGTACTACGAGCTGCTGCGCACGGACGACCTCACCGGCGAGGCGCTGGCGGAGTACCGGGAGTTCCTCGAGTCGGAGATCGACTTCCGGAACGCGATCAACGCACTGCGGCTGGCCCGCTCGGGCGCCGACCTGGACCCCTCGGAGTACTACATCGAGGGCGGCGTCCTCTTCTCGGCGGCCGAGCTCCGCCAGCTCGCCTCCAACACCGACGAGCTCGTCCAGCGGATCCGCGAGTCGCGCTACGGCGAGGCGCTCTCGGACGCGCTGAACGAGCTGGAGGAGGCCGACAGCCTCATCGCGTTCGAACGCGCGCTGGAGGCGGCCCTGCTCGAGTACGCGGACTCGCTGGGGCTGGTCCACCCGCTGTCGGTGACGCCGGTCGTGTCGTACGTCCTCGCCAAGGAGCGCGAGGTCGACAACATCCGCGCGATCGCCCGGGGCAAGGAGGCCGGCCTCGGCCCCGAGGAGATCGAGGACGAACTGGTGATCCTATGAGTCAGGAGATCGCGGTCATCGGCAGCCCCGAGTTCACCACGGGCTTCCGGCTCGCCGGCGTCCGCAAGTGCGAGAACGTCCCCGAGGACGAGAAGGACGACCGCCTCGACGAGGCGGTCGAGGGGACGCTCGCGGACGACGACGTGGGCATCGTGGTGATGCGCGACGAGGACCTCGAGCACCTCTCGCGGACGGTCCGTCGGGAGGTCGAGGGGAGCGTCGAGCCCGTGCTGGTGACGCTCGGCGGCGGCGCCGGGAGCGGCCTGCGCGAACAGATCAAGCGAGCCATCGGGATCGACCTGATGGACGAGGACGAGTGAACTGAACACATGAGTCAGGCAACCGAAACCGAGACGGCCGAAGGTACCGGACGCATCAAGAGCGTGAGCGGTCCGGTCGTGAAGGCAGTCGACCTCGACGCCCGGATGAACGACGTCGTCTACGTGGGCGACGAAGGGCTGATGGGCGAGGTCATCGAGATCGAGGGCGACGTCACGACCATCCAGGTGTACGAGGAGACCTCCGGGGTCGCCCCCGGCGAGCCCGTCGAGAACACGGGCGAGCCCCTCACCGTCGATCTGGGACCGGGCATGCTGGACGCCATCTACGACGGCGTCCAGCGCCCGCTCGACGTGCTCGAGGAGAAGATGGGCAGCGCGTTCCTCGACCGCGGGGTCGACGCGCCCGGAATCGACCTCGAGGAGGAGTGGGAGTTCACCCCCGAAGTCGAGGCCGGCGACAGCGTCGAGCCCGGCGACATCGTGGGCGTCGTCCCCGAGACGGTCACCATCGACCACAAGGTCATGGTGCCGCCGGACTACGAGGGCGGCGTCGTCGAATCCGTCGAGGAGGGCGAGTTCACGGTCGACGAGCCCGTCGTCACGCTGGAGAACGGCGAGGAGATCACGATGCGCCAGGAGTGGCCGGTGCGCGAGCAGCGGCCGACCGTCGAGAAGCGCACCCCGCGCACCCCGCTGGTGTCGGGCCAGCGCATCCTCGACGGCCTGTTCCCCATCGCCAAGGGCGGGACGGCCGCCATCCCGGGGCCGTTCGGCTCCGGGAAGACGGTCACCCAGCACAGCCTCGCCAAGTTCGCCGACGCCGACATCGTGATCTACGTCGGCTGCGGCGAGCGCGGCAACGAGATGACCGAGGTGATCGAGGACTTCCCCGAGCTGGAGGACCCGAAGACGGGCAACTCGCTGATGGCCCGCACCTCGCTCATCGCGAACACCTCGAACATGCCAGTCGCCGCCCGCGAGTCGTGCGTGTACACCGGCATCACCATCGCCGAGTACTACCGCGACATGGGCTACGACGTCGCGCTCATGGCCGACTCCACCTCGCGGTGGGCGGAGGCCATGCGCGAGATCTCCTCCCGGCTGGAGGAGATGCCCGGCGAGGAGGGGTACCCCGCGTACCTCGCGGCCCGCCTGGCGGAGTTCTACGAGCGCGCCGGCTACTTCGAGAACCTCAACGGCACCGAGGGGTCGGTGTCGGCCATCGGCGCGGTCAGCCCGCCCGGCGGCGACTTCTCGGAGCCGGTCACCCAGAACACGCTGCGCATCGTGAAGACGTTCTGGGCGCTGGACGCCGACCTCGCCGAGCGCCGGCACTTCCCGGCGATCAACTGGAACGAGTCGTACTCGCTGTACCAGGACCAGCTCGACCCCTGGTTCCAGGAGAACGTCGCCGAGGACTGGCCGGACAAGCGCCAGTGGGCGGTCGACACCCTCGACGAGGAGGGCGAACTGCAGGAGATCGTCCAGCTCGTCGGGAAGGACGCCCTGCCGGAGGACCAGCAGCTCACCCTCGAGGTGGCGCGGTACCTGCGTGAGGGGTACCTCCAGCAGAACGCCTTCATCGACGTGGACATGTACTGCCCGCCCGAGAAGACGTACGCGATCCTGGAGACGATCCAGACGTTCAACGACGAGGCGTTCGACGCGCTCGACGCCGGCGTCCCCATCGAGGACATCACCGGCATCGACGCGGCGCCGAAGCTCAACCGGATCGCCACCCAGGAGGACTGGGAGGAGTACGTCGAGGAACTGCAGGCCGAGATCACCGAGCAGCTCCGCTCGCTCTACTGAACCATGAAAGAGTACCAGACAATCACGGAAGTCAGCGGCCCGCTGGTGTTCGCCGAGGTCGACGAACCGATCGGCTACGACGAGATCGTCGAGATCGAGACGCCGAGCGGCGAGACGAAGCGCGGCCAGGTCCTCGAATCGGAGGACGGCGTCGTCGCCATCCAGGTGTTCGAGGGAACCACCGGCATCGACCGCAACGCCTCGGTCCGGTTCCTGGGCGAGACGCTGAAGATGCCCGTCACCGAGGACCTCCTCGGGCGCGTGCTCGACGGCTCCGGCAACCCGATCGACGGCGGCCCGGAGATCGTCCCGGACGAGCGCCGCGACATCGTCGGCGCCGCGATCAACCCCGTCAGCCGCGAGTACCCCGAGGAGTTCATCCAGACGGGGGTCTCGGCCATCGACGGGATGAACACGCTCGTGCGCGGCCAGAAGCTCCCGATCTTCTCGGGCTCGGGCCTGCCGCACAACGACCTCGCGCTCCAGATCGCCCGCCAGGCGACCGTTCCCGAGGAGGACGAGGGCGGCGACGGAACGGAGTTCGCGGTCATCTTCGGCGCGATGGGCATCACCCAGGAGGAGGCCAACGAGTTCATGCAGGACTTCGAGCGCACCGGCGCGCTCGAGCGCTCGGTCGTCTTCATGAACCTCGCGGACGACCCCGCCGTCGAGCGGACGGTCACGCCGCGGCTGGCCCTGACGACCGCCGAGTACCTCGCGTTCGACAAGGGGTACCACGTGCTCGTCATCCTCACCGACATGACGAACTACTGCGAGGCGCTGCGCGAGATCGGCGCCGCCCGCGAGGAGGTGCCCGGCCGACGCGGCTACCCCGGGTACATGTACACCGACCTGGCGCAGCTGTACGAGCGCGCGGGCCGGATCGAGGGCCGCGACGGGTCGGTGACGCAGATCCCGATCCTCACGATGCCCGGCGACGACGACACCCACCCGATCCCGGACCTGACCGGGTACATCACGGAGGGGCAGATCTACGTCGACCGCGACCTGCACAGCCAGGGCATCAAGCCGCCGATCCAGGTGCTGCCCAGCCTCTCCCGGCTGATGGACGACGGGATCGGCGAGGGGCTCACCCGCGCCGACCACGGCGACGTGTCCGACCAGATGTACGCGGCGTACGCGGAGGGCGAGGACCTGCGCGACCTCGTGAACATCGTCGGCCGCGAGGCGCTCTCCGAGCGCGACAACAAGTACCTCGACTTCGCCGACGCCTTCGAGGAGCAGTTCGTCCAGCAGGGGTTCGACACGAACCGCTCCATCGACGAGACGCTCGAACTGGGCTGGGACCTCCTGTCGACGCTGCCGCGCGAGGAGCTCAACCGCGTCGACGAGGACCTCATCGACGAGCACTACCGCGAGGACGCCTCCGCGGTCGACGCCGAGGCCGAGGAAGTCTCCGCGGACTGACGCCCCCGGCGCGGCGTCGTCGCTCCCGTTTTCTCTCTCTCCTTCGCCGACCGCTCCGCCCGGACAGCCGCAGGGTCGGGACCCGTCCCGCCGGTCCGGTCAGTCGCCGGGCGCGCGTCCGGAGAGCCCGCCGTCGCGCGCGTACGCGACGACGTGCTCGTACTGGAGTCCGTGGTCGGCGGCGACGCGGTCGGACGCGAGCCCCGGGAGCAGTTCGGCCCCCGTCTCGTAGGTCGTGCAGGCGACGCGGTAGGTCCCGTCCTCCCGGACCGGCTCTCCGCGACAGGTG
Organism: Halobaculum sp. EA56; assembly: GCF_051195075.1. Taxonomy (NCBI): domain Archaea; kingdom Methanobacteriati; phylum Methanobacteriota; class Halobacteria; order Halobacteriales; family Haloferacaceae; genus Halobaculum; species Halobaculum sp. EA56. The sequence continues at coordinate 167,420 of NZ_JBNTJX010000002.1, forward strand.
AGTGCCGCCGGGTCGGCGCCCGACCAGACGACGGTTCCGTGGGTGTCGTCGAGGGGCCCGCGGCTCGCCCGCAGCGCCGCGCGGAGGTCCCCGCCCCGCACGTCGACGCTCACGAGCGAGGACTCGAACGGGACGGTGCCCACGAGGTGGCGCTCGCGCACGTCGGCGGGCAGCGGCTCCCGGACCGAGGCGGCGACGGCGAGGCCAGCGTCGGCGCCGGCGCGCTCGCGGTAGGCGTCGGCGACGAGTCGCCGGACCGCGGACAGGTCCATCGGCCCCGGGAGCGACGCGACCGGGTCGTCGAGCCCGAGGGCGGCGTGGCGCGCCCGGTACTCCTCGGCGACGGCCCGGTCGAGGGGGGCGTCGGCCGTCCGGCGGACGGTCGCCCGCGGCACCTCCCCGAGGTCGACGGCGACCGCCTCGCGGCCGACGCCGCCACCGCGGGCGACGAGGGTGCCGTCGACGCGGTCGATCGTCCGCTCGTGATCGTGGCCGCCGACGACCGCGTCGGCGTCGGTGCCGCGGGCGATGTCGGCGTCGAGCGCGCCGCAGTGCGAGAGGACGACGGCGTGGTCGACGCCGCCGTCGCGAAGGGCGGCCAGCTCCCGGCGGGCGGCGGCGACGGGGTCGCCGAACTCGACGTCCCGGACGGCCCGGCAGATATCGGGCGTGTCGGGGTGACAGACGCCGACGACGCCGACCCGTGAGTCCCCGGCGTCGAGGACGACCCGGCCGGGCAGGTCGAGCGCGGGGACGTTCGCGGCGAGCCACCGGCCCGGCGTGTCGGCGACGAACTCGGCGAGCGCGCCGAGGCCCTCGTCGAAGTCGTGGTTGCCGGGGACGTGCGCGTCGGGGGCGACCGCCCCGTGGAAGGCGGCCGCGGCCGCGCGGCCGGACTCCGAGACGACCGCGAGCGCGCCCATCGCCGTCGCGTCGCCGGCGTCGAGCAGGAGGGTGTCGTCGTCGCGCCCGCCGAGCAGGCCCGCGAGGCGGCCGACCCGGTCGGGGTGGTCGAAGGCGGTCTCCACGTCGTTGACGACGAGGAGGGAGGGGGCGTCGGAGCCGTCGGTCACGTCCGGAGGTGTCCGTCGTGCCACCTAAGCGTTCCCCGGGAGCGCCCCGGACTAACAAGGATTAACACCCTCGCCGCGCAACCCTGCGCCAAGACCATGGCGAACGACGTCAAACCGACCCGGAAGAACCTCATGGAGATCGAGGACCGGATCGACCTCTCCGAGCGGGGCCACGACACGCTCGAACAGAAGCGCGACGGCCTCATCATGGAGTTCATGGACATCCTGGACCAGGCCCAGGACGTCCGCGAGCAGCTGGAGGCCGACTACGACACGGCCCAGGAGAAGATCAACAAGGCCCGCGCCATGGAGGGCGACGTGGCCGTCCGCGGCGCCGCGGCGGCGCTGAAGGAGCACCCCGAGATCACCACCCAGTCGAAGAACATCATGGGCGTGGTCGTCCCGCAGATCGAGTCCTCGAAGGTGAAGAAGAACCTCGACGAGCGGGGCTACGGCCTGCTCGGCTCCTCCGCCCGCATCGACGAGGCCGCCGACGCCTACGAGGAGCTGATCGAGTCGATCATCCTCGCGGCCGAGGTGGAGACGGCGATGAAGAAGATGCTCGAGGAGATCGAGACGACGAAGCGCCGCGTCAACGCCCTGGAGTTCAAGCTCCTCCCCGAACTCAACGAGAACAAGGAGTACATCGAGCAGAAGCTCGAGGAGCAGGAGCGCGAGGAGATCTTCCGCCTCAAGAAGATCAAGGCGAAGAAGGAGGAGGAGGAGAAGGAGGAGGAACGCGAGGCCGCCGCGAAGGCCGAGGCCGAGGCGCTCGAGGCCGGCGTGGCCGAGAGCGACGACTGAGGCACCGCTCCCGGTCCCCACCCCCACCCTCCCCTTCCCTCCTCTCTCCCACGATCACGACCGCCCCGCCGGATCCCGTCCCGAGGGTTCCCTCTCCACACCGATCCCGACACACGTGACCGAGTACGACACCGTCGTCTTCGACCTGGACGACACGCTCTGTGTCAGCGACCAGACCGACGAGGAGATCCATCGCCGGGTGTTCGACCGGGTCGACGCCGAGCCGTTCTTCGAGCTCGAGGACATGTACGCGGTCGACGTGGCGTCGCTCCCCGAGGCGGACTCGGAGCGTCGACACTGGCGACAGGTGTACCGGGCGGTCGCCGACCGCGTGTCGGCCGACCCGGAGCCGGCGCTGCTGAGGGCGCTCGCGGACGCGACCGTCGAGGTGCTGGACCCGGCGGCCGTCTCGTTCCGTCCCGGCGCGCGGGCGGCCCTCGCGGACGCCCGGGAGCGGTTCGCGGTCGGGCTCCTCACGAACGGGACCGCCGACAGGCAGTCGCGAAAGCTCGAACGGCTCGGCATCGGGGACGCCTTCGCGGCGACGGTCTTCTGCGGCCCCGGCACGGGGATCGCGTCCAAGCCCGACCCCGAACCGTTCCGCCGGGTACTCGACGCGCTCGACGCCCGTCCGGGGACGTCGGTGTACGTCGGGGACCGGCTCGACGGCGACGTCCGGGGCGCACATAACGCCGGGATGGCGTCGGTGTGGGTCCCGACCGGCGGGGCCGCGGGCGACGCGACGCCGGCCCCCGAGCCGATCCACCGGATCGACACGCCCGGCGACCTCCCGTCGGTGCTGTGACCGGCTCGCGGAGCCCCCGTCGTTTACTACCGCCCGGATCACAGGTCCGGCATGGACTGTCCCGAATGCGACGGCGACCCCGTCCCGTTCGCCGTGCCGGCCGACCTCCGCGAGCACGCCCCCGAGTCGGCTGCGACGGCGAGCATCTGTCCGAACTGCCTCGCGGTCGAGCCCGCCCCGGAGACGGACGCCGCCGCGGGCACCGACTTCGCGCGCGTCCACGAGTCGTTCCCCGCCGGCGACGGCGGCGTCGCGTTCGCGCTGCTGGTCGGCACTTTGCCGTCGATCGCGTTGCGGAAGGGATCCGCGCGCGCCCTGCGCGAGCGCGCCGAGCGCGAGGGCGTCGACGTGGCGCTGGCGTTCGACCGGCTCGTCGACGCGACGCACGAGGCGGCCGTCGTCCCCGGGTTCGACCTCGAACGCCGCGTCAGGCAGCTCGACTCGCTGCTGGAGCGGTGACGCCGCCGGCGCTCGCGGGCGGGTAGACCGACCACGGGTGAGAGGACGCGACGGCGAAGGAGGGACGGGGACGCGGGGGCGTCGCCGACGAGGAGAGCCGGGCCGGGTCGCTTACACGCCGGTCGAGTAGCGGAGGATGCCGGCGACGCCGCCGAAGGCGTCCATTAGCTGGTCGCCCTTCTCGAAGTCGGTGGAGATGAACTTCGTCTCGGTGCCGCGCTGCTCGGCGATATCGATGAGGTGTTCGACCACGTCCTCGCGCTCGCCCGGTTCGGCGGGCTCGCCGCACTCGGTGCACTCGTGATCGGGGGTGGAGTGGCGGCGCTCGACGACCTCGCGCTCCTCGTGGCCGTTCGGGCAGGTGAAGGTGATCACGTCGTGGTGGAGGTCCTCCGACAGGAGGAGGCGCTCGACCGAGCCCATCACGAGGTTCCGTCTGGTCTCCTCGAAGCCGTAGGTGGCCTTCTCGCCGGTGTGGAGGTTCTCGAAGAACTCCTCCATCTGGCGCTTGTCCTTGACGACCTCCTGGTCCGCGAGCACGTCGCTGGCGGCGTCGACGAGGTCGTACAGCCCGGACTCGTCGGTGTAGGCCACGTCGAACTTCCCGAGGACGAGATCCTGGAGCTCGTGGTGGAGGTAGTCGCCGTCGAGGAACTCGTCCTTCGTCGGCGAGGGGCCGCCCACGAGGATGCCCTCGAGGTCGTGGCGCTTGTCCACCATCAGGTCGTTGGCCATTCCCGCGACCTCCTGGTAGAAGTTGTCGATGGCCTCCAGGCGCAGGCGGGCGAACCGCTGCGCGGACTGGCCGCCCTTGCGCTGCTTGCCGGGCACCAGCGAGGACGCCGACTTGACCGGCTCGACGCGCTTGCCCTTGAGCCAGCCGACGTTCGCCTCCCGCCGGTCGAGGACGATGAGCCCGAACAGGCCCTTGTCGGTCATCATGTCCTCCAGCGGCTGGGTGAGGAAGTCCGAGTCGCAGTGGTACCGGAACGACTGGATCGGCTCGGGCGGCGACTCCAGCACCTTCGTCACCATCTCCGTCTGGCCTCCCCCCGAGTCGACCGCGCCAGAGAAGATGACGATCCCGTTCTCGGGCGGGTAGGTGTCGTAGTAGCGGAGGCGGTCCTTGATGCTGGTGAGGGCGTCCTGCACGGCCGTCCGGGTCTGCTTGGACTTGATGTTGGACGCCTCGCTGTGCTCCTGGGTGACGTGGGCGACCACGTCCGAGATCTGCTTGTCGTCGGGGATGTAGATCGTGACGAGCTGGGTGCCCGAGCCCTCGAAGTCGTCGAGCTCGTCGAGGACCTTGCGGAACTCGTACTTCCGCCGGTCCTCGCTCGGCTGGCCCTCCTCGGCGTCGCTGCTCATTACGGGCTAGTTCGCCCGCCGCGGTGTAAGTACCTGTTGAATAGTGGGGTACCACACCGCACGCCCGGCCCGACGGCGGTCACGTCGGGGGAGGCGTCCCCGCCGTCGGGGTCGTCGCCGGCCGCCGGCCCGGCCGCGAACCCGTCAACGACGCGACGTTCTCTCCGTCCGGGCGGGACCCACATTTATAACGAGGGCCCGCCGTACCCACGGTAAATGCCGACTATCTACGCCGTCGCGAGCGTGAAAGGGGGGGTCGGGAAGACGACGACCGCCGCCAACCTCGCGGCCACGCTCGCGGCCGCGGGCCACGACACGGTCGCGGTCGACGCGGACCTCGGGTCGGCGAGCCTCGCGCCGACGCTCGGGGTGGAGCCCGGCGACGTGACCCTCCACGACGTGCTCGCCGGCGAGGCCGACCCGGTGGACGCGACCGTCGAGGGCCCCCACGGGCTCGCGGTGGTGCCCGGCGGCACGACGCTGGAGGCGTTCCGGAAGGCCGACCCCGAGGCGATCGTCGACGTACTGGAGTCGATCACCGGCGCCGAGTACGTCGTGGTCGACACCGGCGCCGGCCTGACCCACCAGACGGCGCTTCCCCTGTCGGTCGCCGACGGGGTGTTGCTCGTGTCGACGCCCACCCGGGACGGCCTCGCGAACACCCGCAAGACGCAGGACCTGACGGCGAAGCTCGACGGCGAGGTCGCCGGGCTGGCGCTGAACGAGGCCGACGGCGACGAGGACACAGGCGACGTCGACGTGCCGGTTCTGGGGGCGATCCCCGACGACCCGCTCGTCGCGGAGGCGCAGGCGGCCGGGAGCCCCCTGTCGGCGTACGCGTCAGACAGCGACGCCGCGGCCGCCTACCGGTCGCTGGCGTCCTCGCTCACCGGCGAGCCGATCCGGCCGGCGCCGACCCCCGACCGCTCGGAGGCGACGCCCGACGACCCGGCGTACGACGCGGCCGCGGGAGACGACACCGACTCCGGGTCCGACCCGGACCCCGCGTCCGAACCCGCCCCGGAGTCGGAACCGGCCGCCGATCCCGCCGCGGTCGACACCCCCGACGCGGACCCCGCCGACGCGGACGCCGACGCCGACGTTCCCGAGGACGCGGTCCCGTTCGCCGGCGACCCGGAGTCCCCGGAGGAGGACGACGCCGTCATCCTCGGCGACGAGGAGGACGGGGACGCTGCCGACGCCGAGGAGGACGAGGCGGCCGCCGCCGCCCGGGGGACGGTCCTCGCCGACGAGGAGTACGCGGCGTTCCGCGGCGGGGACGGCGACCGGGCGGCGACCGTCGAGGACGCCGAGACCGGCGAGTCCGCCGAGATCGGCGAGGACGTGATCCCGTTCGCCCAGCAGAGCAAGGAGCGCACCGAGCGGGCGAAGCGCGAGCAGGGGGACGACGACGGCGACGACGAGGAGCGCGACGGCGGCTTCCTCGGTCGACTGTTCCGCTGACAGCGGCGGACGAGGCCGGCGTCGACTCCGGCAGCCGAGCCGGCCGTCCGACCGGCTCACCCCGGGCCCCCGCCTCCCGGACGCAGGTCGGCCGCCCGCGGGAACCGGGAGTTTCTTTTCGTCGCCACGGCCTTTCCCGGGTATGAGCCAAGCAGGAAGCGACTCGGTTCCGCTGTGGTGGGTTCTCGTCTTCATCGTCCTCGCGCTCGGGCTGGGCGCGGTCGCGGTGCTCTCGGTCGGCGGGAGCCTCGTCACGCCGGCGGGCGCGCTGGTGCCGGTACCGGCGTAACCGCGGTCGAAGGGGCGGATCGGGCGGAGAGAACCGACTCGTTCTCCGCGATCGCCCCCGGCTACATCGACTCCGGCGCCTCGACGCCCAGCACGTCGAGCGCGTTCGCCACCGTGTTGCGCGCGGCGGCGACGAGGGCGAGGCGCGCCTCGCGGGTCTCCGCGTCCTCGGCCGTGAGCACCGGGCACTCGCGGTAGAAGGCGTTGAACGTCTCGGCGAACTCGCGGGTGTAAGTGGCGACGCGGTGGGGCTCCAGGTCCTCGGCCGCCTGCTCGACGACGGCCGGGAAGCGGGCGATCACCTCAAGCAGGTCGCGCTCCTCGGGCGTCGACAGCGCCGAGGGGTCGACCGCCGCGTCGGGGGCCAGCCCCTCGTCGCCGGCTTCCGCCACGATCCCGCAGCAGCGCGCGTGAACGTACTGGACGTACGGCGCGGACTGCGCCTCGAAGTCGAGCGCGCGCTCCCACTCGAAGGTGATCCCCTTGGTCGGCTGTTTGGAGACGATGTCGTAGCGGACGGCGCCGACGCCGACCTGGCGGGCGATCCGCTCGACGTCCTCGTCCGCGAGGTCGTCGTCGCGGATGCGGTCGTCCATCCGGGCCTCGACCTCCTCGCGGGCGCGCTCGACCGCCTCGTCGAGCAGGTCGTCGAGGTTGACCGCCGTCCCCGCGCGCGTGGACATCTTCCCCTCGGGGAGGTTCACGTACGAGTAGAACGTCGACTCCAGGCGGTCGGTGTCGTTGCCGAGGAGGTCGAGGGCGGCCTGGAGCTGGCCGGCCTGGAGCTTGTGGTCCTCCCCGAGCACCGTCACCGCGCGGTCGTAGTTGTCGAACTTCCACTCGTGGTGGGCCAGGTCGCGGGTGGTGTACAGGGAGGTCCCGTCCGAGCGGAGGAACACGAGCTTCTTCTCGTAGCCGTACTCGCTCAGGTCGACCTGCCAGGCGCCCTCCTCCAGGACGGACTCCTCCAGCGCCTTCAGGCGCTCGGCCACCTCGTCGCAGGAGCCGTCGCGGATGAACCGCGTCTCCTTGACGAACTCGTCGAACTCGGCGGGCAGGCGCGCGAGCGACTCCTCCATGCCCGAAAGCACCGTGTCGACGACCTCGCCGACGCGCTCGTAGGTGTCCTCGTCGCCCGACTCGAGGCCCTGGAGGATGGCCTGTATCTCCGCCTCGGCGGCCTCGACGGTTTCCTCTTCGCCCTCCTCCAGCACCTCGTTGCCCTTGCGGTAGTAGCGGACGAGGTCGTAGTCGTGTTTGTCGCGGGTCGGTTCGGGGAGGTCGGACTCGTCGAACGTCTCGTAGGCCCACGTGAAGATGGCCAGCTGGCGGCCGGCGTCGTTGACGTAGTAGTGGCGCTCCACGTCGTAGCCCGCGTACTCGATGGCGTTGGCGACGGCGTCGCCGATGATCGGGTTGCGCGCGCGGCCGACGTGCACCGGTCCGGTCGGGTTCGCGGAGGTGTGCTCGACGACGACGGACTCGTCTTTCGGGGGAAGGTGCCCGTACCCGGCGTCGCGAGCGGCGTCGAGGGTGTCCGCGAGGTAGGCGTCGTCGACGAAGAAGTTCACGTACGGGCCGCCGGTGTCGACGCGCGCGAGGTACTCCGTACCCGCCACGTCGACCGCCCCGGCGACCTCGGCGGCGACCTGCGGCGGCGGCGCGCCCGCCTCGCTCGCCAGCCTGAAGGCGACGCTGGAGGCGAGCGTGGCGTCGACGCCGTCGGGGGGGTCCTCGATGCCGAGGTCGTCGGTCGGGTAGCCGAGGTCGGCGAGCGCGTCCGAGAGCGCCGCGGCCACGGCCGACCGGAACTGTCTGAGCATGCGCGTCGCTTCCCCCGCCGCCGATAAATGGGTTTCCGATGCGTCCGCGCCCGCCCGCGGCCGGTGCGTCGCGAACGTGCTCGACGGGCTCGCCGCCGGGTGGCCCGTCCAACAGGCCGCCGTCACGGCCCGCCGACACCGACGCCTTTTGGTGCGTCGGCCTCTCAGATGCGGTAGCGGTCCCGGTCGCGTGACGCCACGTAACGATTCTGTTACGCGTACCGGATTCGGTATGCTTTTGGGCGGCGGGCCCCGAGTACGGCCAATGAGTTCCACCACGACGGCCGTCGGCCACGACGAGGTGGCCGCGCTGAAGACGGTCGCGCTCCGGGGCGGCCTCGGCGAGCCCGTGAAGGTCTCGTGTTCCACGCTCGGCGAGCGCCTCGACGCCTCCAGCCAGACGGCCTCGCGGCGGCTCCAGCGGCTGGAGTCGGCGGGCCTGCTCGACCGCGACGTCGTCGGCGACGGGCAGTGGGTGACGGTCACGGACGCCGGCGAGCGGCGGCTCCGCGCCGAGTACGCCGACTACCGCCGGTTGTTCGAGGGGGAGGACGGCCTGACGCTCTCGGGGACGGTCACCTCCGGGATGGGCGAGGGCCGCCACTACATCCAGCTGTCGGGCTACCACGAGCAGTTCGTCGAGCGCCTCGGCTACGAGCCGTTCCCCGGCACGCTGAACGTCTCGCTGACGGAGGCGGCGGTGCGCGCCCGCGCGGGGCTCGACTCCGTCGAGGGCGTCCCCATCGACGGCTGGGAGGACGAGGAGCGGACGTTCGGCCCGGCGACGTGTTACGCCGCGGAGGTGCGCGCCGAGGCCGACGCCGGCGCCGACGCGTTCGCGCCGGCGCACGTCATCGTCCCCAAGCGGACCCACCACGACGAGGACCAGCTGGAGGTCATCGCGCCCGCGAAGCTCCGCGAGGAGCTCGGTCTCGACGACGGCGACGGGATCGAGGTGCACGTCACCGACGCCGACCGCGCCGACGGGCCGGCCCCGGGGACCGACGAGGCGGGTGCCGGGGGATCGGCGTGAGCCGGCAGGCGGCGCGGCTCGACCGCGCGCTCGCGGGCTTCCGCGCCGGCGGGCCCGTCCTGATCCACGACTTCGACGACCGCGAGGGGGAGACGGACCTGGTGTACCCCGCCGGGTCCGTCTCGCCGGCGGACGTGGCGCGCATGCGCAACGACGCCGGCGGCCTGATCTGCGTGGCCGTCTCCGACGCCGTCGCCGACGCGGTCGACCTCCCGTTCCTGGAGGACCAGATCGACCACCCCGCGGCCGCGAGCCACGACCTCGGGTACGACGACCGCTCGTCGTTCTCGCTGCCGGTGAACCACCGCGACACCTTCACCGGCGTCACCGACGACGACCGCGCGCGCACCGTCACGGAGCTGGCGTCGATGGCCTCGGCCGTCGACGCCGGCGTCGAGTACGGCCCCGAGGAGTTCGCCGCCGAGTTCCGTGCCCCCGGCCACGTCCACGTGCTCCGGGGCGCGCCGGACGGCCTCTCGGACCGACTCGGCCACACGGAACTGGGGCTCGCACTGGCCGCCGAAACCGGACGCCCGCCCGCGGTCGTGGTCTGTGAGATGCTCGACGACGAGACCGGCCGGGCGCTGTCGCCGGCGGCCGCCCGCGAGTACGCCGACCGCAACGGCTTCCCGTACGTCGAGGGCGAGGAGCTGGTCGAGGCGCTTCGATAGGTTTTCTTCGGGGTTCCCCGATGCGGCGGACATGTCCCTCCGCCAGGGGTTCACGGTCGAGCACGGTCACGACCTCGACGCGGCGCTCTCGTTCGCCGTCGAGGCGGGCTTCGACTTCGTCGAACTGAACATGGACGCCGCCTTCGAGCGGTCGGAGGTCGACCCGGAAGCGGTGCGGGCGGCGCTGGCGGACGCGGCGGTCGACGCCGTCGTCCACCTCCCGTACCGGGTCGACCCGGGCAGCGTCCACGGGGCGGCCCGGGACGGGGCGTGCCGGGAACTGGAGGCGTCGGTCGACGCGGCGCTCGCCATGGGGGCCGAGCGTGGCGTGATGCACGCGACCTCGCGGGGGCACCCCGCGAAGCACGGGGGGCCGGAGATCCGCGACCTGATCTACGAGTCGGTCCGCCGCGTCGACGACTACGCCGCCGAGCGCGGCTTCTCGCTGGTCGTCGAGAACGTGAAGGGACCGTTCTTCGACGCCGGCGACCTCCCGGAGCTGTTCGATCGGACGGACGCGTCGGCCTGCCTGGACACCGGCCACGCCCTCGTTTCCGGGTACGACCTCGCGTGGCAGGCGGATCTGCTCGGCGAGCACGGCGACCGGATCGACCACGTCCACCTGAACACCCGGCGGGGCGAGTCCGGCGAGGACGAGCACCTGCCGGTCGGCGTCGGCGACCGGCCGTTCGAGGACCTCGCGGCGGCGATGCGGGAGACGGACTGGTCCGGCACCTGCACCCACGAGGTGTTCGGGTTCGACTACGAGTTCGTGGCGCTCGGGAGGCGGCGGTTCGACGGGTGGCTCGCGGGGGAGTGAGGCGGCCGGTGGGTCGCGCTCGCGTGGTCACACGCCCCCGAAACGGCTTTCCGCGCCGACAGACCACGACGTGACCGTGCCGACCGACCCCACGGTCCGTCCCGCCCGCGCCGGCGACCTCCGCGGGATTCGGGAGACGCTCGCGCGCTCGTGGCGACGCGGCTACGACGGGCTCCTCGACGCCGACGCGCTGGCGGAGGCGACGGCGGACCCCGCGGAGTTCTACCCGGCGGAGCGGTTCGAGCGCAAGCGCGCGGACGACGAGTTGCTGTTCCTCGTGGCGGTCGTCGACGACGGCGTCGCGGGGGTGAGCAACGTCGCGTGGGGGGAGACGAACACGCACGCGTTCGTCCCCGACGACGCCGCCCAGCACCGCGCGGTCTACGTCGACCCCGACCACTGGGGAGAGGGGATCGGGACGGCGCTCGTCCGGCGGGGGAGCGACGCACTCGACGACGAGACGCCGGAGTACGTCGAGTGTCTGGCCGCGAACGAGCGGGGTCGCCGGTTCTACGAGTCGCTCGGGTTCGAGCGCTACGGCGGGGGGACCGTGGAGTTGTTCGGGGAAGCGTACCCCACGGACCGGTTCAGGCGGTAGCGACGGGGTCGCCGGAGGCCCTGCCGCGGTTGCTCCGAGGCCTCGCTTCGCTCGCGTCCCGCCCTAATCGTCCGCGGGGGCGGCCCCCGCCGGGGCCTCCGTCGGCGTCGTCGCCCGCCCGGCCAGCGCCAGCCCGACGAGCGCGAGCGCCGACAGCGGCCCGAAGAAGTAGTACGGGACGAACGCCCACGACGTCTCGAACCCGAGCACGCCCGCCATGAAGACGGCGCCGGCGTGCCACGGGAACAGCGGGCCGGTGGGGGTGCCGGCGGCCTCGACGGCCCGCGAGAGGTCCCGGGAGTCGAGGCCGTACTCGTCGTACAGCTCCCGGAGGCTCACCCCGGGGACGACGATGCTCATGTACTGCTGGGCGGTGAACGCGTTCGTGAGGAGCGCGGCGCCGCCGGTGCCGACGACGAGGGAGTTGCGCGACCACACCAGGTCCGCGAGGGCGTCGGTCACCACCGCGAGGACGTCGGTGCCCTCCAGCAGGCCGCCCAGCGCGAGCGCGGCGACGACGACGGCGATGGTCCACCCCGACCCGGCGACGCCGCCGGTGGCGAGCAGGCCGTTCACCAGGTCGCTGCCCGTCTCCGGCGCGGTCCCGTTGAGGAAGGCGTCCCAGGCGGCGGTGAACGACCGCCCCTGCGCGAGCACGGCGGTGCCGGCCCCGGCGAAGACCCCGGCGACCAGCGACGGGAGCGCCGGGTACCCGCGGACCGCCAGCCCGAACGTGACGAGGAGGGGGAGGAACACCAGCGGGCCGAGCGCGTACGTCGACGCGAGCGGCTCAGTGATGGCGGCGGTGTCGCCGCCCGACCCGGTCACGGCGTACACGCCCAGGGCGGCGTAGCCGAGGACCGAGAGGCCGAGCGCGACGGCGGTGCCGAGCCGCATGGCGTTGATGTGGTCGTACAGGTCGGTGTCGGTCACCGCGGCCGCGAGGTTGGTGGTGTCCGAAAGCGGGCTCTGCTTGTCGCCGGCGTAGGCGCCCGAGACGACGGCGCCGGCGGTCATCGGCGCCGACACGCCCAGGCCGCTCCCGATGCCGATGAACGCGACGCCGAGCGTGCCGACGGTCGTCCACGACGAGCCGATGGCGAAGGCGACGACGGCCGCCAGCAGCGCGGTGGCGGGGAGGAACACCGCCGGCGAAAGCAGCCCGAGACCGTAGTACATCAGCCCGGGGATGGTGCCGGCGCTGGTCCACGTCGCGATCAGCCCGTAGATGACGAACAGGATGAGGATCGCCTGCATACCCGTCCTGAGGCCGCCCTCGGCGGCGTCGTAGACGGCGGGCCAGTCGTAGCCCAGCCGGTAGCGCGCGAACAGTCCGGTGAAGGCGATACTCCACAGCAGCGGCGCGTGCGGCGACAGCCCGAGCACCCCCGAGCCGACGCCCAGGGAGGCGACGACGACCGCGAGCGGCACGAGCGCCTCCCGGAGGCTCGGGCGCCGCTCCCCCGCGGACTCGTCGGCGACGCGTGGCGTCTGTGATCCCATCGACGCCCGCTAATTCTCTGAAGTAATTAAATATCTCGAATTTATTATTCATGGTCGTAAATGGGGGTCGGCGGGGGTCGGAACGGCCGGCCGGCGGGCGGGACGTGGCGGTCCGCGCTCGCGGTTTCTGTGGTATTTATTGTCCGGCAAATCCTGCGAGCGCGTATGGCCGGCTTCGCGGAGATGGACGTCGACACGATCTGGCACGACGGCGAGTACGTCGACTGGGAGGACGCGACCACGCACGTCCTCACGCACGGGCTCCACTACGGGACGGGCGTGTTCGAGGGCGTGCGCGCGTACGACACCGAGCGGGGGACGGCGGTGTTCCGCTGGGAGGAGCACCTCGACCGCTTCTACCAGTCGGCGAAACCGTACGACATGGAGATCCCGTACTCGCGCGAGGAGCTCACCGAGGCGACGATGGAGGTCATCCGCCGCAACGACCTCGAGTCCGCGTACGTGCGCCCGATCGCCTACTACGGCTACCACCAGCTCGGCGTCTCGCCGGGCGACTGCCCGACCGAAGTCGCGGTCGCGGCGTGGCCGTGGGGCGCGTACCTCGGGGAGGAGGCGCTGGAGAACGGCATCGAGGCGATGGTGTCGTCGTGGCGCAAGCACTCCTCCTCGCAGATCCCGACGAACGCGAAGACGACGGGGCTGTACGTCAACTCCCTGCTCGCGGGCGAGGAGGCCCGCCGCAACGGCTACGCCGAGGCGATCGTCCTCAACAAGGAGGGCAACGTCGCGGAGGGCCCCGGCGAGAACATCTTCCTCGTGCGCGACGGCGAGATCTACACGCCCGGGCTCTCGGAGTCGATCCTCGACGGGATCACCCGCGACACGGTGATCACGCTGGCCGAGGAGCGCGGCTACGAGGTCCACGACGACGTGAGCATCTCGCGCGGGGAGCTGAACACCGCCGACGAGCTGTTCTTCACCGGCTCCGCCGCGGAGGTCACCCCCATCCGGAAGGTGGACAACGTCGAGATCGGGAACGGCTCGCGCGGGCCGGTGACCGAGGAACTGCAGCAGGCGTTCTTCGACCTCGTGGAGCGGCGGACCGACGACCACGACGAGTGGTTCACGTACGTCTGAACCGGCTCGGCGGGGCCGCACGGTCGCTCGCGGAGAAGTAGCCGTCCGGCGTGGTCCGCCCCGCGCGGTCCACGCCTCGACGGTTCCGTTCCCTACTCGCTCCCGTCCGGTGTCCCGGTCGGCGTTCCGTCCGGGGTTCCGGTCGGCGGTTCGATGGTCAGGTCCGCCCAGGCGACCGTCCCCTGCTCGACGACGTTCGCGGGGGCGAGCTCCTCGGCCGCGAGGACGCGCCGGTCGTTCGGGAACAGGCCCTCGTCCCCGTAGCCGGCGAACCGGTCCTCCGACAGGTCGTGTTCCTCGGGGTCGAACACGACCACCCGGCCGACCATCCCGAGCCCGAGGTGCGGGAAGCAGAAGTAGTCGTACACGCCGGGGTCGGCGAACTCGTACACCCACGACTGGCCAGGCGTCGTCGGGGGCGAGGTGAACGGCGGGGTTTCCCCGGGAACCCGCCGCGGGAGCGAGAGGCTCGGCTCCGCCAGTTCGGTGAACGCGGTGACCGTGTGGAGCCCCTCGCGCGTGTAGAAGTGAACGAGGTCGCCGGGGCGGACGTGGAGCCCGACCGGATCGAAGAAGAACTCCGCGCCGACCTCCAGGAAGGACCCCGGCGTCTCCGGGTCCGGCTCCGACGGGAAGTCGGGGTGGTCGCCGTCCCCTTCCTGGGCGGTCACGTCGACGACGTGTTCCAGGGACACGCCGTCGGACTCGTCCGTGGCGAGCGGGTAGCCGAACGTCGGGTCCACCAGGTCGTCCAGCACCGCCTCGCTCCCGCCGGGCCCGTCATCCGATCCCTCCTCCTCGTCTCCGTCGCCCTCGTCGTCGCCGTCGTCCTCCTGTCCGGCCACCAACCCCGCGCCCCCGACGGCCGCGGCGACGGCGCTCGCCCCGCCGAGTTTCAGGAGGTTCCGCCGGGTCGACTCCGGGATCCAGCGTCGCTGTTCGTTCGGTTCGTCGCGCAGGTCGTCCGCGCCGTCTGGCTGGTTCGCCATGCCCTCGCCCGTTCGTCCGACCCCCACGTTTCTACACGCAGCGTACCGGCGCGGTACGACGGTCCTGTCGCGTAGTACGGCCGTCCTGTCGACCGAACTGACATCCGTTTCTGGAGATACGATGTCGGTCCGACACCGCGTAGACCGAGTACCGGCGTGAAGTAGCGGCGCGCTACGTCGGCGGACACGGCGCGCTACCGTCGCTGGCCGTTCCGTCGCGGGCGTCGCCGTCGCGTGCCGGCACGCTCAGCGCGGGTCGAGTTCCTCGTCTACGCACTCCCGCACGGGCCCGACGAGCTCGTCCGCCACCGTGTACGGGTCCGTCTCCCTCGCCAGCACGCGGTCCGCGAGCGCCTCGATGCCGCCCTCGTGCTCGATGACCTCCTCCAGCAGGTCGGCGGTGTCGGAGCGGACGAGCTGGCGGATCTCCTCGGCGTAGCGGTTCCGGGCCTTCTCCTCGATCCGTCCCGTCTCGTGGAGCCACGCGGCGTGGGCGTCGAGCGTGTCGATCAGCTCCGCGACCCCCTCGCCGTCGGTGGCGACCGTCTCGATCACCTCGGGGTCCCACGCCTCCTCGTCGCTGTCGTCGAGAGCGACCTCGGCCATCTCCTCCTCGTCGACCGGGCCGTGGTGGCCCGTGTTCAGGCCGGCGGCGGGGTTCTCGCGCATGTGGATCATCTCCTCCAGCTCGGCGACGGTGCGGCTGGCGCCGTCCATGTCGGCCTTGTTGACGACGAACACGTCGCCGATCTCGAGGATGCCGGCCTTCAGCATCTGCACGTCGTCGCCCGAGCCCGGTTGGACGAGCACGCACACCGTGTCGGCCGTGCGGACGATGTCCACCTCGTTCTGGCCGGCGCCGACCGTCTCGATGATCACCGTGTCCTTGCCGAACGCGTCGAGCGCCTTGATCGCGTCCGAGGTCGCCGTCGACAGGCCGCCGAGGGTGCCGCGGGCCGACATCGACCGGAAGAACACGTCCATGTCGCCGACGTTGGAGGCCATGCGGATGCGGTCGCCCAGCACCGCCCCGCCGGTGTACGGCGAGGAGGGGTCGACCGCGATGACGCCGACGGTGTCGCCGCGGTCGCGGTAGGCGCTCGCGAGCTTGTCGACCAGCGTCGACTTGCCGGCGCCCGGGCTGCCGGTGACGCCGATCACGTCCGCGTCGCCGGTGTGGGCGTGGAGCTCGGAGACGATGTCGCGGTAGCCCGGCGAGCGGTTCTCGATCTTCGTGATGACGCGGGCCAGGGCGCGGTGTTTCCCGTCCAGCAGGTCCGCGACCAGGTCGGCCTCCGTCGTCGATGCGGCGTCCGTCATCACTCGCGGTCGGGGACGTTCTCGCGCACGAACTCGATCGTCTCCTCCATCGGCGTCCCCGGGCCGAAGACGGCGGCCACGCCCATGTCGAGGAGCTCCTCGCGGTCGTCGTCGGGGATGATCCCGCCGACGAGGATGAGGGTGTCCTCGAAGGCGTCGTACTCCTCGAGTCCCTCGACGATCTTCGGGACGAGGGTGTTGTGGGCCCCCGAGAGGATCGAGATGCCGAGGACGTCGACGTCCTCCTGGACGGCCGCCTGAACGATCTCGTCGGGCGCGCGGTGGAGGCCGGAGTAGATGACCTCGAACCCCGCGTCGCGGAACGCCCGCGAGATGACGTGTGCGCCGCGGTCGTGACCGTCGAGGCCGACCTTGGCGATGAGACAGCGGATCGTCCGCTCCTCCTCGCGCTCCTGTGTGCTCATGGCGGCGCGTTCGACGCCGCCGGTGTTGACTTTAACGGACGTCCGTGATCACGGACCGGGGCCGTCCCGCGATCGGCGCGGCGACCGGGCGCGGTCGCGGCGGCGACGCTCAGTCGTCGGTCTCGACGGCGTACAGCCCGAAGGCCGACCCCGCCGGGCCGGCACTCTGCACCGGCACCATCCCGACGGTGAACGTCTTTGGTCCCCGGTCCGCCTCGCGCTCGATCGTCCGGCTGACAACCTCCTTCGAGCGGATCCGCTCGCCGAACAGCCGCCGCTCGACGTCCGTCGGGAACGCCTCGGGGACGGGCTCGCCAACGGGGGCCTCGCCGAAGAAGCGCTCGTAGGCCGGGTTCACCTCCCGAAGCGTCGCCTCGGACCCGGAGGCGGTCTCCTCGACGTACACCGCCGGCGAGCAGATCCCGTCGAAGAACGCGTGCAGCCGGTCGCGTTCGAGCCGCAGGTCCGCCTCCCGTTCGAGGCGCGCGAGCGCCTCGCCGGCGTGGGACCCGACGATCTCCAGGAACTCCGCGTCGCGCTCGTCGAAGGCGCCCTCGAGGTCCGACGTCACCTGCAGGACGCCGCGGTCGCCGACGGGGACGCTCACCACCGAGTTGATGTACTCGACGTCGCGGGCCTGGTCCGGGTCGGCGCCGTAGTCGTCGACGATCTGGGTCTCGCCGGTCCGATAGGTCCGGCCGGCGACCCCCTCGTCGGCGCCGAGTCGCACCTCGGCGTCGCTCGGGAGCGTGTGCCCGTACGCGTAGAACTCGTCGCCCTCCAGGATCGCCAGCGCGCACTGGCCGTGGCCCAGAGCCTGCGTCACGGCGTCGACGACGGTGTCGCTGACCTCGTCGACGGTCTCACAGCCGGTCAGCTCGCGCGTGTACGTGTTGAGCGCCGCGAGCTTCGCGTTCGCCTCCGCGAGCGCGTCGCGCTCGCGGGCGCGGTCGATCCGCTTCTCGACGCGGCGCGCGAGCACGCCCGTCCCCCCGTCGGTCGCGATGACGTCGTCGACGGGCACCGGGGGGATCTCGTCGCCGTACACGATCACCGGCACCTCGCCGGCCGCGACCGAGAGGGTCTCGACGCAGTCGGGGTCCTGCGCGACGCACACCACGCAGTCGATCGTCGGGCCGAGTTCCCGGAGGTACTCCGCCGCGACGCTCCCAGACTTGCGGAGCGTGGTGACCCCGAGGCGGGTCTCGATGTCCTCCGCGATGTCGGCGCCGACCGACGCCGAGGAGTTGTCCGACACCGCGACGAGCACCCGAGCGTCGTGCGGCGAGGACATCGTTGGGTTCACCGCTACCGATGTATCAGAGCGGTATAACTCATTCGCTCGTGTTCGGGCTCGCGGGGGCGTGAGACGTATGTTGCCGGTTTCTCTCCGGCCGGCGGCGGTCGCCCCGTCAGACGTGCTCGTCCAGGAAGTCGACGATCGCCCGGTACGCCTCGATCCGGTTCTCCAGTTTCGTGAACCCGTGTCCCTCGTCCTCGAAGATCAGCGTCCGGGTCGGGACGTGCTCGCTCGCCTCCTCGGCGATCTGTTCGGCCTCCCCCACCGGGACGCGCGGGTCGTTCGCGCCGTGGAGCACGAACAGCGGCGCCTCGATCTCCCCGACGTTGTTGATCGGCGAGACGGACTCGAGGAACTCGCGGTCCTCCTCGAGGCTCCCGTACTCGGCCTCGCGGAGTTCGCGGCGCCAGTCGCCGGTGTTCTCCAGGAACGTGACGAAGCTGGCGATGCCGACGATGTCGACGCCCGCGGCCCACAGGTCGGGGTACTCCGTCATCGCCGCCAGCACCATGAACCCGCCGTAGCTGCCGCCCATCGCGACGATCCGCTCCGGGTCGACGACCGGGTGGTCGTGGAGCCACTCGACGCCCGCCTCGACGTCGGCCACCGAGTCCATCCGCTTCTCCACGTCGTCGAGGTGCGAGTACGCCTTCCCGTACCCCGAGGAGCCGCGGACGTTCGGCTCGAAGACCGCGTAGCCGTTGTTGAGGAAGTACTGCTTCACCGCGTTGAACGAGGGGCGCCGCTGGCTCTCGGGGCCGCCGTGGATGTCGACGATCACCGGCGTGTCGCCCTCGGGCGCGTCGTCGGGCGTCGAGAAGAACGCCGGGATCTCGCGTCCGTCGAAGGTGGGGTAGCGGACGAGTTCGGGCTCCACGAACGTCTCGGGCGGGATGCCCGCGGTCGCGGCGTACGTCCAGCGGTCGGCCTCGCCGGTCTTCACGTCCACGACGTAGCAGTTCGTGTTCACGGTGCTCCCGGTGACAGTGACCGCCAGCCGGTCGGCGTCCGGACCGAAGGAGACGCCGCCGGCGACGCACTTCGGGAGGTCAGGCTCGGCGAACCGGTCGATGCGGTCAGGGGCGGTGAACTCCCCCACCGTGAGCTCGGTGTACCCCTCCACGTTGCGGGTGTAGGCGACACGGTTGGTGTCCTCGTCGACGGCGACCCCGTCGACGTTCCACTCGCCGCCGTCCTCGACCACGGTCAGGTCGCCGAGCGTGCCCGCGTCCGCTCCACCCCCGCCGTCGCTCCCCGCGTCGCCGAGCGCGATCCGCTCCAGTCGCAGGGTGTCGGAGGCGTGGTCGGTGCAGGCGTACACCGCGTCGCCGTCGGGCGTCCACTCGGGGCTCTGGAAGCGCGCCGCCTCCGCGTGGGGGGTGACGTGGGTCAGTTCACCCGTCTCCACGTCCAGCACGTGGAGGTCGTGGTCGAAGCTCCCGTGCGCCTCGTGGACGAGCAGGCGCGTGTCGTCGGGCGACCACCCCGCCACCGAGAGCCAGCCGTCGCCCTCGTACACCAGCTCGGCGGCCTCGCCCGTCTCCTCGCGGCCCTGCACGTACACGTCGAAGACGGCCTCGTCGCGGCGGTTCGAGGCGAACGCGAACCGTTCGCCGTCGTTCGACCAGCCGCCCCAGCGGTGTTTCGCCTCCGGCATCGCGGTCCACTCGGCGACCACGCCCGTGTCGGGGTCGAGCCGGTACAGCTGCGCCCGCTCGTCGCCCCCCTCGTCCATGCCGAACGCGAGTTCGCGGCGCTCGGGCGACCAGTCGACGAAGGTGACGCGCTCCTCGTAGAAGGTGTGCTGCTCGGGCCACGCGCCCGGCTCCCCGAGGCTCCACACCTGCGGGGTGCCGGTCGTGTCCATCAGGAACGCCAGCGTGCCGTCCGGCGCGAACGCGGCGCCGGAGGCCGAGCGAACGTTCAGGTATCGCTCGATGTCGTAGGTCGGGTCGCTCATGACGGATCCGTCCCGGCCGCGCGTCGAAAGCGTTCGGGTCGGCGAAGGGCCGTCGACGACGGGTCGTCGCCGGGAACGGGTCCGCGGACCCGACGGGGCGACGGCGACGGCGCCCGCGACCGCGCGGCCGTCCCGGTCGCCACCGCGGCCTATCGCCTCCCTTTTTGTTCCCCCACGGGTAGCCCGTCACACGATGCGTGTCGCGGTGGTCTCGATGGACACGGTGGAAACGCGGGACGCGCCCGCCACCCGCCGGACGCGACGCGTCGCCCGCGGGCTCGTCGACCGCGGCCACGAGGTCCACTGGCTGTGCGCGAAGTGGTGGGGCGGCCACATCGGGCAGTTCGAGCACGACGGCATCGAGTACCACGCCGTCACCGAGGGGCCGTCCCGGGGGTCGTTCCGCTCGAAGCTCCCCTTCCGCCTGCGGTCGGTCGACCCGGACGTGGTCCACGCCGTCTCCGTCCCGCCGGGACACGCGACGACCGCCAAGACCGCCGCGACCGTGCTGCGGACGCCGGTCGTCGTCGACTGGTGGGAGCGCGACCCCGACCGCGGGACCGACCGCCAGTACCGGAAGGCGGCGACGCGCGCCGACCGCGTGCTCGCGCCCTCCGAGACCGTCAGGACCGCGGTGCGCGAGCACGGCGCCGACGGCGTGAACACGCGTGTGATCCCCGAGAGCGTCGACTTCGACCTCGTCCGGTCGGCGGACACGGACGACCGCTTCGACGTCGTCTGGGCCCGGACGCTGGACGATGCCGCCAACGTCGGGGAGTTCCTCCTCGCGCTGGCGGAGCTTCGCGACCGCGACTGGGCGGCGGCGGTCGTCGGCGACGGCCCCGCCCGCGACGACGCCGAGCGGACGGCCGCCGACCTCCGGATCGACGACCGGGTCGAGTTCCTCGGCGACCTCCCGGAGGAGGAGTTGGTTCCGGTGCTGAAGGGGTCGCACGCGTTCGCCCAGACGGCGACGTACGAACCCTTCGCGACCGAACTGCTGTGGGCGCTCGCGTGCGGCTGCGTCGGGATCGTGGAGTACCAGGCCGGGTCGTCGGCGCACGAACTCGTCGAGGGGCTCGACCGCGGGCGGCTGGTGACCAGCCCGCAGGAGCTGGCCGACGAGATCGTCGCCTGCGGCTCCATGCCCGAGTGGGAGACGAACGAGGGGTTCGCCGGCTTCGACCACGACGAGGTGCTGGACGAGTGGGTCGAGTGCTACGAGGCCGTCGTGGACGACTACGGCTGGCTCTAAAGAACCTCTTTTCGCCTCGGGTTTCCTCGCGCGCCGCAAAGCGGCGCGCTGCGGGAACCGCTCGGCGAAAACCCGTTCATGTCGTCGGATTCCGTCGGAATCCGACTACTAACCAGAATCGCGAAGCGATTCTGGTAATGCCGAAAGGGCCGCTCGCTCGGGCTTCGCCCTCGCTTGCGGTACAATTGCTACTGACTTCCGCACCGCGACCGAATCCGCATCGCGACCGCACCACCGCCGCGACCGAACCGGGTCCGCCCCGCCCCGGTCCCCCGACACGGATTCGATCGACGGATATAGGTTCGGGAGACGCCAAGCCGCGAGCATGGAAGACGACACGCTCAGCCGCCGGAGCTTCCTCCGGGGGGCGGCGGGCGCCACCGCCGCCGCGGGCGCGGTCGCCGCGGGCTCGGGGACCGCCGCCGCGCAGGCGACGGCGGACGGTCAGGGAACCGTCGAGGTCGGCGCGGGGTCGCAGGGGCTCAAGTACGTTCCCGGCACCGACCAGACGTTCTACGTCACGCCCGGCACGACGGTCACGTTCGAGTGGGTCTCCGACGGCCACAACATCGTCGTCGACAGCGCCCCCTCGGGGTCGTCCTGGTCGGGCCACGAGCCGATCGAGGACGAGGGGTTCGTCCACGAGCACACCTTCGAGACGACCGGCACCTACGAGTACTACTGCGACCCCCACCGGTCGGTCGGGATGGTCGGGACGCTGGAGGTCGTCGAGCAGCTCCCCACCCCGACGCCCCAGCCGGCCGGCCCGCCGGAGGTGCCCGACTCCGCCAAGAGCCTCGGCGTCGCCTCCTTCATCGCGATGGTCGCGACGCTCGGCCTGACGTTCTTCTTCACGAAGTACGGCGGCGACTACGAGCCGCCCGAGGAGTAACGCCTCCCGGTCCGGAGTCGTTCGTTCGTCCGCCCCGACCGCCCCGATCGATCCGCCTGTGACCTCCGCCGAGCCCCGGGGCCGTCGGCTCGTTCCGGGCCCCCGCGTCGAGCGATTCCCCCGTGCCGTCCGAACGCCGACGGTACGATGCAACTATTCGGTAACAAATGAATTTGAATCAACACATTCAACACCGTGACCGAGAAGGCTCGCGTGGGGAGCACCGAGGGGGGTGTCAGAGGCACGCGACGGAGCGGCCCCCGACCCGTTCTCCGCGCGAGACACGAGCCGACCCGTCGAGCCGCCGGTTCCGGGGCCCGGATCGCCCCGTCGGCGCTCGGACTACAGCGAGTAGTCGTGGCCGCCGTCCTCGCTGGCGAGAAACGCCGCGAGCAGGTCGATCGCCGCCCTGATGTCGTCGCCGTGGGCCGTCTCAGTCACCGTGTGGAGGTAGCGCGTCGGGATCGAGATCGCCCCGACGGGCTTGGCGCCGTTCGACGTCTGGAAGGCGGCCGTGTCCGTGCCGCCCGACGGGAGCACCTCCAGCTGGTGCTCGATCCCCTCGGCCTCGGCCACGTCGCGCAGGCGGCGCGTCACCTTCGGGTTCGTGATGACCGAGCCGTCCTTCAACTTCACCGCCGCGCCGTCGCCGAGGCGGGTCACCTGCTTGTCCGCCTCGACGCCGGGCGTGTCGGAGGCGATGGTCACGTCCAGCGCGATCGCCAGATCCGGGTTCACGTCGACCCCGAGCGCCTCCGCGCCCCTGAGGCCGACCTCCTCCTGGACGGTCGCACAGAAGTGGACCGTCGCGTCGGGGTCCTCCAGCTCCCGGGCGGCCTCCAGCATCGCGAACAGGCACACTCGGTCGTCGAGCGCCTTGCCGGTGACGGTGTCGCCCATCTCGACGGTCGTCTGCTGCATCGTCACCAGGTCGCCGACGGCGACGACGTCCTCGACGGCCTCGCCGTCCATCCCGAGGTCGATAACGACGTCCTCGACGGCGTCCTCCTTCCCCTTCTCCTCCTCCGAGAGGGTGTGGGGCGGCACCGAGCCGATGACGCCCGTCAGGTCGCCCTGACCGGTGTGGACGGTGACGCGCTGGGCGCGAAGCACCCGCGCGTCCCAGCCGCCGAGCGCGTCCACCTTCAGGAAGCCGTCGTCGGTGACGTGTTTCACCATGAACCCGATCTCGTCCATGTGGGCGGCGACCGCGACCTCGTAGTCGCCGTCGCCCTCGATCGTCCCGACGACGTTCCCCATCGCGTCGGTGCGCACCTCGTCGACGGCGCCGTCGAGGACGGCGCGAACGCGGTCGCGCACGCGGTCCTCGTAGCCGGGCACGCCGCTCGTCTCGGTCAGCTCGCACAGCAGGTCGAAGTCGAAGTCGAACGACATACCTCCGGGTGCGGCCGCCCGCCGAATAACACCGGGGGTACCGGCCCCGACCGCCGGCTGTGGAAACTCTCCCGGTGTTCCTCGTGGTTCCGGAACGCTTTTGCGGCGCTCGCCCCGCCTTGGGCGTATGTCAGACGACGTGGAAGCCGACCTCCGCGAGCAGTTCGAAGAGGCGTTCTCCGGGGCCGACTTCCCGGTGTCCAGCCAGATGGACCTCGTCCCCGCGCTCCCGCAGGGTCCCGGCACGAAGTTCGAGTCCGGCGACGTCTCCTTCACCGCGATGGAGCTGGCCGCGAAGCTCGGCTCCGACCAGGACTTCCCCTACGAGGACGTCGACTCGCTCGTCGACGACGTCATCCAGGGCCTGAAGGACAACGGGATGATATAAACTACCCCACCTTACCCCCTCGGCACTCCGCGCCTCGGTCCTTGCGGGTGGGGCTTTGATGTGGACTCCCGACGATCAGTCGCCAGCAATAGGCCGGTGACTCTCGCCGTTCAGCGTCCCACCAGTTATACGCAGGTCTATTTCTGCGTCTCCGCTCCCCGACGTGGGCGAGGAACGGAGTCTGTGTGTCCGCTTCCGGGCGTACCGTAGCCCGATGTTCTTCACGCCGTTGTAGTCCGCGTTCACCTCGTAGCCGCACTTCTGGCAACAGAACTGTTCCCCGTGGCGGTTGTCCTCGTGCGTGAACCCGCAATCCGTCCGAGAACAGCGCTGGGACGTGTGGGTCGGCTCGACTTGCGCCACAGAGACACCCTGTTCCGGGGCCTTGTACGAAACGTACTCGAACAGGCGGTGGTACGCCCAGACGTGGTGCCACTTCGCGTGCGGAAGCCGATCGCGGATGTTGGTCAAGTCCTCGAACGCGATTACATCGCAGTCGTGTTCGACGGCTTCTGAGACGAGTTCGTTGGCGACCGTGTGGATATACTGTTTGCGCCATGCTTCCTCTCGTTTCCCGAGGCGAAGCAGGGCGTTGTGTGCGCTCTGCGTGCCGCGCTGTTGCATCTCGCCACGTCGCTTCTCGAACTCGCGGCACCAATGATCGTAGTCGTCTCCCTGCCAGAAGCGTCCGGTCGAGGAGACGGCGAGGCTGTTGACGCCGAGGTCGATACCGAGGACCGTTTGATCGGGGTGCCCGGTATCTGTCGGAACCTGTGCGTCGTCACCGCTAGTCCGCCGAGTCGAAATGTTGAGATAGAACTCGTCGGTGCCCCCGTCGTACCGAAGCGTACTCTCGCGGAACTCGTAGTCCTCGGAGAGTACGTACCGCTCGTAAGGAGTCGGGCTGTCTGCCGGAAGAACGAACGAGGGTTCGACTCGTCCCTCGACAGTTGCCAGCGACACCTTGTTGCGGTAGAAGGTGGCGCTTCGGGCGTCGTAGTCCATCGTCTCGGCGGTGAAGGTGGGACACGAGACGCGCTGTCCCTTCTTCCACCGTTCGATGACTCCTTTGACGGCTTCGACTGCGCGACGAATCGCGGCTTGAACGAGTTGTGCCTGTAGGTCCGTTTCCTCTCGAAGGTCGGAGTAGAGCGCGTCCCGTACCTGCCGTTTGTTGGTCTTGCAGTCGGTGTACGAGGTGTCGGACCAACAGTAGTCGGTGGTTCGGTTCGCGCAGTACAGGTATTGCTCGGCGGTTCGGTGGAGTGCATCGCGTTGCTCGTCGGAAACGGCGAGTTTCACGACGGCGGTTCGACGCACGTCTATACTTCAGAGGGGATCCGACGGTACTTGATCGTTCGGGAGTCGGTTGGTCGCAGTACACCGGTTGTATCGTACCATGTCGGGTTCCTCCCCGACCCACTCGCTCATTTCGTTCGTTCCGTGAGGTGGGGGCTCCACCTCGAATTTGCTGAGCCGTCGAACCGACCGCGCCGCACGCGACACGCTCGATCCTCGGCAGACTACGCCTCCCGGCCCCGAATCCGCCGAAGTGTGGCGTCCCACCGCTCAGTCACCCCTGCGTTCCCGTCCGTGCTCGGCGCACAGCACCTCGCCGGCCCCGCTGTCGAGGTAGAACGCGTCGCCGGCGCGGACGCGGTCGCCGCAGACCGCGCAGCCGTCGCCGTGGTACACCGCGTACTTGCCCACGTCGCTCCCCGTGCGGAGGCGGCCGGCCTCCCGGGCGGGGCGGGTGATCCCCTCCCCGACCGCCGTCAGGTCGTCGGTGTCGGCCTCCTCGAAGCGGATGATCGCCACGGAGGACCGGAGGGACGCGGGCGCCTTCAGCGGTTCGCCGCCCGGGTCGGCGAGGGGTTCAAGACCGAGCGACGCCAACCGCGGGTGTGTTCGGTGAGTGGATCGCGGCGCTGCCGGGGTGGCTGGTGTGGGGCGTCGCCGTCGGCCTGGCCGCCTCCGCCGGCGTCGCCGCCGTCTTCCTCGCGGCCAGCAGGCTGTTCCCGGACCCGCCGACCCGGACGGGCGGCCCGGACCGGGGGTCGCTGCGCCGGAAGGCGGAGATCCGCGACTACCTCCGGCGGATCGACGAGCGGTTCGTCGAGGACGCCGACCTCGACGGCACGACCGTCGCCTTCTACC
This sequence comes from Halobaculum sp. EA56, assembly GCF_051195075.1. Classification (NCBI taxonomy): domain Archaea; kingdom Methanobacteriati; phylum Methanobacteriota; class Halobacteria; order Halobacteriales; family Haloferacaceae; genus Halobaculum; species Halobaculum sp. EA56. The sequence continues at coordinate 193,308 of NZ_JBNTJX010000002.1, forward strand.
TCCCCGAGCGGGCGGTCGCCATCACCTTCGACGTGCACGCCTACTTCCGCATCGGCAACGACGACGAGCGCGAGGAGTTCGTCATCCTCTGTGAACACGAGATGCCCGGCTCCCACCTCGGCCGACGGCTCCCGTTCGAGGTGCCGGAGGTCCACCTCGGCCCCGACCGGACGGCGACCCCCGTCGCGAGCGCCTTCGACACGCTCGGCCTCCCCGCGACCGCGGACGAGGGGAGCGTGGAGGAGGCGTACCGGGAGAAGGTGAAGCAGGTCCACCCGGACCAGGGCGGCAGCAGGGAGCGGTTCACCGAGGTCCGGGAGGCGTACGCGACCGCGCTGAACCACGCCGAGGAGTCGGGGCGCCGCCGGGCGTAGGCCGACCGCGTGGGCGGCTCGCCAGTCCGATCCCGGGACGGGATGCGTCTAGGCTCCGGCTACCGCGAGATGCCGCCCTCGCCCTCCTGGATCACGCGCTCGACCTCCTCGCGCGTGACGACCGCGAGGTCGCCGGCGATGGTCCGCTTGAGCGACGCCGCCGCGGCGCCCCACTCCAGCGCCCCGGCCACGCCGCCGCCGAGGCACCGCCGCGAGAGGTACCCGCCGACGAACGCGTCGCCGGTGCCGATGGCGTCGAGCGTGTCGGCCTCGTACACCGGCTGCTCGAACACCTCGTCGCCGTGGAGCGCGAGCGCGCCGCGGTCGCCCCGGGTGATCACGACGGTGTCGAAGCCGAAGTCGGTCGCCAGCCCGTGGGCCACCTCGACGGGTTCGCCCTCGCGGTCGAGCACCGCCTCGGCGTCGCGGCGGGCGACGAACAGCGTGTCGACGTGCTCGAACAGCTCCGTCAGCGTCGCGCGGGCCTCCTCGTGGCTCCAGAGCTTGCTCCGGTAGTTCACGTCGAAGCTCGTCCGCACACCGGCCTCGGCCGCCCGCTCCAGCACCGCGGCGGTCGTCTCGGCGGCCGTCGCCGAGAGCGCGGGCGTGATGCCGGTGGTGTGGAACGCCGTCGCGTCCCCGAGGACGGTGAGCGGGAGCTCCGGGGGCGTCGCCGTCGTCACCGCCGAGCCGGCGCGGTCGTAGACGACGTTCGTGCCCCGGGGCTCGCCGCCGGGTTCGAGGTAGTACGTCCCCAGGCGGGCGTCGTCGGCGTCGTCCCAGGCGACGCCCGTGCGGACGCCGTGGGCGCGCAGTTCGTGGGTGACCCGTCGCCCCAGCGGCGACCGCGGGAGCTTCGAGAGCCACACAGAGTCCAGGCCCAGCGACGCGCCCGCGACGGCGACGTTGCTCTCGGCGCCGCCGACGCGCACGTCGAACTCCTGGGTGGTCTCCAGCCGGGTGCCCTCCGGGGGGGAGAGCCGCAGCATCGTCTCCCCGAACGTGACGAGGTCGGTCATACCGCACCGCTCGACGGCGGCGCACAAAAAACGGTCCGAACTCGCTTCCGTCCGGGGCGGTCACGGGCCGAGCGCCCGCGACCGGGACGGGATGGGTCGACGCGACGCGCCGGGAGCCGTCAGGCCGAACCGGGCCGGGCCGGGCCGGACCGGCGCGTCGCCTCAGGCCGTCGCGCGCTCGGCGGCCTCCGGCGAGCCCTCGACGGTCTCGAACAGCGCGCGGGTGAACGCCGGCAGGTCGTCGGGCACGCGGGCGGTGACGAGGTTGCCGTCGGCGACGACGGGCTCGTCGATGAACGTCGCGCCCGCGTTCTCGATGTCGACCTCGAGGCTCCAGTAGCCCGTCACCTCGCGGCCCTCGATCACGCCGGCGCTGATCAGCAGCTGCGCGCCGTGACAGATCGCCGCGATCGGCTTCTCGCGCTCGTCGAAGGCGGCGACCACGTCGGCGGCCTCCGGCGCCTCCGTCCGGAGCCGCTCGGGCGCGCGGCCGCCGGGCACGACGAGCAGGTCGAACTCCTCCGCGAGCGTGTCGGGGTCGCGTACGGAGAGGTCGACGTCGGCGTCGAACTCGTAGCCGTATTCGCCCTCGACGGGCTCGCCGTCGGGGGTCGCGACGGACACGTCGAACCCCTCCTCGCGGAGGCGGTAGAACGGGTAGCTGAACTCGCTGTCCTCGAAGCCGTCGGTGGTGACGATCAGCCCTCGCATGGCGTGTCACCTCGCGTGCGCCGCCGACGGGGCCGTCGACCCCCGTCGACGGCTCGAACGGCTGTAAGGGGCCGACGCCGCTAAAATCCGACGGATAGTCGACCGGACAGAAGTGTCGAAACGAACGAATTTGGCGGGTGGTACCACCTGACAAGTGAGTCGGGGCGTCCGTCGCGGCTGCACTCTCTCCGAGGGAGCCGTCGCGTCACTCCGCGCGCCGGCCGCCGTGGCCGGGGTAGTCGCGCTCGAAGCGGTCCTCGATCTCCTCGCGGCCGAACTCGACCAGGACGGGGCGGCCGTGCGGGCAGGCGTACGGGTTCTCGCAGGCGTCGAGCGCGTCGAGCAGGTCGGTCACGCTCCCCTCGGTGAGCGAGGTGTTGCCCGTCACGGACGGGTAACACGCCAGGTCCGCCAGCAGCGCGTCCGCGACCTCCGCGACCGGGCGGTCGCCCGCGGTCACCTCGTCGGCGAACGCCGCGAGCACGTCCCGCAGGAGATCCGGGTCCAGCGTCGCGTCGAACACCGCCGGCACCGCCGTCACCGCGACGGTGCGGGCGCTCGTGTCGTCGTCGGGGGTCGATCTCCCGTCGCCGCGCTCGTTCGCGCGCTCCGCCCGGAAGCCGACCTCCCGGAGGGCGTCCCGAAAGGTCTCGAACAGCTCCGACTCCCGCGCCGTGAGTTCGAGTTCGACCGGCGCCGCGAGCGTCTGCGTCGGCGCGCCGTCGTCGACGGCCGCCCGCAGGCGCTCGTAGTTGACGCGCTCGTCGGCGGCGTGCTGGTCGACGAGCACGAGGCCGGCGTCCGTCTCGCAGACGACGTAGGTGTCGTCGTACTGGCCGAGCACGCGCATCGCCGGGAGGCGGTCGCGCTCGGTCCGCTCGTCGGTGGTGCCGCCGGCGAGCGTCGCCTGCGAGGGCGCGCCCCAGGCGCGGTCCCCGTCCCCGCCCGGGGCCCCGCCGGCCTCGGCGTCGGTCACCGCGTCGGTCGCGTCCGCGTCGGCCCCGCCTCGGTCGCCGTCCGCGTCGCCGCCGGCGGCGCCCCCGCCCTCGTCCTGCCACGAGCGGGGCGTCGGCGCGTCGCCCGCGGTCGCGTCGGTGGGGCCGCGCGGCGGGTGGTCCGTCGGCCGGTCGCTCGCGGACCCGCCGCCGACCTCGACGCGCCAGGCGTCCTCGGCCGTCCCGGGGGCCGCGTCGTCGTCGCCGCCCTCGCGGTCGGCGTCGGCCGTGCCCTCCCCGACCGTCACGTCGTCCGCGTCCGGGGAGCCGTCGGCCGCGTCCGGGGAGCCGTCGGCCGATTCGGTGGGCGACACGCCGTCGACGGGCGCGTCCGCCGGGTCGGCGGGGTCGGCGGCGTCGGATCCCCCCCACGCGTCCAGCACCGAGGCGGTCGCGTCGTCGCCGCCCCCCGCGTCGTCCCCGTCCGTTCCCGCGTCGCCGCGCTCGCCCGCGCGTCGCTCGGCGGCCGCGCGCTCGTGGTCGGTGCCGGCGCCGCCGACCACCTCCGGGTCGGCGTCGACCTCCTCGGGCGCCGAGCGGCCGCGCGGGGCCGACGAGCGCACCAGCCCGTGCTCCAGCAGGGCCTCCCGGACGCCCTCCCGGACCGTCCCGACCACGCCGGCGTCGTCGTCGAAGCGGACCTCCGTCTTCCGCGGGTGGACGTTCACGTCGACCGCCTCGCTCGGCACGTCGACGAAGAGGACGGCGAACGGGTAGCGATCGGTCGCCAGCTGGCCGCCGTAGGCGTCGACGACCGCCCCGCGGAGGTCGCCGTCCCGCACCCAGCGGTCGTTCACGTAGGTCGTGAGGTACTCCCGGCCCGCGCGGGTGGTCTCCGGGTGCGAGACGAGCCCCGAGACGCGGACCTCGCCCGAGTCGGACTCGTAATCCACGTCGACCATCGACTCGGCGACCTCGCGGCCGTACACCGCGAGGACGGCCGGGCGTCGGTTCCCGTCGCCCGGCGAGGCGAACACCTCGCGGCCGTCGTGCTCCAGCGAGACCGCCACGTCCGGGTTCGCGAGCGCGTACGCCGAGACGACGGCGTTCACCCGGTCGAACTCCGTCGCCGGCGTCTTGAGGAACTTCCGTCGCGCGGGCGTGCGCCCGAAGAGGTCGCGCACCTCGACGGTCGTCCCGACGGGACAGCCCGCCGGCTCGACCTCGCCCTCGTCGCCGTGGTCGACGACGAGTTCGGCGCCGGTGTCCGCGTCCGGGGTGCGCGAGCGGACGGTCAGCTCCGCGACCGCGCCGACGGAGTGGAGCGCCTCCCCGCGGAAGCCGAGGGTGGCGACGCCGGCGTCGAGGTCCTCCATCCCGTCGAGCTTGCTCGTCGCGTGTTTCGCCACCGCCATCGGGAGCTCCTCGGGGGGGATGCCCGCGCCGTCGTCGCGTACGCGGATCCCGTCGATGCCGCCGCGTTCGACGGCGACGGCGACCCTGTCGGCGTCGGCGTCCAGCGCGTTCTCGACGAGCTCCTTCACGACGGAGGCGGGCCGCTCCACCACCTCGCCCGCGGCGATCTCGCGGACGGTGCGGTCGTCGAGCGCGCGTATCTCCCCGGTCATCGGCCGATCCCTCGCGGTCGGCGCGTATCAATCCCGTGCTCGACGGGCCGCTCGCTGTGCTCCCCGTAACTGTCACGCGTGACCGATACCCAAACCGCCGCTCGTCGACAGGACTTTTTACCGGTCGACCGCCAGGGCCCATACTCACAGTGACCCGTCGCTTTTCGTCGGATACGACCGCAGTAGCGACCCGCAAGCCGATCCCCGCGAGCAGAGGTGTCAGGTAGTGTTCGGAACGGGCGTCCCGGCCGTCGGGCTCGCCGTGCTCGTGGTGCTCGGGTTCGCCATCGCCACGACGGTGAACACCTTCGCGATGGAGGCCGCCGTGCTGTTCGTTCCCGCGTTCCTGTTCGTGTTCCCGGCGCTGGTTCCCGGGTTCCCGCACCTCGCGGTCAACGCGGCCGTCGGGCTGGCGCTGTTCGTCGAGCTGTTCGGCTACTCCTCCAGCGTCGCCGCGTACTGGTACCGCCACCAGATCGATTTCAACGTCGCCGCGCGGCTGCTCGCGATCACGGTGCCGGTCGCCGCCGTCGCCCGCGTCGGCTCGTACTTCGTCCCCTCGAACGCGCTCATGCTCGGGTTCGGCGGCCTGCTCGTGACGCTCGCGGTCGTCCTGTACGAGGCGCACGAGCACGGCCCGTCGCTCGTCGATGCGGTCGCGGAGAAGCCGGAGCTGTCCGTGCTCGCCGTCCTCGACGCCGACTACGAGCCGCGGACGCGCGTCCTCTCGGACACGCACGACGCCGCCGAGACGCCGCCGAGCGACCACATGGGCGGCGCGGCCGATTCCCCGAGCCAGCGGGGCAGCGGCGACGCCGTCGTCGGCGACGGCGGCGACCCGGCCGACTTCCACCTCGAACTGCCGGACGTCCTCGTCACCGTCCTCGGGGGAACGCTCGCGGGGCTGGTGGGTATCGCCATCGGGGAGCTCACTCAGGCGATGCTCACGCTCCGCCGGCGCGTCCCGCTGAAGCTCTCGACGGGGACGAGCGCGCTCGTGCTCCACGTCACCATCGTCGCGGCGTTGATCACCAACCTCGCGCTCCTGCGGTTCGTCCCGTCGATCACCGGCGAGGGGTTCACCGTCCCCTTCGGCGTCGGTATCTTCGTCGCGACCGGCTGCCTGTTCGGGGGACAGGCCGGCGCCTACCTCAACAACCGCCTCTCCGAGTCGACCGTGATGCGGATGCTCATCGGCGTCTACTTCCTCGTCGGCGTGTTCGTCGTCGTCCGGACCCTGTTCCTCGGCGGCGCGGCCCACTGAGGCCGTCGTCGCGATCGGCCGGATATCGTCGGTGAGAATCCGGGGGAACCGATTACGTACACCACCCGCGTCGGCGGCGGTAGACAACATGAGCGGGCGCGGGAGGGCGGGACACGCGACGGGCGAGGGCGCCGGCGTCGAGGGGCAGGACGCCGGCGAACCGCGACCACGGACGGCGAAGGCTGAACTGGCGTTGACGCCGCCGGGTCCCGGACGGCGGACGACGCTGAAGCGGCAGGCCGTGACGGGGTACGTCGAGCACCCGACGGTGGTGGAGTTCACCTACGACGCCGACCCGGTGACGCTCCACGAGCGCTGGCGCGCGGAGGTCGGCTCCCCGCCGTGTCACATGGTGGTCGACGCCTCGGGGACGGGCGAGGTACCTGGCCCGCGGGTCGCCGCCGACGGGGGGTCGTTCGCCGCCGAGGCCGCCCACCCGCACGACCTCACCGGCCTGTGCATGAAGTGGCAGGACGCGCTCGACGAGGCGCGCACCCACGGCGGCCTCTTCGTCGCGTTCGACTCCGTGACCGCGCTGCTCCAGTACGTCGACCTGCGGGAGGCGTACCGCTTCCTGCACACGCTCGTGACCGGCGTCCACCGGACAGGCGCTCGCGCGCAGTTCTACCTCGACCCGCGGGCGCACGACGATCGGACCGTCTCCACGCTTCAGGGGCTGTTCGACGCCGTCCGTCACGTCGACTGAGGCGCCGAACGGGGCCGACCGGTCGGGCCGGTCGGGCCGGTCGGGTCGCTCCGTTCCGTCGCTCGCCGGGTGCCGCTTATACGCTCTCTCGCCGTCGGGTCCGGTATGGACTTCAAACATCGGTTCGCCGACCTCGACATCTTCTGGGAGCGACACGCGAACCCCAAGAGCGGGTGGTCGCGCCTGCTCGCGACGCCCCTGCTGTTGCTCGCGGCGTACACGCGGAGCCGCCGGGTGCTCGCGCTGGCGCTGGCGTGGACCGCGATCAATCCGGTCGCCTTCCCGCGCGTCGAGCGCGGCCCGGCGGTCGACCCCGCGTGGATAACCCGCGCCGTCGACGCCGAGCGCGCGTGGCTCCGCGGGGAGGTGTCCCCCGGGAGCTGGGAGCGTCTGAACGCCGTCTCCGGCTCGGCGACCGCCTACGCCCTCTACGCCGCCTACCGTCGTCGGCCGGTCCGCGCGGCCGTCGCGGGCGCGGCGTCGATGGCGCTGAAGCTCGCGTTCGTGTGGGGGCTAGAGCGGCGCTGGCGCGCCGGTACGGGCGGGCACTGATCGGTCCCCGACGACGGCTCGGGGATCTCACTTCCGGGCAGTCTCGCGGTTTCACCGCCCGGTTTCCGGGGGGTCGACGACCTCCTCCGCTTACGGCTTCGCCGCTCGCTCACCGCGGAAGTTTCACTTCCGCGCCGTCCGCGTAGACGGTCGGCTCGGTCACGATCCCGTCGAGGTGGAGGGGCGCGTCCGTGTCGCCGCCGATGCCCGCGTCGTCGCCGATGGCGATGTGGACGGTGCCGGCGGCCTTCTCGTCGAGCAGGACCGAGCCGACCAGGTCGGTGACGCCCACGTTCGTCCCGATCCCGAGTTCCGCGAGGTTGTAGGCGTCCTCGCCGACCTGCTCGGCGGCCGCCTCGACCTGCTCGCGCACCTCGTCGTCGGAGATGTCCGTGACGAAGCCGTCCTCGACCTCGAAGCGGAGTTCCCGCCCCTCCAGCAGCCCGTACGGCATCATCGTCCCGTCGACGACGTACGTTCCGTCGGCGGTCTCGGGGCTGACGAACACCTCGCCCGCGGGGAGGTTCGAGAACGACCCCGGCTCGCTCACGTCGCCGGTGTCGGACAGGAACTCGCGGTCGCCCGGCTCGAAGGTGATGTCAGTGCCGGCCTCGGTGGTCACCCGAATCTCCTCGGCGTCGTCGACCTGCTCGCGTACCTCGGCGCAGTGGCGGGCGATGGCCTCGTAGTCGGCGTCGAGGCCCGCGAGGAACACCTCCCGCGTGATGCCGGGGAGCGTCGCGCCGCGGGCGCCCGCGTCGCAGGCGGCCCCGCGGGCCCGGGTGTGGCTCAGGCTCTTGGTCGTCGGCGCGAGGAAGGCGTCGGCCTCCCGCATCGCGGCGGCGACGGGCGCCGGCGGCTCCTCGCCGTGCTGGCCCGCCGGCGGGTAGCGGATCACGCTCGCGTCGTCGGTCACCTCGGCGGCGACGGCGTACAGCGCCTCGCCGATGGCCTCGCGCTCGTCGTCGGTCACGACCGCGAGCGACTCGTCGCTCCCGAGGTCGAGACACTGGTGGATCGCCGTTTCCGCGGCCGAACGGAGGTCGTCGTCCATGCGTTCGCCTGCGCCCCGCCGCCGCTTGGACCTGTCGGAGCGGCGGTCCGTGACCGATCGGTCGTCGGCGTCACCCGGACGACGGGGATCGACGGATCGGCCGAATTCGGCGCGCTTACTCGGTCTGTAGTTGTTTTCCGGTTAGCGATCCCGTAACGATTAACCCCGGGCGCGAAGGATTTCCCGCCAATGATCCAGGTGGGCGTCAACGGCTACGGCACCATCGGCAAGCGCGTCGCCGACGCGGTGGCCGCACAGCCCGACATGCAACTGACGGGCGTCGCGAAGACGCGCCCGAACTACGAGGCGGAGGCGGCTGTCCGGAAGGGATACCCGCTGTACGCCGCGATCCCCGAGCGTGCCGACCGCTTCCACGAGGCGGGCATCGATCTGGCGGGGGAGGTCGAGGACATGGTGATGACCGCCGACGTCGTGGTCGACACGACGCCGTCGGGGATCGGCGCGGACAACCGCGGGCTGTACGAGCGATACGACACGCCCGCCATCTTCCAGGGCGGCGAGGACGCCGACGTCGCGGACGTGAGCTTCAACGCCCGCTCGAACTACGGGAACGCGGCCGCCGCCGACGTGGAGACCGCCCGGGTCGTCTCCTGCAACACGACCGGGCTCTCTCGGCTGCTGGCGCCCCTGCGGGAGGAATACGGCGTCGAGAAGGTCCGCGTCACGCTCGTGCGCCGCGGCGGCGATCCCGGCCAGACCTCCCGTGGTCCGATCAACGACATCCTCCCGGACCCGGTGGAGATCCCCTCCCACCACGGCCCGGACGTGAACACCATCTTCCCCGACGTGGACATCGACACCCTCGGCGTGAAGGTGCCCGCGACGCTGATGCACCTCCACTCGGTGAACGTGACGCTGGAGGCGGACCCCTCCGCCGCGGAGGTCCGGGAACTGCTCTCGGACGAGTCTCGGCTGTTCCTCGTGCCCGAGGAGACCGGCATCGACGGGACGGGCAAGCTCAAGGAGTTCGCGATGGACACCGGCCGCCCGCGCGGCGACCTCTGGGAGAACTGCATCTGGGAGAACTCCGTCTCGATGGAGGGCCGGGACCTCTACCTGTTCCAGTCGATCCACCAGGAGTCCGACGTGATCCCGGAGAACATCGACGCCGTCCGCGCCCTGCTGGACTGGGAGGACCGCGAGACCAGCATGGCGACGACCGACGAGACGCTGGGCGTCGGGCTGGAGTCGCTGTTCGACGGGCAGCGCCAGCGGGTCGTTCCGAAGAGCAACAGCGACGATTGAGGCGAGGCGTGAGCGACCGAAGGGAGCGAACGCCTCGGAGTGACGGCGGAGCGGCCCCCGTGCCGCTCCGCCCACGAACGGGGCGAGACGCGAACTGAACGGAGTGAGGTGAGCGTCTCGGGGAACGGAGCGAGGCCGACCGAAGGGGTGCCTCGGAGGGGCGGCGGCGCGCTCGCGGGCGCGCCCTGCCTACCCCAGGTCCCGGAACGTCACCTCCCCCGTCCCCGTCTCGACGAGCACCGCGGCGGGCTCCTCCTCCCGCCCCGGGATCGGGACCCCGCCGGGGTTGAGGTGGACCGTCCCGTCGCGCTCCTCGTGGACCCGCTCGTGGGTGTGGCCCCGGCAGACGTAGTCGTAGCTCCCGCAGTCGATCAGCGCCTCGACGATCGGCTCGCTGGTGCCGTGGTAGACCGCGAACGCCGTGCCGTCGAGTGTCACCTCGGCGAACTCGCCGTGGTAGGTGCCGAACGCCCCGACCGCGTCCGCCAGCGCCCACTCGCCGTCGTTGTTGCCGCGGACGGCGTGGAAGGCCCAGTCCGCGTCGGCCGCGTCGGGGTCGAACGGCGTCGCCGAGAACGGCGCGACCACGTCGCCGCAGTGGATCGCGACGTCGACGCCCGCGTCCGCGAACGCCTCGACCGCGCGATCGACGTACCGTGCGTTGTCGTGGGTGTCGGAGACGACGCCGACGAGCATGTCCGCCGGGTCGCGGCGGCGGCTAATCAATCCACCCCGTCGGCGCGCCCGACCGGGACGCCGCCGGCGGTCGGGTTACGTGTCGGCGTCCGCCTCGGCGCTCCGGATCAGCAGTTCCACGGCGGGCAGGGGCTCGCCCGTGAGCGCGCGGATGTAGGCGCCTCCGGCGATCGAGACGTGCGAGAAGTCGTCCTCGCTCAGCCCGTACATCTCGATGGCGCGGGAGGTGTCGCCGCCGCCGACGACCGAGAAGCAGTCGGTCCCGGCGATCGCTTCGAGGACGCCGACGGTTCCGTGGCTGAAGCGCTCGTCCTCGAAGACGCCCAGCGCGCCCTTGACGAAGACGGCCTCCGAGTCGCGGATCGCCGGTTCGTACGCCGCGACCGTCTCCGAGCCGATGTCGAGGAACGCGTGTTCCTTCTCCGCGATCTCGTCGACGGCGACCTCCGCGCGGTCGCCGTTCCCGTCCTCGTACGCCAGATCCGAGGCGAGCGTCACCTGCTCGCGCCGCTCGTCCAGCACCGAGCGGATGGTCTCCTCGTTGGCGGCCCACTGCTCGTCGAAGAGGTCCGTCTCGACGTCCTCGCCGACGGGGTACCCCGCCGCCCGGAGGAACAGCTCGCCGGCGACGCCGCCGAGCAGGAACCGGTCGACCTTGTCGTCGAGCGCCTCCATGACGCCGATCACGTCGGTGGCCTTCGTCCCGCCGACGACCATCGTCACGTCGGCGTCGAACTCCCGCTCGGCGATGGCGGTGTTGGCCTCGTACTCCGTCGCCATCACGCGACCGGCGTAGCTCGGGAGCTTCAGGGGGAAGCCGACCAACGAGGCGTGCTTGCGATGGGCCGCCGAGTACGCGTCGTTCACGTACGCGTCGAACTCCGGGGCCAGCGTCTCCACGAACTCGCTGCTCGCGTGTTCCTCGGGCTCCTTCTCCGGCAGCTCGTCGTCGGTCATCCGGGTGTTCTCGAGCAGGAGCACCTCGCCCGCGTCGAGGTCGCGGACCGCCGCCAGCGCCTCCTCGCCGAAGGTGTCGGCCACGAAGTCCACGTCGACGCCGGCGTGCTCGGCCAGGATGTCGGCGTGCTGCTCCAGCGAGACGAAGGTGTCCCTGCCGGGGCGCCCCTGGTGTGCCATGAGCGCGACGCGGTGGCCCGCCCCGGCGAGGTCGGCGACGGTCTCGGCGTGCCGGGAGAAGCGGCGGTTGTCCTGTACGACGCCGTCCTCGACGGGGGAGTTGAGGTCGAGGCGGGCGAGGACGCGCTGCTCCGGCGGCAGGTCGTCGAGCGTACGGAAGGAACTCATCGTCCGAGGTGACGGCGGTGGGCGACTTAGAAGGCGCGGATGACGCGAGCGCGGCGGCTCGAACGGTGCCGAACAGGTGGCCGTGCTCGGGGCAGCGGGTGCGCGGTGCGGGTGACCGTCGGCGCGTCGTCGGGCCACGCACGCTCACGGCTGTCGCCGTTCGCATCGGGGCCTCCTTCCGTCGGCCTCGCACCCCGTGTCCCGACGCGCCGCGAACGTCAGCGCATCGGGGTCGCTGGTGCGGTATCGGTAAAGAAGGTTCGTCCGTTCGCGTCCCACAGAGGGCCCCTACGGTCGCCCCGCTCCGTTCGTGAGCGGAGCGGCACGGGGACCCTCCGGCGTTCCTCCGTCGCCTCAGTCGTCGCCCGCCTCCGCCTCGGTCCGGGAGGCGCGCCGCGCCGCGCGGTCGATGAACTCCTGGGGGAGCTCGTCGATCTCGCCGGCCTGCACCCCCCACAGGTGCGCGTAGAGGCCGTCCTCCTCCAGGAGCTCCTCGTGGGTGCCGCGCTCTGCGATCTCTCCGTCCTCCAGCACGACGATCGTGTCGGCGTCCTTGATCGTCGAGAGCCGGTGGGCGATGGCGAAGGTGGTGCGGTCCTCGGTCAACTTGTCGATGGAGCGCTGGATGAGCATCTCCGTCTCCGTGTCGACGTCGGAGGTCGCCTCGTCGAGCACGAGGATCTCGGGGTCCTTCAGCACCGCCCGGGCGATGGAGAGCCGCTGGCGCTGCCCGCCCGAGAGCTTCACGCCGCGCTCGCCGATCTCGGTGTCGTAGCCGTCGGGGAGGTTCGTGATGAACTCGTGGGCCTCCGCCGCCTTCGCCGCCTCGACTATCTCCTCCTCGTCGGCGCCGAAGGTGCCGTAGGCGATGTTGTCGCGGACCGTCCCGTAGAACATGAAGGTGTCCTGGCTCACGTACCCCAGCGACCGCCGGAGGCTCGGGATCGTGACGTCGCGGATGTCCTGGCCGTCGATCTCGATGCTCCCCTCGTCCACGTCGTACATTCGCAGGAGGAGCTTCAGGACGGTCGACTTGCCGGCGCCGGTGGGTCCGACGAGCGCGAGCGTGTCGCCGCCGTCGACCTCGAAGGAGACGTCGTCGACGATGACCTCCTCGTCGTCGTAGCCGAACGTCACGCCGTCGTAGACGACCTCGCCGTCCTCGACGACGAGTTCCTCGGCGGCCGGGTCCTCGACGATGCGCGAGGGCGTGTCCATCAGCCCGAACAGCCGGGCGCTCGACGCGCGGGCGCGCTGGTACATGTTGATGATGGAGCCGAACTGCGCCATCGGCCAGATGAACCGCTGGGTGTAGAGGATGAACGTCGTGAACGTCCCGACCCGGAGCTCGGTGCCGCCGGTCAGCCAGAACGGCGCGTCGCCGAGCACCCAGAAGCCGCCGACGCCGAACGTGATCACGAAGCCGATGCCCGCGATCACCCGCAGCGCGGGGAAGAACTTGATCCGGGTGTTGATGGCGTCCCAGTTGGCGTCGTAGTACTCCCCGGAGACGTCCTCGACGCGTTCGGACTCGAAGCCCTCGGTGTTGAACGTCTTGATCACCTTGATGCCGCCGAGGTTGTTCTCCAGCCGGGAGTTGAGGTGCCCGACGGTCTTGCGAACGTCGGCGTACTTCGGCTGGATCACGTCGATGAACTTCCAGGTGGTGACGGCGATGATCGGCACCGGCAGCAGCGAGACGAGCGCCAGCCGGGGGTTCAGCCAGAACATGATCGACGCGATGCCGATCACCATCACCGCCAGCCGGAACGCCGAGTTCATGCCGTCGTTGAGGAACCGCTCCAGGCGATTCACGTCGTTCGAGAGGACGGACATCATCTCGCCGGTCTGCTTCTCGGCGAAGAAGTCCATGTTCAGCCGCTGCATCTTGTCGTAGGTGTCCGTCCGGATGTCGTGCTGGATGTTCTGGGCGAAGGAGTTCCAGCCGTAGTTGCGGACCCAGTGGAACACCGACCCGCCGAAGAAGGCGAACGCGATCAGCGCGAGGCTGAACACGAGCTGGTCGCGGGGCCCGGCCGGGATCACGCTGGCGGGGACCAGCGGCAGTTCGAACGGCGCGTCCTGCCGGAAGATGGCGTCGATCGCGAGGCCCAGGAGCAGCGGGGGGAGCAGGTCGAGGACCCGCGCCGCGACGCTGCCGAGGAATCCCAGCCCGAAGAAGCGGGCGTTGGGGGCCCCGTACTCGAGGAACAACCGCTTCATCGGGTTATCCGTCTTCTCACGGATGTCCTCGAAGGGATCGTCCTCGTCGGAGGGATGGCTCATCACATACTCTCAGCGACACCAACCCCCTAAACGGTTCGCTTCGATTCGAAATACGGTGGTGTCCTCGGGGTTCGGTCGGCCGTCGCCGCCGACCGACAGAGTCGACGGCGGTCCGCCGTCGTCACCGGCCCGCCAGTCGTCCTCGCGGCGTCAGTAGTCGCCGGCGATCTCGATCCGGTCGCCCTCGCACACGTCGTGTTCGTCCGTCCACCCGTAGGGCACCTCCAGCACGTACTTGCCGACCCCGCGGTAGCGCGTGAGGTCGGACTCGCCCGTCCCCTCGGGCGGGAGTTCGGCGTGGTGGATCCGCGTGATCGTGCCGTTAGCGGCGACGAACACGATGTCGATGGGGAACGCCATGTCGCGCATCACGTACGCGTACCGGTCCTCCTCGTCGTGGACGAACAGCATCCCCTCGTCCTCGCCGAGCGACTCGGTGTCGGAGAGCCCTGTGTAGCGCTTGCTGTAGGTGTCGGCGACGCGCACCTCGACGGTCGCGAGCTCGGTCCCGTCCTCGTCGTAGGCGGTGACGGTCGTCCGGTCGTACTCGCCGTCGTTCGCCGCGTCGGTCACGGTGCCGACACAGCCGGCGAGGAGGACGAGCGCCGCGAGGAGGACGGCCGCGAGCGGGACACGGTCTCGCACGTCACAGCTCACGGTCGCGGCGGGGGAAAGCGTATCGGGGAAGAGCAAGGGTTATTCACGCGCATCCGATCACTCCGGGTGCGGGCTCGTGGTCTAGTGGTCATGACGCTTCCCTTACAAGGAAGAGATCGGTGGTTCAACTCCGCCCGAGCCCAGTTCTGTCGCCGGCGCCGCGAGGAGCGCAGCGACGGTGCGCTTGCGTCCGGTCGGGTACCGCAGTCGCGGGGACCCGGACGGAGACCGGTGCGCCCGTCGCGCGAACACGTTCGGCCACGCGCCTTTCCCCGTCCGACTGGTACGTCCGGACGAGAATGAGCTCCGCTCACGACCACGACGACCACGACCACACGGAGGCCGACCCCGTCACCGACCGGACGCACGACACCTCGTGGTCGGCGAACCTCGAACAGCCGCGACACGCCTCCGACCGCGACCTCGTCGTCTCCCAGGCCGTCGACGCGATCGAACACACCGAGCCGGGGAACCACGTCAACCTCGTCACCCACGGCGACCACGGCCACCCCTCCGAGTACCTCTACGATGCCCTCGACGAACGAGTGGAGGGCTACGACCCGGAGTGGGAGTACGTCGAGCAGTGCGGCTGCGGCGGCCACGTGACCCGGGTGTACGTCGAGTAAGCTCGGGCTTCCGATACCCGAACAACCGCACGTAGCGTCACGACAGTTCGGTCGAACCGTCAGTTCCGACCGAGCATGGTCCACGGCAACAGCGTATGGTGACAGCCGGGAGCAGTCGCTGGTCGCGTCGGTTCGTCGTCCTCAGCGCGGGGTTCCTCGTCCTGTGGCGAGCCGTGGCGCTCCTCGGCGCTCCGCGTCGAACGGAGGTCGTGCTGGCCCTGTTCGGGTTCGTCTTCCACATGGTGTTCGGGATGGGCTATCTGCTGATCCCGTCCTACTTCGAGCGGGTACTGCGGGCGAGTTGGCCGCCCGGCGTTCACCTCGGCTTGACGGGAGGCGGCACGGCGCTTCTGGCGGTGGCGTCGATCCGTGAGCTTCCAGCCGCCGTCGAACGCGCGGGGACCCTCGCGTGGTTTCTGGGGGTCGTCGTGTTCCTCGGGACGCTCCTGTGGACGGTCCGTGACAACCTGACGGGACGCGAGACGGGGACCGGCGCGGGCAGGGAGGAGTTCGAGCGGGTCGACCGGTACGCGAACCCCTTCGTGCCTGTGGCCCTCGGCTACGTGCTGGTCGGGTCCTACGAGCTCCTCGCGCGGGCCACCGTCCTGCCCGGGATCACGGACGGATACGTCCCGCGCGTCAGTCACCTCCTCGCCGCCGGGGGCGCGGTGCTGCTCGTGTTCGCGCTCGGGGTCCGTCTCGCTCCCCGGTTCCTCGGCGTCCCTGCGCCGACCCGTCCCGTCCGCGTCGTCCTCCCGGCGGGCGCGCTCGCCCCGGCGTTGCTCGCCCACGGACTCGGCGGGGGTCCGACGCTCGTCGCCGGCGCGCTCGCGGAGGCGACGGCGGTGGTCGGGTTCGCCGGACTGTACGGCCTGTCGTTCGCCCGGTCGGACCGACGGTCGGTCGGGCTCGTCGGCGTCCTCGCCGGCGTGGCGAGCGGGGTCGCCGGGGTCTCCCTCGGCCTCTCGTTCGCGTTCGGACCGGTCACCGCCGAACGAGCGGCCGTCCACCTGGAACTGAACCTCCTCGGGTTTCTCGGGCTGTGTATCGTCGGCTTCGCGATGCAGTTCTTCCCGCCGAGCGCGGGTCGGTTCCGGGGGGCGACCGACGCCGTCGCGTGGCTGGCGATCGGCGCGCTGCTGGGCGGGCTCACGTCGGTCGCGGTCGGGACGCTCGCCGGGATCGCGGCTCTGGCGACCGTCGGCGACGCGCTCGCCCTGGCGGGGGCGGTCGTGTACGGCTACCTCGTCGTTCGACTGCTGGCCGCAGTCGACTCGCGGTGACCCGCCTCGATCCGGTCTTCCCTCCGTCGCCGACGGCGTGCCGAACGAAGCGACGGGGTGGGTGGATCCCGGGGTCCCGCCGCCGCGACTGTTCGGCAGACGACACGTTTCGGCGGCCGTTCGAAGGAATAATCCGCGTCACAGCGAAACGGGCCCGGACGAGTCATGAGCGAACGAGAGACGTGGACGTCACGGGTCGGGTTCATCCTCGCCGCCGTCGGGAGCGCGGTGGGGCTCGGAAACATCTGGTCGTTCCCCTTCCAGACCGCATCCAACGGCGGGGCGGCGTTCCTCGTCGTCTACCTCCTGGCGGTGTTCCTGGTCGGGTTCCCCGCGATGCTCGGGGAGTTCGTCGTCGGGCGGCGCAGCGAGCGCAACGCCGTCGAGGCGTTCCGGTCGCTCGGCTTCGGCGAGTGGTCGGTCGCGGGCGGCCTGGGCGTCGTGTCGTCGTTCGTGACGCTGGCGTTCTACAGCGTCGTCGGGGGGTGGGTGCTGAGCTACATCGTCGGCAGCGTCACCGGCGGATACCTCGGCGACGCGGGCGCGTACTTCGGCGCCGTCTCCGCGGGCCCGATCGCGGTCGCGGCCCACGCGGCGTTCATGGCGCTGACGGTCGGGATCGTCGCGCTCGGCGTCACGGACGGGATCGAGCGCGCGACGAAGCTGATGGTGCCCGCCATCTTCGTCCTCCTCGGCGGGCTGGCCGTCTGGGTGGGCACCCTCGACGGCGCGGGCGAGGGCTACGCGTACTACCTCTCGCCGGACGTGGGCGCGATCGCGGGCGACCTCGCCGGGATCGTCCCCTCGGCGGTCGGGCAGGCGTTCTTCACCCTCTCGCTCGGGTTCGGCGTGATGATCGCGTACTCCTCGTACCTCGGGCGCGACGACAGCCTCCCGGCCGACGGCTCGGCGATCGTCGTCGTGAACACGCTGGTCGCGCTGCTGGCGGGCTTCGTCGTCTTCCCGGTGCTGTTCGCCATCGAGGGGTCCGTCCCCTCCTCCGGCGGGGCGGGCACGGCCTTCACCGCCCTCGCCGGCGCGTTCAGCCAGATCCCCGCCGGCCAGGCCATCGGCCTCGGCTTCTTCGTCGTGCTCCTGCTGGCCGCGCTCTCCAGTTCGATCAGCCTCCTCGAGGTGCCGACCGCATACGTCGCCGACCGGACCGGGTACGACCGGACGCCGACGGCCGTGGCGCTCGGCGTCGTCATCGCGCTCGTCGGCCTCCCGACCGCGCTCGACACCGGGATACTCGGCTGGTACAACGACGTCGTGTTCAACCTCCTGCTGCCGCTGGCGGTGCTGTTCGTCTCGCTGTTCGTCGGCTGGGTCGCCGACGACCAACTGGCCGCGGAGCTGAACCTCGGGAGCTCGTTCGGGGAAGGCTTCTCGGCGGTCTGGCTCTGGTGGGTCCGGATCGTCATCCCGGTCGCGATCGGGGGGACGCTGCTGCTCGGGATCCAGTCGCTGCTCGTGAAGGCGGGGATCCTCGCGGCCCCCGTCGTCCTCGGGTAGCCGGCCCCCCCCCGCAGGTCCGCCCGCGCGGGCGGCCCGCCGGCGTTCGTCGTCGAACTCGGGTTAATCCGAGTTGAGCCGACCGAACGGCCACACCTCCTTTTACCCATCGGGGCGGTACGGCAGGTCGATGCTCGAACGCACCTGCGGAGGGAAGTCGCGATGAACGCGAAGGCCGTCGCGGCCGTCGTCGGCGTCGTCCTCGTGGTCGGCGTCGGCGGCGTCGCGGCGTTCGTCGCCGGCGTGGGGCCGCTGGGCGACGTGGGAGGCGGATCGAGCCAGGTCACGTCGACGCCGGAGTCGACCGGGACCGTCTACGACGGCTCGGGCGGCTCGGGCGGCTCCGGCGGGGACGCGGGCGGGTCGGACGGGTCGGCCGGCTCCGACGGCGGCAACTCGCCCCCGCCGTACACGTTCACGATCGAGTCGATCGAGAAGTGCGGACAGACCTGCCGCGACGTGACCGTCCGGCTGACCAACAACCGCAACGAGACGGCGACCGGCGTCAGCGTCTACACGCGGATCTTCGCGGGCAACTCCACGGCCAAGAGCGACAAGGTGTGGGAGGGGACCCGCGACGTCGGTACCCTCGAGGCCGGCGCGTCCACGACCGAGACCAGCCGGGTGGAGCTGTCGTACTCCGAGGCGTATCAGGTGCAGCAGAACGACGGCTGGATCACCATCGTGACGACCGTGGAGTCCGACGACGTGACGATCACGTTCAAGGAGCGGCGCGACGTCGCCTGACCGCCAGCCGGCGCGGCGTTTCGAAACGCTTTTTCTTGCCGCCGGGGTTCTTCGGGATGCGCGCCGCCTTAGCTCAGACTGGGAGAGCACTCGACTGAAGATCGAGCTGTCCCCCGTTCAAATCGGGGAGGCGGCATTTTCCGAATCCACCATCGCGAGCGAAGCGAGCGACCGGATTCGGAAGATCCATCGCGAGTCGATTTGAACACGGAAGTCGCAGCCCGCGCAGGCGAACGGACGTGAGCCGAGCAGGACCGTCTTCAGGAGTTCAAATCGGGGAGGCGGCATATTCTCCGGCCGCCATCGCGAACGAGCACAGCGAGTGAGCCGTCGGCCGGTGGTACTGCGTCCACGACCCGATTTGAGCAGACGAGCCGCAGCCGGGAACGGCCGCGAAGCGGCCGCAGGCTCGGACCGTCTCGGCGAGTTCCGATCGGGGGGCGGCATTTTCCCGCGTCCACGGCCGCGAGCGACGCGAGCGGATGTCCCCCACGTCCCGCCGGGGCAACGCACTTGCCCCTCCCCCGCCTTCGACCCACGGAATGTCGATCGAACCGAACCGCACGCTCGCTCGCCTCAAACGCCCGCTCCTGTACGTGATGGGTCCGCTCTACGTCGTCGCGGGGGTCCTCCACTTCGTCGCACCGAAGGTGTACGCCCAAGTCGTCCCGCCGGAACTGCCGCGGCCGCTCGACCTCGTTTACCTCTCCGGGATCGCGGAGGTCGCCCTCGGGGTCGGGGTGTTGATCCCGCGGACGCGACGCGCCTCGGCGTGGGGCCTCGTGGCACTGCTCGCGGCCGTCTTCCCGGCGAACCTGCACATGGCCGTCCGCGACGTGACCGTCGAGGGCGTCCCCGCGTGGATGCGGGACCCGCCGGACGCCGCGCTGTGGGCGCGGCTCCCGCTGCAAGGGGTGCTCGCGCTGTGGGCGTGGTGGTACACGCGGCCCATGCCCGACGAGGACGGGGCCCCGTGAGTCAGCGGCGGGCCCGGACGGGTCCGGCGATCCGTGGGGTGTCGCCTGCCCGCCCCGCGACCCTTATGTCGCCGGTGTCCGAACCGTCGCCCCGATGACGAAGCTCGCGATCACCCTCGACCGAGACGACGAGTGGACGTTCGAGGAGTTCCGGGAGTACTACCTGGAGGAGCACGCGCCGCTGGCGGCGGACCTGCCGGGGCTGGAGCGGTACACCGTCTCGTTCCCCGAGGACCCCGAGTCGGCGACCTACGACGCGCTCGCGGAGCTGTACTTCCCCGACGAGGGGACGATGGCCGAGTCGTTCGGCTCGGAACTGGGCGAGGAGGTGACCGCCGACGCCGCGACCTTCGCCGACATGGACGCCGCCGAGCGCGTCGTCCTCGACGAGCACGTCGAGGTGGAGTAGTTCGGGGCGGGAGCGGAGCGAACCACCCGTGGATCTCCGGCGGATCGCCCGCGAATCGGGGGGAGCGCCCCGGAGAACGGCGGGGCGAGTGGGTCGTTCACACGCGCGTCCGCGACTCGGAAGGGTTAACCGTGGTCCTGCGCTCGTGTCGTGTATGGCAACTGGGAAGGTCGACTTCTTCAACGACACCGGCGGCTACGGATTCATCGACACTGAGGACGCGGACGAGGACGTTTTCTTCCACATGGAGGACGTCGGCGGTCCGGACCTCGAGGAGGGGCAGGAGGTCGAGTTCGACATCGAGGAGGCCGAGAAGGGCCCCCGCGCGAAGAACCTGCAGCGCCTGTAAGGTTCCGACGAGGCGGTCGAAAGACCGCTCCGTACCGCAGTTCTCGCAGTTTTTCACCCGACACCGAGCGACGGCCGCGTCGAGCCCGGTTCGACGCGGGGCCCGCCCTCGGCAGCGACGGCTCCCGCCCGGCGCGTGCGGGTCGCGGCGGGCGCCGCCGCCCACGCGACGCGGCGCTTATTTCCGCCGACGCACAACGACGCACGTGATCCCGGTTCGGCGGCGGCGGTGGTGCCCGTGACCGCGACGACGCTCCACGAGCCCACGCACCGCGAGGCGCTGTGGGAACTGGAGGACGCCTTCGAGCGCGGCGACCTGGTCACGCTGTTCGGCACCTGTACGGTCGAGTACGACGGGCGCGCGGCCTCCTCGCTCGGGGCGGGCGCGCGCCTGCTCGTGTTGAAGCCCGACGGCGCGGCGCTGGTGCACACCGACGAGGGGCGCACGCCGGTGAACTGGCAGCCGCCGGGGAGCGAACACCGGGCGGCGGTGCGCGACGGCCGCCTGCGCGTGCGGAGCGTCCGGACGTCGCCCGACGAGACGCTGGACGTGCGCTTCTCCGCCGTGGAGCACCTCGCGGCCTACGGCGTCACCGGCGGCCGCGCAGTCGACGTGGTCGGGAGCGAGGCGGACCTGAAGGAGCGCGTGCTCGCGGACCCGGCCCTCGTCGACGAGGGGTTCGAGCCGCTGGCGACCGAGCGGGAGACCGAGGCCGGCCCGGTCGACGTGTTCGGCCGCGACGCCGAGGGCAGGCCGGTCGTCGTCGAGCTGAAGCGCCGCCGGGTCGGCCCGGACGCGGCGGGCCAGCTCGCGCGGTACGTCGACGCCGTCGAGCGCGAGGAGCCCGACGGCACCGAGGTCCGGGGCGTGTTGCTCGCGCCGTCGATCACCGACCGCGCGGCGGACCTGCTGGCGGCGAACGGCCTCGAACACGTCCCCGCGGAGCCGCCGGAGGGGGCGGCGGACCCGCCCGCAGACGACGAGTGACGGACCGTCGGCGCCGGGCGACGAACAGGGGACGGCGACCTCGACCGCCGTCGGCGAGCGCCCGGGTCCGACCGGCCCGTGCGGGTTCCGCACGCGGCGGGCCGGCGAAACGTAGGCTTTAACCACGGCACCGCCGTCGACTCGGACAAGTAACCATGTCCGACAAACCGGCCTCCATGTACCGGAACATCGACAAGCCGTCGTACACGCGACGGGACTACGTCACCGGGATTCCGGGCTCGAAGATCGCACAGCACAACATGGGCGACCTGACGACGGACCCCGAGGACTACCCCGTCCACATCTCGCTGGTCACCGAGGAGGACGTCCAGATCCGCCACGGCTCGCTGGAGTCGGCGCGCCTGTCGGCGAACCGCCACCTCATCCGCGAACTGGGCGAGGGCAACTACAAGATGGTCCTGCGGAAGTTCCCCCACCAGATCCTCAGGGAGAACAAGCAGGCGACCGGCGCCGGCGCCGACCGCGTCTCCGACGGGATGCGCCAGGCGTTCGGCAAGCCCGTGGGCACCGCCGCCCGCGTCAACGCCGGCGAGACCGTCTTCACCGCGTACGTCGACGTCGACCAGGCCGACGCCGTCAAGGAGGCGTACCGCCGCGCCTACAACAAGATGTCCCCGCCGTTCCGCGTCGTCGTGGAGAAGGGCGAGGACCTGCTCGTCCGGTAAGTCGGACGATAAGTCCCCCGATCGGAACTTCTCGCGCGCACAGACCCGCCAGCGGCGCCGCCGGCGACGCCCCCCGGTCCGGCCCCGTCGGCCGCCGGCGACCCTCTCGGACCCGGGCCCGTCGCCGCGCGGGGCGCCGGCCGCGTCCGCCGGCCCGCCCGCTCGAACGAGAACACGGATTCGAGTAACATCGCCGTGGAGCGGCGCCGACGGCGCGAAACTCCGGCAGGTCTTTGGCCCGCGGGCGACCACTCACGCGTATGACGGGAGTACGTGTCGCGGGCGTCGGCCTGACGCCGTTCGGCGAGCACGCCGGTCGGACGGGTCGCGACCTGTTCGCGGAGGCGGCGCTCGCGGCGCTCGACGACGCCGGCGTCGACGGCGACGAAGTCGAACACCTCAACTACGGCAACTTCATGGGCGCGCTCGCCGAGCGACAGGGCCACCAGGCCCCCATCGTGACCGAGGCGGCGGGGCTGCGCTGTGCGGGCACGCGCTACGAGGAGGCGTGCGCGTCCGCGGGCGTCGCCGTCCGCGAGGCCGTCCGGGCGGTCCGCTCGGGCGAGAACGACGTAATGCTCGCGGGCGGGATGGAGCGCATGACGAACCTCTCGACGGCGGAGGTGACCGAGTCGCTGGCGGTCGCCGCGGACGAGCTGTTCGAGGTGCGCGCGGGCGTCACCTTCCCCGGGGCGTACGCGCTGATGGCGCGCGCCTACCTCGAGGAGTACGGCGGGAGCCGGGAGGACCTGGCGCACGTCGCGGTCAAGAACCACGCGAACGCCGTCCCCAACGAGTACGCGCAGTACCAGCGCGAGATCACCGTCGAGCAGGCGCTCGACTCGCCGGCGGTCGCCTCGCCGCTGCACCTGTTCGACGCCTGCCCGATCACCGACGGCGCGAGCGCGCTCGTGCTCGTCTCCGAGGAGTACGCCGAGGAGCACGACCTGGACGCCCCGGTCGCGATCACCGGGACGGGCCAGGGCGGCGACCGCGCCGCGCTCCAGGACCGCGCGGACATGGCCCGCACGCCGGCCGCGGCCGACGCCGCCGCGGAGGCGTACGGCGACGCCGGCGTCGCCAGCGACGACGTCGACGTCGCGGAGGTGCACGACTGCTTCACCATCGCGGAGGTAATGGCGCTGGAGGCGCTGGACTTCTTCGACCCCGGCGAGGGGATCGGCGCCGCGCGCCGCGGCGACACCACCCGCGACGGCGACCTCCCGGTGAACCTCTCGGGCGGGCTGAAGGCCAAGGGCCACCCGGTCGGCGCGACCGGCGGCTCGCAGATCGCCGAGATGACCAGACTGCTCCGCGGCGACCACCCCAACAGCGACGCCGTCCCCGACGCGACTGTGGGCCTGACGCACAACGCGGGCGGGACGGTCGCCAGCGCCGTCGTCCACGTGTTGGAGGTGGCCGAATGAGCGACGCCGACCCCGGCGCGCCGGCGGACACCGGCTACGACGAGTGGGCGGACGCGCTCGCGGAGGGCGGCTACTACCTCGAGTGCGCGAACGGCCACGGGTCGCTCCCGCCGCGGCGGGTCTGTCCCGAGTGCGGGAACAGGGACCTGTCGGAGGAGCCCCTGCCCGACACCGGCCGGGTCGCGACGTTCTCGGAGATCCACGTCGCCCCCTCGGGCTTCGGCGAGGAGCCGCCGTACGTCACCGCGGTCGTCGACTTCGGCGCGGTGCGGCTGACCGGCATCGTCCGCGACCTGTCGGCCGAGGATATCGAGATCGGACACACGGTTCGGCCCGACGTGGAGGAGAACGGGGAGACGGGCAAGCGGCTGATCGTCTTCCGGCCGGCCTGACCCCGGCCGACCCGACCTGTCGGCCGGCCCGAGCCCCCGGCCGGTCCGGGACGGGCCGGGCGGCCCCACGCGCGGGCTGCCGGCGCCATCCCACCTATGTGCGACGGGCCCGCACGCCGTACCGAGCGATGGAGCTACGCGAGTCGGACCTGCGTGAGACGGCGGCGGAGTTGGTCTCGTACCGGAGCCTCCCGGGCGAGGAGACGGCGGCCCAGTCGTGGCTCCGCGACCGGCTGGACGACCTGGGCTTCCGAACCTACGAGTGGGAGCCCGACGCGGACGCGCTCGACGCGCACCCGTCGTTCCCGCCGGCGGCGGACCTCGACCTGGCGGGGCGCCCCAGCGTCGCGGGCGTGCTGGAACTGGGCGACCCGGACGCCGGTCCGACGGTCGTGTTGAACGGGCACGTGGACGTGGTACCGGCCGAGGAGGCCGACTGGACCGGCGACCCGTTCGCGCCCCGCTTCGAGGACGGCCGGCTCTACGGGCGGGGCGCCGCCGACATGAAGGGCGGCCTCGCCGCCTGCGTGTACGCCGCGCTCGCGCTCGCCGAGTCGGGGGCGGACCTCGACGGCCGGGTCGTCGTCGAGAGCGTCGTCGGCGAGGAGGAGGGCGGCGTCGGCGCCGCGACCGCGGCGGCGACCGCGCCGTACCCGTTCGAGCGGGACGCGGCGCTGGTGGCGGAGCCGACCGCGTTCGACGTCGTCCTGGCGGCCGAGGGGAGCCTGATGGCGCGGCTCGAACTCGTCGGCGCCGCCGCCCACGCCGCGCGGGCCTGGGAGGGCGAGTCGGTGCTCCCCCACTTCGAGCGGATCCGCCGCGCGTTCAAGGAGTTGGAGCGCGAGCGCGCCGAGTCGGTGACGCACCCGCTGTTCGAGGAGTACGACACGCCCTGGCCGGTGAACGTCGGCACCGTCGAGGCGGGGTCGTGGGCCTCCAGCGTGCCGGCGCACCTCGCCTCGGAGGTCCGGATCGGGGTCGCCCCCCACGAGTCCGTCGCGGAGGTCGAGGCGGCGTTCCGGCGCCGCCTCGACGAGGTCGTCGCCGACAGCGAGTGGCTGCGCGAACACCCCCCGACGTTCGAGCGCTTCTCCGTGCAGTTCGAGGGCTCGGAGGTCGGCCGGGACGAACCGATCGTGACGGCGCTCGCCGACGCGATAGCGACCCGCGGGCGTTCCGCCCCGCGGTACCGCGGGTTCACCGCCGGGACGGACGCCAGACACTACATCGGGGCGGGGATCCCGACGGTCGTCTTCGGCCCCGGATCGCCCGAGCGGGCGCACGGGCCGGACGAGTACGTCGAGTGGGAGGCGGTCGTCGAGGGCTGTGCGGTCATCGCGGAGGCGGCGCGGGGGTTCCTGCGGGAGAACTGATGGGGAACGCGGGCCGACCCCGGACGCCCCCTACTCGGCCTCCTCCTGCTCCACCGTCGCCGGCTCCTCCGGGCGGTCGCCCGACACCACCGAGACGAACTGCTCGCCGAACTCCACGTGCGGCAGCAGCATCGCGTCGTCGAAGACGATCAGCTCGCAGTCGGCCTCCTCCGCGAGGTCGCGCCCCGTCGACAGCGGCGGGAGGGTCGCCTCCCGCCCCCACACGAGCGTCGTCGGCACGTCGAGGGCGGCGATCGCGTCCGCCAGGTCGACGTCGCTGTTGAGGTGTCCGGAGACGAACGAGCCCGGGGCGAACCGCGCGCCCGGCTGGTGGGTGGTCCGCCACTCGTAGTCGGGCCAGTCGTCGCCGACCTTCTCGGGGTCCCAGTAGCCGTGGTCGGCGTTGAAGTAGGCGATGGACGGCTTCGAGGTGAGCAGGGCGAACGCCGCCTCCCCGAGGACCGGCACGCGGAACAGCTCCCGGACGGCCGTCTTCGGCGGATCCGGCCCGGCGACGGCGGTCGGGCACACCAGCGTGAGGTCCGCGAGGTCGAGGTCGTCGGCGACGGCGACGACGTACGCGCCCGTCAGCGACGAGGCGACCACCCGCGGCTCCTCGAACTCCGCGAGGAAGTCGCGCACGAAGTCCTCGTACAGCGCCGCCGAGTAGCGCAGCGGCGGGCGGTCCGAGCGGCCGAACCCGGGGAGGTCCGGCGCGACGACGTGGAACTCCTTCGAGAGGGGGCCGAACGCCTCGCGCCACTCGCCGGCCGAGCCGGCGGCGTTGATGCCGTGGAGCAACACGAGCGTCTCGTCGTCGTCGTCGCCGGCCTCAGTGTACGCGACGTCCATGCCGCGCCAGCGGTACGTCCGCTGGATCCCGTTCAGCGGCGGTTCGAGGTCGCCGGCCTTCGCGCGCAGCAGGCGGGTCGCCGCTACGGCGACGCCCGCGCCGAGCGCGGCGTACTTCGCGGCCGAGGCGAGCCTGGATCGGAGGGTCATGGCCGATCCTACGGCGGCCGCCGACTTAGTTCGCGTGGCGGCCGCGCCCCGGTCATCCCCGCCGACGGGGCCGACGCCTCACAGCGGCTCCTCCCCGTCGACGATCCGTAGGCACCGTTCGGCAAGCGCCGGGACGCGCTCCTCCATCGTCGGGTACAGCGGGTCGTCGCTGTTGCCCTCCAGGTAGCGCCGGTAGAACATCTCCCCGAGCGCGGCGAGCTTGTAGACCGCGAGCGTGCGGTAGAAGCGGTCGTGCTCGTACTCGATGCCGGTCGCGTCCTCGTAGCGGGCGACGAGGTCGCGTCGGGACGGGTAGCCCTCGCGCTCCATGAACGTCGATGTCAGCTCCGGCGTCGCCGGCGCGGGGTCGCCCGGGTCGCGCCAGAACGAGAGCATCCACCCCAGGTCCGTGAGCGGGTCGCCAAGCGCCGACAGCTCCCAGTCGAAGACGGCGACCAGATCCGGCGGCGTTCCCGGCGCGAACATGACGTTGTCCAGCTTGTAGTCGCCGTGGACGAGCGTGTGCTCGTGGCTCGCGGGGCAGTGCTCCCGGAGCCACTCTGTCACCTCGGCTATCTCCGGAACGGCCCGGTCCTCGGCGGTGACCTCGAAGGCCCACTCGAACTGTGTCGCCCAGCGGTCGACCTGCCGCTCGGTGAAGCCCGCGGGGCGGCCGAAGTCGCCGAGGCCGGCCGCCCCGTAGTCGACCGAGTGGATCGCCGTGAGGGTGTCGACCAGTTCCTCGCCGACGCGACGGCGGTGCGCGGGGTCGGCGAACCGCCCGGGCTCGTCGTCGCGGAGCACGTCGCCGTCGGTCCGGCCCATCACGTAGAAGTCCGAGCCGAGCACGTCGTGGTCCTCGCACGCGAGGACGGTGTCGGGGAGGGGCACCGCCGTGTCCTGCAGCGCGTCCATCACGCGGTACTCCCGGAGCACGTCGTGGGCCGTCTCGGCCGTCTCGCCGGGCGGGGGCCGCCGGATCACGAGTTCGCGGTCGCCGTGGGTGACGAACAGCGTCTCGTTGGAGTGGCCCTCGGGGTGGCGGCGCACGTCGAACCCGTCTGCGGGGCCGAGCTCGGCCGCGAGGTACGAGCGGAGGCGCTCGGGGTCGACGAGGCGACTGAAGTACGCCTCGGAGTCGCCGGCGTCGGCGTCGGTCATGGGACCGCGTTGCACACCGGGCCGCAAAAGCGACGGGGGTTGCCCGGGTACCGTCAGCCACCCTCCGCCGGCGCGCCGGTCCGCGCCGGGTTCCCCCGCCGTTCGGGGGTAGCGTTTTGCCGCCGCGGCCGGACCCGAGTGTATGGAGTACGACGACGGCGAGGCGGCCGACGCGCTCGCGGCGCGGACGCGGGAGTTCGTCGACGAGGAGGTGATCCCCGTCGAGCGGGAGGTGCTGGGGGACGGGCCCGTGAGCGACGGGCAACTGGCCGACCTGCGGGAGACGGCGCGGGAGTACGACGTGTTCTGCCCGCAGGTCGGCGAGGAGTTCGGCGGCATGGGGATGGACTTCCGGGACGTGCTCCCGATGTTCGAGCAGGCGGGCCGCTCGCTGCTGGGGGCGGCGGCCTGCCGCGTCGACGCGCCCGACGAGGGTAACATGCACACGCTGGAGCTGCTCGGCACCGACGAGCAGCGGGAGCGGTGGCTCCGGCCGCTCGTCGCCGGCGACGTCTCCTCGGGCTTCTCGATGACCGAGCCGATGCAGGGGGGCGGATCGGACCCGAAGATGATCAGGACGACCGCCGAGCGCGAGGGCGACGAGTGGGTCATCGACGGCCACAAGTGGTGGACGACGGGCGGGAGCGAGGCGGACGTGCTCATCGTGATGGCCCGCACCGACCCCGACGTCCACCCCTACGAGGGCTGTTCGCTGTTCCTCGTTCCCGCCGACACGCGCGGCGTCGAGGTCGTCCGCGACATCCCCCACGTGGGCGGCGAGGTGACCGGCGTCGGGCACGCCGAGATCCGCTACGACGGCGTGCGCGTCCCCGAGGAGAACCTCCTCGGGAACCTGAACGAGGGGTTCGCCCACGCCCAGCAGCGCCTCGGCCCGGCCCGCCTCACCCACTGCATGCGCTTCGCGGGGATGGCCGAGCGCGCGCTCGACGTGGCGAAGGCGTACACCAGCGAGCGCGAGGCGTTCGGCGGGCCCATCGCCGAGAAGCAGGCCGTCCGCCACGACGTCGCCGACGCCGAGACCGACCTCCACGCCGTGCGGACGACCGTCCGCGACGCGGCCGACCGGATCGCCCGCGGCGAGGAGGCGCGCGTGCAGGTGGCGATGAGCAAGAACTTCGCCGCCAACCGGGTGCAGGAAATAATCGACACCGCCCTCCAACTGTGCGGCGGGAACGGCATCGGGAAGGACCTCCCGATCGGCGACTTCTACGAGGCGGTCCGGCAGTTCCGGATCATCGACGGCGCCGACGAGGTCCACCGGCGGGTGATCGCCCGCGACGCCTTCGCCGACGTGGACGAGTCGGAACTGGCGAACGTGACCCGGTACGGGGAGCCGAACGGGTAGGGCAGGGAGGCCGGGGAGGACGAGGCTCCCGACACCCGGTGGTCGGTCGGCTCCGTCGCCGCGATTTTTGTCCCCGGCGGGCGACTCTGTGTCATGGTCGACATCGACGCGGACCACGAGGCGTGGAGCGCGGCCCAGTCGGAGACGACGGCGGCCGTCGACGGCCGGGAGCGCACGGTGGCGTACTACGAGGCCGGGCGCGGGAACGACGGCCCGCCGGTCGTGTTCCTCCACGGGATCCCGACGTGGTCGTTCCTCTGGCGGGGGATCGCGCCCGCCGTCGCCGAGGAGCGCCACGTGATCGCGCCGGACTTCCCCGGCTACGGCAACTCCCAGCGGACCGACGACTTCGACCGGTCGGTCCGGGCGCAGACGAACGTCCTGTCGAGCCTCCTGGCCGACGAGGGGTTCGACGCCGTGGACCTCGTCGCCCACGACATCGGCGGCGGGGTCGCGCTCCGGTACGCCGCGGCGCGCCCCGACGAGGTCCGCAGGCTCGTGCTGTCGAACGCCGCCTGCTTCGACTCCTGGCCGGTGGAGTACATCAACTCCCTCGGGGTGCCGGGCGTCGTCGAGGGGTGGGACGACGAGGAACTGGACGAGGAGCTCGACTTCCTGTTCGCGGAGGGCGCGTACGGCGAGGCCGACCCGGGCTTCGTCGCGGGGATGAAGGCGCCGTGGACGCGCGAGGGGGGCCGGCGGGCGCTCGCGCGGGCGGCCGTCGCGACGAACACGAACCACACGACCTGCATCGACTACGGCGCGATCACCGCCGAGACGCTGTGTCTGTGGGGGGCCGACGACGTGCTCCAGCCGATCGAGAACGCCGAGCGACTCGCGGAGGCGGTCGCGGGCGAGGCGCGCGTGGTCGGCCTCGACGACGCCTACCACTGGGTCACCCACGACCGGACCGACGGCTACCGGGCGGAGGTGCGCGCGTTCCTGACGGAGTGATCCCGCCGACCGTCGCGAACCGGACCGGAACGCACCCTCGATCGGTCGGACCGCCCCGGCGCTCGAACCTGTTCGGACCGTCGTCGACCGTTCGGGAACCGGCGGTGGCTATTTTACGATGGAAGGGCCGATCCCGGTATGGGGTTCCATCTTTCGAGCGAGCAGGAGGCGGTCCGCGACGTGGTCCGGGAGTTCGGGGAGAACGAGATCCGACCGGTCGCCCGCGAGCACGACGAGGAACGCGAGTACCCCCACGACCTCGTCGAGGAGGCCGCACGGTACGACCTCGTCGCGCCGACGATCCCCGAGGAGTACGGCGGCGCCGGGATGGACCTCCTCACGGCGTCGGTCGTCACCGAGGAGCTGTGGCGCGCGGACCCCGGGATCGGGAGCGCGATCGGGTCGCGCGGCTTCGGCACCACGATGATCCGGGAGTTCGGAGACGAGTGGATGAAGGAGGAGTGGCTCCCGAGGGTCGCCGCCGGCGACGCGGCCACCTGCTCGTGCATCTCCGAGCCGGCCCACGGCTCCGACGTGGCCGGCATCGAGACGACCGCCGAGCGGGAGGGGGACGAGTGGGTGCTGAACGGCGACAAGATGTGGATCACCAACGGGACGATCGCCGACGTGGCGGTCGTGATGGCGAAGACCTCGCCCGGCGAGCGCCACCGGGGGATCACCGCGTTCCTCGTCGAGACCGAGCGCGACGGCTTCCGGCCCACGAAGATCGACAACAAGCTCGGCATCCGGGCGTCCGACCTCGCGGAGATCGTGCTCGACGACGTTCGGGTCCCCGAGGACCACGTCATCGGCACGGTCGACCAGGGCTTCTACCAGCTGATGGCGTTCTTCGCCGGCGGGCGCGTCTCCGTGGCGGCGCAGGCGGTCGGCGCCGCGCAGGGCGCGCTCGACGCCGCCGTCGAGTACGCCGAGCAGCGCGAGCAGGGCGGCCAGAAGATCTCGGAGTACCAGGCGATCTCCCACAAGATCGCCGAGATGGCGACGGACGTCGAGGCGGCGCGCTCGCTCACCTACCGCGCGGCGTCCGTCGTCGACGAGGGCGGCGACGACCAGCTGGCCGCGAAGTTCGCGTCGATGGCGAAGCTGTTCGCGTCCGAACGCGCGGTGGAGGTCGCCGACGAGGGCATCCAGGTCCACGGCGGCGCGGGCTTCGTCACCGACCACCCCGCCGAGCGGTTCTACCGCGACGCCCGGATCACGAAGATATACGAGGGGACCTCCGAGATCCAGAAGAACATCATCTCCGACCGGATCTTCTGACCCCGCCGGCGGCGCGGCGAGCCAGCGGGTTTTGACCCCTCCCGGCGGTTTTTGACCCCGCCCCGTACATGTCGGACCATGACCGACGACGCGGACGACGGCGGACCCGACGACGCGGCCGCGACCGGCCCCGACGACGGCGGCGACGCGCGCGACCGAGCCGACGGCGGCGCCCCCGACTGGGACTTCTCCGAGCGCGACCTCGCGATCCTGGAGGAGCTCTCGGGGGACCCCGGCATCTCCTCGCGCGAACTCGCGGAGGTGCTGGAGGCGGAGTACGACATCGACGTGTCCCACGTCACCGTCAGCGAGTCGATCCGGAAGATGCGCGCGGAGGGCGTGTTCCGCGACGCCATCATCCCGAACGAGGAGTACTACGTGTTCGGCCTGTTCGAGTTCCAGCTCGACCCCACCCGCTTCGCCGACGAGTGGCGCGACGCCATGGCGTACATCCGCGACGACCCGCAGACGCTGTTCTACTTCCTCTCGACCGGCGAGTACCAGTGGCGGGCGGTGATGATGTTCCCCGACAGGGAGGCGCAGTCGCGCTGGGTCCACGAGTTCTACAAGGAGCACGGCGCCGTCGTCTCCAACGTCCGAAGCCACGTCGTCCACAACGTCCTGAAGTTCCGGACCGACCCCGAGATATTCCGGGAACTCCGCGAGGAGTGAGCCGGCCGGCACGGCGCCGTCCTCCCCGGCGTCCGGGCCGGCCCCCGGATTCATGTGACCCGCACCCACACCGACACCCGATGAGCCGAGGTTCCCTCCCGACCGGGCCGACCCGACGCGCGACCGCCGCCGCGACCGCGGGGTGGCCGGCGTGAACGACCCCGCCGACCGCTTCTCGCTCGCCGGCAACACGGCGGTGATCACCGGCGCGTCCAGCGGCATCGGCCGGGCGATCGCCGAGACGTTCGCGGCGGACGGCGCCGACGTGGTGGTGTGCTCGCGCGAGCAGGGGAACGTCGACCCGGTCGCCGAGGCGATCAACGGCGCCGCGGCGGACGCCGCCGACGCGGACGCGGACGCGGACCCGGAGGCCGGCGGCGAGGGGGGGCGCGGACGCTGTCTCGCCGTCGAGTGTGACGTGACCGACCGCGAGGCGGTGGACGCGCTCGTCGCGGCCGCCGTCGAGGAGTTCGGCGGGGTCGACGTGCTCGTGAACAACGCCGGCGCGTCGTTCATGGCCCCCTTCGAGGACATCTCCGAGAACGGCTGGAAGACGATCCTCGACATCAACCTCCACGGAACGGTTCACTGCACGCAGGCGGCCGGCGAACACCTCGCGGACGGCGACGGCGGCGCGGTCGTCAACCTCGCCAGCGTCGCCGGGCAGCGCGCCGCACAGTACATGAGCCACTACGGGGCGGCGAAGGCGGGCGTGATCAACCTCACCGAGACGCTGGCGCTGGAGTGGGCCGGCCGCGACGTGCGCGTCAACTGCATCGCCCCGGGGTTCGTCGCGACGCCGGGGGTCGAGCAGCAGATGGGCGTCTCCGCCGGGAACGTGGACCGCGCGGACGTGGACCGGCGGATCGGAACGAGCGAGGAGATCGCCGACGTGGCCCGCTTCCTCGCCAGCGACGCCGCCTCCTACGTGACCGGGGAGACGGTCGTGGCGCAGGGCGTCCCGCAGGGCGAGGAGTTGCCGGAGGCGTAGACGGGATGGCGTCGGACGACTACGACCACGCGGACCCCGACCGGGCCGGCCAACTGCACCACGTCGAACTGTACGCCTCGGATCTCGACGCCTCGGCGTCGTTCTGGGGCTGGCTGCTGGGGGAACTCGGGTACGAGCCGAAGAACGACTGGGAGGGCGGTCGGTCGTGGCGGAACGGCCCGACGTACGTCGTGCTGGTTCGGGCCGCCGCGGGCGGCGACTTCGACCGCGACGCTCCGGGCCTGAACCATCTCGCGTTCCACGCCGCTTCGCGCGGTCAGGTGGATCGGATAACGGAGGGCGTCCGTCGGCGCGACGACTCGGCGGTGCTGTACGGCGACGAACACCCGTTCGCCGGCGGCTACTACGCGCTCTACTGCGAGGACCCTGAGGGCCTGAAGGTCGAGGTCGTCGCTCCGGAGGAGTGAGCGGCTATCGGCGAGCGGCGGCCGGGGATCGGACGGCGAGCGGCACGGCCCGGACCGAACCGAGCAGTGCGTCAGATCGCGATGCTCGCCAGGCCGAGCGCGGCCAGCGCCGTCACCGCGAGGACGCCGGCGGTGGCCAGGCCGAGGCGGACCCGGACGGCAGTCTCGGTGCGCATACCCGTCGATCCGCGAGTACCTACTTCAACGCTCGGCTCAAGATATCAGAACTGAAAACAGCTATCGGTCCGCGGGCGTCGCGTCGACGACCTCGTAGGAGACGGCCGTCTCCCGGAGGCCGTCGGTGTGGGCGGACAGTTCCCCGGCGACGGCGACGAGCAGCACGTCGAGGCCGCGCATCGCCGCCTCGCGGACGGCGTCGACGGTGCCGAAGCGGACGTCGGGGTCGCGGCCGGTCCGTCGGACGGCCGCCAGCGCCTCCGTCCCGGCGGCGACGACGAGGTCCGCGTCGGCCGCGAGCGCCCGGAGGTCGTCCGGGTCGACGGCGGCGCTCCCGCCGTCGCGAACCGACGGGACGACGACCGCCGTGACCGCCCCCAGGTCGTAGTCGACGAGCCCCTCGAACTCCGCGACGCCCACGTCGGCGCCCGCCTCGGCCGAGGTGACCGCGACGGCCGTGGCGGTCCCGGCGCTCGCGTCCGCATCCGTGTCGCCGTCGCCGTCGTCGACCTCGCCCCCTTCGCCGTCGTCCACGTCCCCGTCCGGGACCGCCGTCGCGTGGAGGGTCCCCTCGCGCATCGAGAGGGCCACGGCGTCGCCCTCCGCGACGTCGCCGTCCGCGATCGCGGCCTCCACCTCGACGTCGCCGAGCACGTCGCCGGCGACGTGGTCGACGTACTCGCGCAGTTCGTCCGTGCGGGAGATGATCCAGTCGACGCCCTCCTTCGTGACCCGGTAGCGCCCCCGGCCCTCCCGGTCGACGTAGCCGTCCTCCACCAGGTCGCCGAGGTGTTCGGAGACCGCCTGGGCGGTGACGCCGATGGCGTCGGCGATCTCCCGCTGGCTCACCGCCGGCTGGCGCTCGGCGATCTCCACGAGGATGCGATAGCGCGTCGCCTCGCCCTTGTGGCGAAGCACGCCGAGGTCGCCGCCGTCCGTGCCGTCGTCGCTCACGACGCCACAGTCGGCGCACGAACACAAGTAGGTTTGTGGTCGTCGCGCCGAGCGAACAACATAGCTTGTTCTATCGCAACTCCGGTTGTGTTCGCCGCTCAGACGCCCTCGAGCAGGCGTTCGAGGTGGGCCGGCGGGACGGCGCCGCGGGCGGCGTGGCCGTCCGAGACGAACGTCGGGACGCCCGTGACGCCGTGCTCGCGGGCCTCATCGAACCGCGTCTCCAGTTCCCGCTCCAGCCGGTCGTCGGCGACGGCGTCGCGGACCTCGTCGGCGCCGACCCCGACGGACTCCGCGATGTCGACGATCACGTCGACGTCGCCGATGTCGCGCCCCTCCCTCCAGTAGGCGTCGAGGACGGCGTCGTAGAAGTCGCGGAAGGTGTCCGTGTCGTAGGTCTGCTTCACGTACAGCGCGACCTGCTGGGCGTCCCAGGAGTCGGAGTCGGCCACGTCGTCGAACTCGAGCATCTCGGCGTCGTACTCCTCGCGGAGGCGGCGGACGTTCTCGCGGACCCGGTCGTAGTAGTCCTCGTCCTTGCCGTCGTCCACGCCGTCGTGGATCTCGCCGTCGGGGCCCCGCTTGTGCCCGCGCAGGTCGAAGAACCGCCACTCCACGTCGAGGTCGGGCAGGTCCCGGTCGGTCCGCTCCTCGCGGTAGTTCCGCAGCGACTCGCGCCCGAGGTAACAGAACGGGCACACGAAGTCGGAGTAGATCGCGACCTCCTCGGCGTCCGCGTCGCCGTCGACGGCCTCGTCGGTGCTCATACTCGCCACGAGGGGCGCCCGGCTTTAGGGTCCGTCGCTCCCGGCCGTTCTCGGCGCACGAGCGTCGGGCGGTCCCGGCCCGGGCCCCGATCGCCACCCCGCAAGCGGGCGCCCGGCGGGCACCGGCGGATTTTTCCCGGGGGGCGTCCCCCGATCGGGGTATGAAGCTGTCCCGGCTCCGCCGGCCGACGGGTCCCAAGCGGCCGTGGCTCGCCGGCCTGCTCGCGCTGCTCGTCACGGGCCTGGGCCACGCGTACCTGCGCCGCTGGCTCCGCGGCCTCGGCTGGCTCGCGGCCACCTTCGCCGCCGTCGCCCTGCTGGTGCCGCCGGAGGTCGTCGAGGCGCTCAACGCCGGCGAGCCGCTCTCGAACCCCGCGGACGCCCTCCCGCCGGTAGTCGTCGTCGTCGCCAGCGCCGTCGACGCGTACCTCCTGGCCCGCCGGACGCGGTCGCGGGCGGCCGCGCCCGCCGGGGCGACCGGGCCGGGGCCCGCGGACGGACCGACCGCATCTGCCACGGCGGGCGCAGCGGCGGCCGACCCGGCCCACGGCGCCGAGGCCCGGGCGTGTCCCGAGTGCGGGAAGGACCTCGACGCCGACCTCGACTTCTGCCCGTGGTGCACGGCGGAACTGGACCGCCCCGGCCCGAACGGCGGCGGGGGCAGGAACGCCGGCCGGTAGCGGTCGCCCCCGGCCGGCGGTCGGTCGCTCGGTCCCGCGACCCCGGGGCGACGCGGGACCGCCACCCTTTCATCTTCTCCCGGCGCGCCGTACGGTATGGTCGTCGCACTCGTGAGTTCGCTCGTGGTCTTCGTCGTGAGCGCGCTCGTCGGGGGGCTGGGTATCTACGCGGGCGCGCGGCTGCTGTCGAACGCCCGGAGCTACGAGCACGCGGTGTGGACCGCGCTCGTCGGCGCGCTGGCGTGGGTGATCGCCTCGGCGCTGTTCGGCTGGCTGCCGCTGCTGGGGACCGTCATCACCTACCTCGTCTACCTCGGCGTCATCAAGTGGCGCTACCGGGGCGGGTGGGTCACCGCCGCCGGCATCGCGCTGGTCGGGTGGGTCGCGGCCTCGCTCGTGCTGGAACTGCTGTCGGTCCTCGGCCTCGGCGGCTTCTCCGCGCTCGGCGTCCCCGGCGTGTGAGGCGGAGGGACGACGGCGGCCGCCGCGCCGCGCACCTGCCCGTCGACGCGCGTCAGTCGTCGTCCTCGCGTGCGTCGTCGGTCTCGCCCGGGTCGTCGTTCTCGCGTGCGTCCGAGACCCGGCGCGCGCGCCGCTGATCGAGGCGCTCCTCGAACCACGCCCACTCCCGGGTGAACTGCCCGGACTCCTTCAGGTCCCACACGTCCGCCTCGAGGACGGGCGGCCCCATCCGGACCGACTGGACCATGTTGAACAGCCACAGCGTCACGCTGAGGCCGATGATCGCCGCGCCGAACGTGGCGACGAGGTGGAGCGGGAGCCACTCGGGATGGACGTCGAGGTGGATCCCGTAGGCCGCGTAGCGGCGCGGGTGGCCGGCGAGGCCCATGAGCAGCATCGGGAAGAACGTCACGAACACGCCGACGGTCATCGTCCACGCCTGCACGCGCGCCGTCCGCCGGGCGTACATCCGCCGGGTGAGGAGGGGGAACCAGTAGTACGACGCCGCGAACGCCGCCATCGTGATCACCCCCATGACGATGAAGTGGAAGTGGCCGACGACGTAGTAGGTGTCGTGGAGCACGCGATCCACCGGGATCGACGCGAGGAAGACGCCGGTGACGCCGCCGATCACGAACAGGCCGACGCCGCCGACACAGAGGATCATCGGCGCGGTCAGCCGGACCGCCCCCGTCCACATCGTGGTGATCCAGTTGAACGTCTTCACCGCCGACGGGATGGCGATGGCGAGCGTGACCGCCATGAAACTCGCCTGGAGCCGCGGGTCGATGCCCGTCGAGAACATGTGGTGGGCCCACACGCCGAACGAGAGCACGCCGATGGCGAGCGTGGAGTAGACGATGAACCGGAAGCCGAACAGCCGCCGCCCCGAGAACTTCGGGAGGATCAGGCTCACGAGCCCGAACGCGGGCAACACGAGGATGTAGACTTCGGGGTGGCCGAAGAACCAGAACAGGTGCTGCCAGAGGATGGGCCCGCCGCCCTCCACCGCGAAGAACGTCGTCCCGAAGTTGCGGTCCATGAGCAGCATCACGAGCGCCGACCCGAGCATCGGGAACGCGAACAGGATTATCCCCGCCGTCGTGAACAGCGTCCACGTGAGGATGTCGAGGGTGGCCCAGTTGACGCCGGGCGCGCGCTCCTCGTAGACGGTGACGATGATGTTGATCGCCCCGAGGATCGTCGCGATCCCCGAGAGGTGCAGGCCCAGCAGCATGAGGTCCACCTGCGGGTTCGCGAGCGTGGTCGACAGCGGCGTGTAGATGGTCCACCCGGTCGTCGGCGGTTCGAGCGCGTACAGCACCTCGACGCGCGGGCCGACCGTGTCGATCAGTTTGGCGATCACCTCGGTGACGAGCCCCGCGCGGACGAGCACGAGCGACGACGGCAGCAGCCAGAACGCCAGCGCGTTCACCCGCGGGAACGCCATGTCGTCGGCGCCGATCAACAGCGGGAGGAAGTAGTTCGCGACGCCGGTGAACGCCGGCGTGACGAAGAAGAACAGCATCGTCAGGCCGTGGGTGGTGAACAGGGCGTTGTACGTCCGCTCCGACCAGAGCGTCGCCCCGGGGGTGATCAGCTCCGTCCGGATCATGAGCGCGTCGGTGCCGCCCCACAGCGCGGCGACGAGCGCGAACAGGAAGTACAGCACCCCGATGTCTCGGTGGTCGACCGTCGTCAGCCAGCGGAGCGGGTCGAACGGGAGGAGGGCGGCCAGGTCGCCGCCGGCCCCGTACGTCCCCCCGACCTCGCCGCCGGGCCGTCCCCCGTCGGCGACCGTGCCGGCCCGGCGGCGGGCGACCCGGCCGACCCGCGCGGCGAGGAGGAGCGCCGCGGCGACGACGCCGACCGCGACCGCGGCCGCGACGACCGTGCGGAGACCGATCGACATACGTCACCACAGGACACGGACCGACTTATGGGTGCGGGCGGGTTCTCACCGCTCCGTGTCGTCGACCGCGTCCGGATAGCCCGGCCGTCGGGCCGCGGTCTCGCCCGAGAGCCGGCCGTACACCGACCCGAGGGTGAAGCCGTAGGCGACGTGCGCGAACAGGGTGAGCACGCCGAAGACGATGAGGATGGCGCCCGAGAGGTCGCCGCGGCCGAGGAGGACGAACGCGACCCACAGCGGGAGCGCGAAGCCGGCGCCGCGGAGGGCCGGGTCGGGGCCCATCGGCAGGTACGCCTCGAGGCCGACGAACACGAGCGGCCACGCGACCGTCCCCGCGAGGACGAACAGGACGAACCCGAGCGCGACGTTGTCGCCGACGCCGACGAAGCGGGCGACCACCTCGAACAGGCCGATCCGCGAGCGGGTCTCCACCTCGATGACGAGCAGCGCGACCGTGAGGACGGCAGTCCCGGTCGCCCCGCCGATCACGGCGCTCAGCGGCTTGTTCATGTCCCGGGGTGCTCGGCGGGAGCCCAAAACCCCACCGGCGACCCGAGGCGAAACGTAGAAGCGACCGGAGCCACCCAGTAGGTGCCGTCGCCGCTCCTCCGCGGGCGTCGGGTAGGGGCGTCGCCCCGGGTGGCGGCGGCTACGTACTGCCGGCCGATGTCCCGCGTTCTCCCCCGAAGGCAGATATACTCGGAGGGACAACCCGCCGTACGGCAATGATCCTCGTCCTCCCCGTGGACCTCGACGACGACCTCGGCCGCAAGACCGGCGTCCGAACGCCGGTCATCGGCCGGGACGAGGTCGAGGCCGCGGCGGTGAAGCTGGCGACGGCCGACCCGGAGGACTCGGACGTGAACGTGCTGTTCCAGGCGATCAACGCCTACGAGGAACTCCGGACGGATCCGACCGTCGACGAGGAGGTCGAGGTCGCGGCCGTCACCGGCGTCGACGAGGGCGACGTGAAGGCGAACCGCGCGGTGGGCGAGGAGATCGACACGGTGCTAGCGGCGCTGTCCACGGGCGAGGAGGTCCGCGCGATCGTCATCACCGACGGCGCACAGGACGAGTCGGTGCTCCCGGTGATCCGCTCGCGCGTCCCCCTCGACGGCGTCCGGCGGGTCGTCGTCCGGCAGGCGCAGGACCTCGAGTCGATCTACTACACGATGAAGCAGGTGCTGTCGGACCCGGAGACGCGGGGGACGATCCTCATCCCCCTGGGGGTTCTGCTGCTGGTGTATCCGTTCTCGATCATCGCGGGGATGCTCGACCTGCCCGGCGCGGTGGTGATCGGCGGCATATCCACGCTGCTGGGGCTGTACTCGCTGTGGCGGGGGCTCGGGCTGGAGGAGACCGTCGACGGCGTCGCCGAGCGGGTGCGCACCAGCCTGTACGCCGGCCGGGTGACGGTCGTCACGTACCTCGTCGCGCTCGTGTTGCTCGTCGTCGGCGGCGTGCAGGGCGTCGAGACGCTGTCTGCGGTCCGGTCGGCCGAGGGCGCGTCGTCGGTCGCCGCGGGCCAGTCGCTCGCGGTGTTCGTCCACGCCGCCGTCCAGTGGGCCGGAGCCGCGGGGATCACCTCCTCGCTGGGGCAGGTGACCGACGAGTACCTCGCCGACCGGTTCCGCTGGCGCTACCTGAACGCGCCCTTCTACGTCGTCGCCATCGCGGTCGTGCTGTACGGGCTCTCGGGGTACTTCCTCCCGCGGGTGCCGGCCGTCGGGCTGGCGCCGCTGTCGCTGACGCGGCTGGCGCTGACGCTCACCGCGGGGACGCTGCTCGGGGTGCTGTCGACGCTGACGTTCGCGGTCGCGGAGTCGCGCTTCTCGCGGGGCGGCGACGGCGAGGCGGGCGCGGTGTGAGCCCGGCGGGATACGCGCCTTTTTTGGGGGCCGATTGGGAAGGTGAGGCTATGACTGCGGCATCGGACTCGTACGATATCGTCGTCGTCGGCGCCGGGACGGCGGGGGCGTTCGCGGCGGCGACCGCCGCGGGCGAGGGCCTCGACGTCGTCGTCCTCGAGCGCAAGCCCGAGGAGGAGGCGGGCCACATCGCCTGCGGCGACGCGATCAAGGGGAAGTCGACGTTCCCGGACGTCATCGACCTCGACTACCTCCGCGAGGAGTCGTTCACGAACCAGCAGATCCGGCGCGCGGTGTTCGAGAACCCGAAGACGGGCGAGGACATCGACGTGCCGTTCGGCGACTCCGGGGCGGTCATCGACCGCAAGCGCTACGGCGAGGTGATCATCGAGGAGGCGACCCGCGCCGGCGCGGCGTTCCACTTCGACACCGTCGTCCAGGACGTGGTGCAGGACGACGACGGGCGGGTCACCGGCGTGCGCGCCAAGCGGGACGGCGACGCGGTGACCTACGAGGCCGAGCTGACGGTCGACGCGGCCGGGGCGCTCTCGATCCTGCAGGACAAGGGCGACTTCGCGGACGCCAGCTTCGACACGAACGTCTCGTACTCGCAGTTCTGTTCGGCGTACCGCGAGGTCGTCGAGGTGCCCGAGCCGGTCGACTACGAGGACGCCATCGTGTTCAAGCCGACCGAGGAGCTGGGGTACCTCTGGTACTTCCCGCGCAGCGGCACGGAGATCAACGCCGGGCTCGGCTTCCAGATGACCGAGCCGCCGATGAAGCTCGTGGAGGTGCTCAAGCGCGACATGAGCCGCCGCCCGGAGTTCGAGGGCGCGACCGTGAAGGACAAGCTCGGGGCGGCGCTGCCCACCCGCCGGCCGTACGACTCGGCGGTCGCGGACGGCTTCGTCGCCGTCGGCGACGCCGCCGGCCACGTCAACCCCACCACCGGCGGCGGCATCCCCGGCGCCGCGAAGTCGGCCCACTGGGCGGTCGAGCGCGCCGTCGACGCCGTCGTCGAGGGCGACGCCGTCGAGGACCGCCTCTGGCGCTACAACCACGACGTGATGACCGACTTCGGGAAGCGCTTCGCCGCGATGGACGTGTACAACATCTGGGGCACCGCCCACACCGTCGACGAGCTCACCGACATCGTCACCGCGCTGCCGGGCCAGCAGCTCGTCGACGCGATGACGAAGGGCGAGACCTCGATGGGGCTGCGCCTGAAGCTCAAGACGCTGCTGGAGACGTACGGCCACTGGGACACGCTGTGGGAGCTGTACAAGGTCCGAAACATCGCGGGGGAACTGAAGGACCACTACGACGCCTACCCCGAGCGGCCGAGCGGGTTCGAGACGTGGCTCGAGACGCGCGACTCCCTGATGGACGACCTGTACGCGGTGTCGGGCGCGGACCCGAAGTACTGACGCGGCCCGCCGACGCGACCCCCGTCACTCCTCGTCGCCGACGCGCGGGTCCAACACCGCGTACAGCACGTCCTGTACGAGGTTCCCCACGAGCCCGACGAACACGGGGATCAGGGTGGTCGCGAGGATCAGTCCGAAGTCGCGGTTCGTGAGCGCGCGGAACGCGAGTTCCCCGAGCCCCGGGACCCGGAAGACCAGTTCGACGACGTAGACGGTGACGAACAGCACCGTGAGCGTCTCGGTGAAGAACAGCGACACCAGCGGCAGCGACGCGTTCCGGAGGACGTGGCGCGAGCGGTCGCGGAACCCGGCGCCGGCGGCCCGCAGCGTCTTCACGAAGTCCGCGGAGGCGAACTCCAGCGTCTCCGCGCGGGCGTACCGGAGCTGGACGGCGAACACGTTCAGCGCGACGACGAGCGCCGGCAGCGTGAGCGTGACGAGGTTGTCGGCGCTCCACAGGCCGAACCGGGGGTCGTAGTACGTGCGGTACCACGACAGCTCCCGGATGAACACGACGACGGCGATCTCCCCGAGGAAGAACGCGGGGATCCCGAACCCGACGTAGGACACCGCCGAGCCGAGGGCGTCGGCGACGCGCCCGCGCATCGCGGCGAGGTGGCCGACGAGCACCCCGAGCACGTTCCCGAGGAGCAGCCCCGGAACGAGGTAGACGAGCGTGACCGGCGCCGCCTCCCGGAGGACCGCGGTGACCCGCCGGCCGTCGACGGTCGTGCCGAGGTCCAGGGTCGCGTAGCCGACGAGCCACGTGCGGTACCGATCGAGGAGGGGTCGGTCGTAGTTACGGGCCGCGGCGTACGCGTCGGCCGCGCGCTCGCCGGCGAAGAACTGGACGAGCACCTGGTCGGGGTCCGGCGTGAACGCGAACAGGAGGAACGCCCCCGTGAGCACGAGGTAGG
This sequence comes from Halobaculum sp. EA56, assembly GCF_051195075.1. Classification (NCBI taxonomy): domain Archaea; kingdom Methanobacteriati; phylum Methanobacteriota; class Halobacteria; order Halobacteriales; family Haloferacaceae; genus Halobaculum; species Halobaculum sp. EA56. Next base: position 235,548 of record NZ_JBNTJX010000002.1, read on the forward strand.
CGGCGACGACCGTCCAGGCGACCCGACGCGCGAGGAACCGGCCGACGTTCACCGCCCCACCCCGCGGGCCCGCGTCGGCGTCGTCGCCGGGGGCAGGGGCCGTCCGGTCGCGTCGGCCGGGCGGCGCGTCCGTCTCGTCCGCATACGTCCCCCATCGACCACCCGTCGCAAGAAGGTACCGTGGCTGAAACGGCCGTCTCAGCCATGGCAACGTCTTTCACCCAGTCGCCGGTTCGACGGATCGAGCGATGCGACCCACTGACTCGACCCCGGCCGCGGCCGGAGGGTCACCGTGAGTCCGCCCGACTCGTTCGAGGAGGTCGACTGGGCGGAGCGGACGGGGGCCGGACGGCGGCCGTCGCGGCGGGCCGCCGGCGTCGTCGCGTCCGCCCTCGCCCTCGGGGCCGCGTTCGCGTACGACTACGTCGCCGTGCCGGACGACGAGCGCCTCGTCCCGGAGATGGCGGGGGCGGGTCTCCCCGGCTGGGACGTGACCGGGATCGACTGGCTGTTCCTCGCGTCCGTGCTCGCCGTCTGGTGGTACCTCCTGTACCCCCTCGCGGCCGACCGGAGGCTCGCGCGGTACTACTGGCGCCGGGTCAGACGGAGCCGCCGCGCCGTCCTCGGGCTCGCGGGCGTGTGCGTCTTCTACGCGGTCGGGATCGCCGGCCCGTTCGCGCTCGACCTCCTCCGCGAGTTCACCGGGGTCACCGCCGCGCAGGGGCCCCGCGGCGTCGCCCCGCTTCAGCCGCCCCTCGGGTTCGCCGTGTCGACGAGCGTGACGAACGGCATCTGCGTCGGCGAGGTCGTCGACGGGATGTGTCACGGGTCGCTCGCGCACCCGCTGGGCACGACCGAGGGACTGCGGGACGTCCTCGTGGTGACCGTGGAGGGGGCCCAGTCGGCGATGCAGGTGGCGACCGTCGTCGCCGTGCTCTCGGCGCCGATCGGGATCGCCGTCGGCGTGACGGCGGCGTTCGCCGGCGGCCGCGTCGACGCGCTGTTGATGCGCTACGTCGACCTCCAGCTGGTGGTGCCGCCGTTCTTCGTCTACCTGTTCCTCCAGGTGTTCGTCGGCCGGGGGTTCGTGCTGCTCGTGGTCGTGTTCGGCCTGCTCGACTGGGGGTCGCTCGCGCGGCTCGTTCGCAGCGACGCGCTCTCGAAGGCGGAACTCGGCTACGTGCTGGCGGCCGAGGACGCCGGAAGCGGGTCGCTGCCGACGATCCGGCGGCACCTCCTCCCGAACGTGTCGAACACGGTCGTCACCGGCGTCTCGCTGCTGATGCCCACGGTGATCCTCGTCGAGGTGACGCTGGCGTTCCTCCAGCTCAGCTCCCCGACCGAGACCTCCTGGGGGAACCTCATCTCCGGGGCGAACGTCCTCGGCGCCGGCACCGTCACCATCGACGGGTTCGACCCGACCGTCTGGTGGACCGAGGCGGTTCCCGCGCTGGCGCTCGTGTGCACCGTCGTCGCCTTCGGCGCCCTCGGCGACGCGCTCCGGGACGTGCTCGACCCGCGGACGGAGGCGGACCGATGAGCCGAGAGCGCCGCGACGGGCCGACGCCCCGCAACGACGGGGGGGACCCGCTCCTGTCGGTTCGGGACCTCCGGACGCACTTCCGGACCGACCGGGGGACGGTCCGCGCGGTCGACGGCGTCTCGTTCGACGCCTACCCCGGGGAGACGGTCTGTCTGGTCGGCGAGTCGGGATCCGGCAAGACCGTGACCTGCGAGTCGATCGCCCGGCTCGTTCCCGACCCGCCCGGCGAGTACGTCGGCGGGGAGGTCCGACTGGACGACCGCGACCTCCTGAAGGCGTCCGAGTCGGAGCTGGAGGCGATCCGCGGGGCGCGGGTGTCCTACGTGTTCCAGAACCCGGGGAACGCGCTGGACCCGGTGTACGCCGTGGGCGAGCAGGTGGCCGAGGCGGTCCGGTACCACAACGACTGCGGCGCGCGCGAGGCTCGCGAGCGGGCCGTCGACCTGCTCGACCGCGTCGGCATCCCCGACGCGCCGACACGGGCGCACGACCACCCCCACCGGTTCTCCGGCGGCATGAAACAGCGGGTCGTCCTCGCGCTCGCGCTCGCGAACGACCCCGACCTCCTCGTCGCCGACGAGCCGACGACCGCCCTCGACGTGACGATCCAGGCGCAGATCCTGGATCTGATCGCGGACCTGCAGGCCGAGCGCGACCTCTCGCTCCTGTTCGTGACGCACGACCTCGGCGTCGTCGCCGGCATCGCCGACCGCGTCGTCGTCATGTACGGGGGGAAGGTGATGGAGCGGGGGTCGGTGACCGACGTGTTCGACCGCCCCGCCCACCCGTACACCCGCGCCCTGCTGGAGTGTCTTCCCGGGCGCGGCGACCGGACCGAGCCGATCGGCGGGAGCCCGCCGGACCCGGTCGACCCGCCCGCAGGCTGTCGGTTCCACCCGCGGTGCGACCACGCGATCGAGCCGTGTCGGACGGGCGACCAGCCTCCGGTCCACGGCGTCGAGCGCGGCCGGGCGGTCTCGTGCGTCTTCTACGACGGGAGCCGCGACCCGGGCGTGCTCGACGGCGACCCGGTCGAGCCGGGGACCGACACGTCGGGGGACGGCGAGGGGTCGGCGGCGAGCGACGGGGGCGACTCGCCGGGAGGCGACGACGACGATCCGCCGGCCGGCGGCGGGCGCGCCCGCGGGGGAGGGGACCGATGAGCGACGCCGACGCCGACGCGGGCGCGGACGCCCGGCGGGACGCGGACCGCGAACGGGACCCCGACGGTGGGGCGGACAACCCGCTGGTGGCGGCCGAGGGGCTGGAGAAGCACTACCCGATCACCGAGGGACTGTTCGCCGGACGCGTCGGCGCCGTCCGCGCGGTCGACGGGGTCGACCTCGCTGTCCGGCGCGGGGAGGCGGTCGGGCTCATCGGCGAGTCCGGGTGCGGGAAGTCGACGGCGGCCGCCTGCCTCCTCGGCCTCGAGGAGCCGACCGGCGGGACCGTCCGGTTCGACGGCGACCCGGTGGCGGGCCGTTCGGGCGAGGCGCTCGCGCGGTTCCGTCGGCGGACCGCGACGGTGTTTCAGGACCCGAACGGGAGCCTCGACCCCCGGATGACCGCCGGGGAGTCGGCCGCCGAGCCGCTGGCGGTCCACGGCGTGGACGACCGTCGCCGGCGACGGGCGATCGTCGGCGACCTGTTCGAGCGGGTCGGTCTCGACGCCGGCACGCTCGACCGCTACCCCCACGAGCTCTCCGGGGGGCAGAAACAGCGGGTCGGCATCGCCCGGGCGCTCTCGACCGACCCCGAGTTCGTCGTCCTCGACGAGCCCGTCTCCGGGCTGGACGTGAGCGTGCAGGCGGAGATCCTCGCGTTGCTGTCGGAGCTCCGGGAGGCGTTCGACCTCTCGCTGTTGTTCATCTCCCACGACGTGAGCGTCGTCCGGGAGGTGTGCGACCGGGTGGCCGTGATGTACGCCGGCGAGGTGGTCGAGCGCGGCGCGACCGGGGCGGTGCTGTCGGATCCGCACCACCCGTACACGGAGGCGCTCGTGGCGGCGGTGCCGACGCCGGACCCGCACGCGGGCCGGGCGCGCAGCCCGCTGTCCGGCGACGTGCCGGACCCGGCGGAGCTCCCCGACGGCTGTCGCTTCCACCCGCGGTGTCCGTCGGTCATCCCGCCGGCGGAGACCGACCTGACGAGCGACGAGTACCGGGCCGTCCTCGACCTCCGGCGCGCGCTCGCCGCCGGCGAGGCCGACCCCGACGGGCTCCGCGAACTGGCGGCGGCCGGGCGGGACGCCTCGCCCGACGACCTCGACGGGGCGGCGCTGGCCGGGGCGCTCCGCGAGGAGTACGGGCTCGCGGAGCCGCTCGGGGACGAGTCGGCGGAGGCGACGCTCGCGGCGGCCGTCGAGACGGCGGTCGCCGGGCGGACCGGGGCGGCCGCGGAGGCCCTCAGGGACGCGTTCTCGTCGGTGTGCGAGCGCGAGCGGCCCGAGCGGTACCCCACGGGGGCGGGGCGCACGGCCGCGTGTCACCTCCACCGGGAGCAGTCCGGGGAGGGCGGTCGCGACCCGGAGCCGCCGGATCCGTGACCGTCCGCGGGAGGGCCGGCGGCGCCGCAGGACCGTATGGGTTTTAAGCGCCGGCACAGAATCGGGTGGTAAGAGGAGATCCCGTTATGGAGATGCCACGCCGGATGAACACGTACTGTCCGCACTGCAACGCCCACCACGAACACGAGGTCGAGAAGGTCCGAACCGGCCGCCAGACCGGCATGAAGTGGACCGACCGCCAGCAGGCCCGCGGCACGTCCGTCATCGGGAACGCCGGCAAGTTCTCGAAGGTGCCCGGCGGCGACAAGCCCACCAAGAAGACCCACCTCAAGTACCGCTGCGGCGACTGCGGCAAGGCCCACATGCGCGAGGGATGGCGCGCGGGTCGGCTCACCTTCCAGGAGTAAGCATGGCGGGGAGCTTCTTCCGCGTCCGCTGTCCCGACTGCGAGAACGAGCAGGTCGTCTTCGGCCGCGCCTCCACCGAGGTCAACTGCGCCGTCTGCGGCACGACGCTGTCGCGTCCCACCGGCGGCGACGCCGCGTTCGCCGGCGACGTGGTCGAGACCGTCGAAGCGCGGTAACCGGCCCCGACTTCTCTCTCGACCCGCCCGCCCGACCAGCGGTGCCGCCGTCAGGCGTTCGCCCCGGCCACGTTCGACGTCCCGACCCCGCGTCCCGGGCCCGCCCTCCCCGACCGATTGACAAACGGTATTAGCCTCGGTCCGAAACCAACGGGTATGAAATTCACCGGCTGGCCCGAGAAGGGCGAACTCGTCGTGGGCGAGGTCGACGAGATCGCCGACTTCGGCGTGTTCGTCGACCTCGACGAGTACGAGGACAAGCGGGGGCTGTGTCACGTCTCGGAGGTCGCCTCCGGGTGGATCAAGAACATCCGCGACCACGTGAACGTCGGCGACCGCGTCGTCGCGAAGGTGCTGGACGTGGACAGGTCGAGCCAGCAGATCGACCTGTCGATCAAGGACGTCAACGACCACCAGCGCTCCGAGAAGATCCAGGAGTGGAAGAACGAGCGCAAGGCCGACAACTGGATGAGCATCGCCTTCGGCGAGGACGTCGACGACGAGACGTACACGGAGGTCGCGCAGGCGCTGTACGCAGAGTTCGGCTCGATGTACGACGGCTTCGAGGCCGCCGCCATCCACGGCGCGGAGGCGCTGGAGGACACCGACCTCTCCGACGAGGAGGTCGAGGCCATCGTGGAGACGGCCCGCGAGAACGTCTCGGTGCCGTACGTGAACGTGACGGGCTACGTCGACCTGGAGTCGCCGGGCCACGACGGCGTCGACGACGTGCGCGCGGCGCTGACGGCCGCCGAGGGGAACGGCGAGGTCCCCGACGAGATCGAACTCGAGGTGTCCTACGTCGGCTCCCCGGAGTACCGCATCCGCGTCCGCGCCCCCGACTACAAGACCGCCGAGACCGAACTGGAGGCGTCGGCCGAGCGCGCCCGCGAGGCCATCGAGGCGCGGGGCGGCACCGGCCGCTTCCACCGCGAGCGCGAGAGCGAGGACGAGTAGAGCACCCCCGACGGCCGTGAAGTCCGACATCCGGGTGTGTTCGGCGTGGGAGGCGGCCCACGAGCGACCGGTGTACACCCTCGGCGACGAGTGCCCGGAGTGCGGCGCCGACGCGGTCAACTCCGCGCCCGCGCCGTTCAACCCCGAGGACCCGTACGGGGAGTACCGGCGGCGCGCTCGGGTCCGGGGCCGCGACGACGGGGAATCCGCCGACGCGAACGACGAGTAACGAACACTCGTTTTCCGCTGAGTCCGACTCCGATCAGCCGCCGGCGTACACACGGTGCAGACGCGGGCGATGACGCCCGTCCGAACCACGGGTGAGACTGGAAGGTGCGGGGGCTTCCGCGGTCGTCGTCGCGGTCGCGGGAACGCACGGCTCCGTCTCCAGCAGGAGCGGAACGCGGGACCCCGGATCGAACGGGGCGAGCCGACGCGCCTTTACCACGTCCGCCCCGTTCGACTGGGTATGGACCACATCGACATCGAGGTCGTCGCCGACCCCGAGCTCGAGGATCCCGTGTTCATCGAGGGGCTCCCCGGCGTCGGACACGTCGGCAAGCTCGTCGCGGAACACCTCGTCGAGGAGTTCGACGGCGACCTCGTCCGGCGCGTGTACACGACTGACTTCCCGCCGCAGGTGACCGTCGACGACGAGGGGCTGGCCGAACTCACCCACGCGAAGTTCCACCACGTCGCCGCCGACGGGCAGGACCTGCTCGTGCTCACCGGCGACCACCAGGCCGCCAGCAACGAGGGCCACTACAGCCTCACGAGCGCGTTCCTCGACGTCGCCGAGGAGTTCGGCTGCGAGCGCGCGTTCGCGCTCGGGGGCGTCCCCACCGGCGAGCTGATCGAGGACGACGAGTACGACGTGCTGGGCGCGCTCACCGACGGCGCCGACCGCGAGGCGTTCGAGGAGGCCGGCGTCGAGTTCCGGGAGGACGAGCCCGCCGGCGGCATCGTCGGCGTCTCGGGACTCGTGCTCGGCCTCGGCCGTCGGCGCGGCCTCCCGGCGGCGTGTCTGATGGGCGAGACCTCCGGCTACCTCGTCGACCCCAAGAGCGCGCAGGCCGTCCTCGAGGTGCTGCAGGACCTGCTCGACGTCGAGGTCGACTTCTCGGAGCTGGAGGAGCGCGCCGAGGAGATGGAGGAGGTCGTCGGCAAGATCCAGGAGATGCAGGGCGGCGGCGGGGGCGGCATGCCCAGCGAGGACGAGCTCCGCTACATCGGCTGAGCCGCGGCCCCGACCGAACCGGGAATTCACCCGAACCCGGGACCCGGTCGAACCGCGGACTCGCCCGGGTCGCGGGCGACGCCGGACGCGACGTGGGGGCTGCTAGCGTCCCACAAACCGGAACCGACCGCGCCTGCCACAACGCCTTTTCGCGCGAGGCGCCTCCGATCGTCCGATGACGGACCAGCAGTCGCTCGTTGCGGCGGACGCACCGACGGCAAGCGGGATGCCGATGCTCGGCCTCGGAACCTGGGAGAACACCGACCCCGAGGAGTGTCGCGAGGCTGTCGCGACGGCCCTGGAGACGGGATATCGCCACGTCGACACCGCCCAGATCTACGGCAACGAGGCGGAGGTCGGCGACGGCATCGCCCGCGCCGACGTGGACCGCGAGGAGGTGTTCCTGGCGACGAAGGTGTGGATCGACAACCTCGCGCCCGAGGACGTGCGCGCGACGACCGAGGCGAGCCTCGACCGCCTCGGCGTCGACTCCGTCGACCTCATGTACGTCCACTGGCCGGCCCGCGAGTACGACCCCGAGGCGACGCTCTCGGCGTTCAACGAACTGTACGACGAGGGCCTCATCGACCGGATCGGGATCTCCAACTTCGAGCCCGAGCAGGTGGCCGAGGCCGTCGAGCTAAGCGACGCGCCGGTGTTCGCCAACCAGGTGGAACTGCACCCCCTCCTCCAGCAGGAGGAGCTCCGGGAGGCCTGCGCCGACCACGACGTGGAGGTGGTCGCGTACTCGCCGCTGGCGCGCGGGAAGGTGTTCGATGTCCCGGAGCTGACCGAGATCGCCGAGAAGCACGGCGTCAGCGAGGCGCAGGTGAGCCTCGCGTGGCTCCGCGAGAAGGGCGTCACCGCGATCCCGAAGGCGACGAGCGAGGCCCACATCCGCGACAACTGGGAGTCGCTCGCGCTGGAGCTGGACGACGAGGACGTGGCGACGATCGACGCCATCGACCGCCGGGAGCGCCGCGTCGACCCCGGGTTCGCCCCCTGGAACTGACCCCGGTACTGAACCGCCTCGGCCGCTCCCCGCGAACGCGGCCGGCCGCGCGCCGCCGTGTCGGGTCGGCCGGCTGAGGGGTAGCGCGCGCGAGCGAAACCTTCAATCGGCGCCCCCCGGATCGCTTCCCCGATGGAACGACGCTCCACGGGGCTGGTGGACGCCGTCCGGATCGACGTCGCGAGACTCCACGCCACGTGGATGGAGCTGGCGTTCCCCCGGCAGCTCGACCCCGGCAGGGTCGTCGGGAAGTGGACGCCGGAGACGACGCCCCAGCGGGTCGCGTACTCCCTCTGGGCCGCGATCGGCGTCCCGCTGGTCGCGGTCGGCTACCCGCTCCTGCTGTGCGGGTTCGCCGCACGGTTCTACGCGCGCCGGGTCGACTCGGCGGCGACGCGGCTGGGCGTCGTCGGCGTCGTCCTGGTGTCGATTCTGGCGTGGGGGCTGCTCACCGTCGCCGCGTGGGTCAGGGAGTTCTCGACCGGCGGCCTGATCGCCGTCGGCGCCGCCGGGGCGGTGGCGACCGTCGCGGCGGCGGTCGCGGTCGGCGCCTCCCGCGCGGGCGGACGCGGGACGAGCGTCCTCGTCGCCTACCCGGCGGCGGTGACGGCGTTCCTGCTCCCGCCGGTGGTCGCGGCGCTGTACTCGCCGGCGCTGGCGGAGGTGGTCTTCCCCGGGACCACCACGCTCGCGGTGTGGATCCTCGACGGTCCGCTGGCGGTCGGCGGGCTCAACGACCTCATCCGCGCGCGCTTCGACCTCCGGGGGACCGCCTACGTGCTCATGTGGATCGGCATCTCCGTGCCCGTCGGCTGGCTGTTCGGCGTGCTCGTCGCGCTCGCTGACGTGGTCCGCCCCGAACGCGACCGCGCCTCCGGCGCGCGCTTCTGAGGACCGCTCCCGCGTCAGCCGGTCGACGGCCGCGGCGGACGCCCGCTCCCCGCCGGCCGCGGCGACGACCGGTCCCGCCGGGCTCCCCCGAGGCCGCGATCCGCGGCGGCAACGCTTACTCGCGTTCGGCACCTAGCGCCCACGATGCGTTTCGACCATCCGAACACGAGCCTCCTGTTCACAGTCATGCTGCTCGTCCTGATCGGCGGAACCGTCTCCAGCCCGATGCCGACGGCGCTGAGCGCCGGTATCGGCGTCGGCCTCGCGGTCTTCGGCGTCGCGTCGCTGGTGCTCGGTATCGAACACGGGGAGTACCGCGCGACCGGGTGCTGACGGCGCGGAGCCGGCCCGCCCGGGCTACCGGGGACCGCCGTCGCCGCGGCCCGGGTCGCCCGGCGAGCCCGAACCGGACCCCGTCTCGTCTATCACGTCGTCGAGGGTCTCGTCGGAGACGCTGGCGGCGACGCGGACGCCCACGAGCGCGAGGGCGATGCCGCCGACGATGAACACCGCGAGCCGCTCGGTCGGCGCGAGCGTGTGCCCGAGCACCGACAGCGGCTCCCGGCCGGCCTCCCGTTCGAGGAAGTAGCCGGCGAAACCGCGGAACAACAGCCCGACCGCGAGGACGCCGAACGGGAGGTTGAGGTACGGGCTGCGCACCCCCTCGTCGCGGATGAGCTCGTCCAGCAGGCGGCCGAACGAGGCGGTCAGCGCCGCCAGCGCGAGCCACGGGACCGCGGCGTAGGCGAACCGCATCGCCGCGACGAACTCCCCGCCGTCGACCGGGGACGCCGAGAGGACGCCCAGGAACACCCCCACGACGGACAGTCCGAGGGCCGCGACGTACGTCACGACCGACACCTGCCCGGAGTACAGCGCCTCGCGGGCGCGCTCGGGCAGCGACTCGACGAACTCGTCGATCCCGAGCCCGTAGTACAGCAGCGCCGCGCCCAGCAGGGTCGCGACGCCCGCGACGGCGATGGCCGGCGAGAAGTACACCAGCAGGACCGGGAGGATGAGCAGGCCGATCCCGATCGGCACGAGCACCGTCTCGCGGAGCTCCTCGTCGGCCATGAACTGCTTGAGCAGGTAGTAGGTGGACTCGATGTCGCGCGCCTGCCGGACGACCACGCGGTCGACCGCGTCCACCGGGAGCCGGGACTCGACCATGGGGACGGCCCGCTCGTCGGAGGCGGAGTCGATGACGACGACCGCCGAGTCGAACTCCCGCGTCGCGAGGACGTCGTCGAGCTGGCGCGCGAGCGCGCGGTCGGCGCGCACCGCCGAGTCGCCCGCGCCCGAGACGACCGCGACCACCGCCTCCTCGCCCTCGTCGGAGAGGTCGCGGGCGACGCGCAGCGACTCCAGCAGGCAGTTGACGCCGGCGTCCTCGGGGTCGGCGAGGCCGAGATCCGTCACGAGCGAGCGGACCGCCTCCCACCCCAGCACCGGGGTGTCGACGCCGGCCTTTCGGCCGACGTCGTTCGAGCGGTCCACACAGAGGACCAGCGTCGTCACGTGCAATGCGAGGTACCCCCGGGTCAAAAAGGCCACCCCGTACGGAAGCGGGGCGTACTTGTCGCCGTCGCGCGAGGTCGACCCATGGAGCGACGCCGCGTCCCCTCGGACACCGAGTGGGAACGGACGGTCGGCTACTCGCGGGCGGTCCGCGTCGGCGACCGGGTGGAGGTGTCGGGCACGACCGCGACCGGCGACGACGGCGCGGTGATCGCGCCGGACGACGCCTACGAACAGACGAGGCGGGCGATCGAGAACGTCGAGGCCGGCCTCTCGGGGGCCGACGCGACGCTCTCGGACGTGGTGCGGACGCGCCTCTACGTGACCGACATCGACCGCTGGGAGGCGGTCGGTCGCGCCCACGGGGAGGCGTTCGGGGAGGTCCGCCCGGCGACCACGATGGTCGAGGTGTCGCGCCTGATCGACCCGGACATGCTCGTGGAGGTCGAGGCCGTCGCGGTCGTCAACGACGGGTGAGACCTCGGCCCCGCGGTCCGGGTCTCCCCCGTCCTACCTGCGGAACCGGACGTCGATCCCCTCGGGGGCGCCCTCGCCGGGGAACGCGCTCGCGATCCCCGCCCCGAAGGCGTACGCCGTCGCCGCGGCGCCGCCGCGGAGCCGCGCGGCGAGCCCCTGCTGTGGGGTGAACTCGCGGACGGTCGCCTCCGTTCCCGTCAGCTCTCCGACCCGTTCGAGGACGGCCTCGCGGTCGCCGAGGCCGTCGACGAGGCCGCGCTCGTGCGCCTCCGTCCCGAGGAACACCCGGGCCTCGGTGTCGCGCACGGCCTCCTCGTCCATGTCGCGTCCCTCCGCCACCTGTTCGACGAACTGGTCGTAGTAGTCGTCGACGATCCCCTGGAGGTACGCCCGCTCGTCGGGCGAGATCTCCTTCAGCGGGAGGCCGGCGTCCTTGTACTCGCCGGCGGTGAACTGCTCGTAGCTGACGCCGAGGCGGTCGGCCAGCTCGTGGACGTTCGGCCGGGAGCCGATGACGCCGATGGAGCCGACGACGCTCCCCTCGCGGGCCCACAGCTCGTCGCAGCCGACCGCGATGGCGTAGCCGCCGCTGGCGCACGTGTCGGTCGCGTAGCCGACGGTCGGGCCGTCGAAGCGCTCGGCCGCGAGTCGGATGTCCTCGCTGGGGACGATCTGTCCGCCCGGCGTGTTCAGCTTCACCAAAAGCGCCTCGGCGTTCGGGTCCTCGTCGGCGCGCTCGATCTGTTCGACCACCTCGTCGGCCCCGGGGGTCGTCGGCGAGGAGGGCAGCCGGCCGCCGCCGCCGTCGCGTGTGATCGGCCCCTCGACGGCCACCTCGGCGACGGTGTAGTCGGCGAACCGGGAGCCGAGCGCCGAGGACGCGATCTTGACGGCGATCCCGACGACGGCGACGGTGATCACCACGCCGAGCAGTTCGGCCAGGTCGCCCGGGAACCACACGAACAGGAGAACGCCGACCAGCGCCGCGGCCGCCGCCGCGACGAGGAGGGCCGCCGCGGAGCCGACGGTTCGGAGGGTGGAGTTCGGGTCTGTCACGGCCGCGCTTGGACCGCCCCCGGCATAAGATTCCGGTGCGGGCGCGGCGCCCGCGCGTCGCGGGGACGCGGGCGTCGACGCGGCCGCGTACGGCGCGACGGCTCGGTGGGCGGTCGATCGCCGCCCGGCCGTCCGCGGCGCGGCCGCTCTCGGGCGTGGGAACGAAAACCGCAGAACCGTGCGCGTTCGAACGCGGCCTCGGGCGGACTTACAGAAGCCCCGTCTTCTGGAGCTTCATCAGGTCCTCGGTGTCGAGGGTTTCGCCTTCCTTGAACTTCTGGTAGATCTCCTCGGCCTCCTCGCGCTCCTCCTCCATCTTGGCCTCGCGCTCCTCCTTCTTCTCCTCCTCTTCCTCCTTGTCCAGCTCGCGCAGGCGCTTCTGGACGCGGACGAAGTCCTCGTGGTGCCGGTCGGCGGCCTCCTGCGCCTCCACGAACAGCTCGTGCATGGCGTCGGCCTCGTCCCGGATGTCGTCGGCCTCGCGGTAGGCCTCGATCATCTGGTTGTGGTGTTCCTGCGCCTCGTCGGCCAGCTCCGTCACCTTCTGGTGGTGCGTCGACGCCTCCGAGCGGACCTCCTCGGCCTCCTCGATGAGCTCCTCGAGCTCGTCGCTCTGGTCGACCTTGCCCTTCTTCTCGGCGAGCTTCTCGCGCTTGCTCTCGATCTTCTCGATGAGCTCGCGCTCCTCCTCGGCGCCGAGGACCTCGGTCTGCTGCTTGAACTCGAGGTCCTCGATCTCCTCCTTGAGCTCCTCGATGGACTTGCCCGAGCCGAGCTCGAGGTCCTGCTTCATCTCCTCGACCTCGTCGAACAGCTCGTTCGCCTCGGCGTTCAGCTCGTTGCGCGCCTCCTTGTGCTCCTGGACCTGTTCGTTGAGCTCGTCCCGCTTCTCGCGGTGCTCCTGGGCCTCGTCGACCTTCTCGCGTGTCTTCGCGTTCAGGTCGTCGCGCTTGGACGCGCGCTCGGACGCCATCTGGTTGAGCTCGTTACGTCGGTCGCGGAGCTGACCGGCCTTCTTGATCAGCTGGCCCTTCGAGTCGTTCTCCAGTTCCTCCTCGGAAAGGGAGACGTTTCGTGATTCGTCCAGCTGGTCGAGACCGTACTCTTCGAGAACTTCGTCTTTCGTTACCATGGTTCGTTACCTCGACACCATACTGCTTCGGACGGAGCGGACGCTGCGCGGGTGCGTGCGTCCGTCTGGGGGTGAAAACACCGTGTCATTCAGCGATCGATGCCACCACGCCCGAAGGCGTTCTGGTACCTACACATATACGGCTTCCGTATATAACTCCTTCGCTGTTCGAGCGCGAAAACGCGTGATACGGGCACTCACACCGCCGGAAACGTGTGATCCGGTCACACGCGCCGGTAGTCGCCGAGGCGGGTCCCGTCGAGGAGGTACGCCTCGGCGGACGCGAGCCCGTCCGGGAGGAACGGGGCGAGGAATCCCTGTCCCTCGACGTTCACCCACGTCCCGCCCGAGCGGTCGTTGAACGCCGGGAACACGACCAGCTCCGGGTCGCGCCACGCCACCCCCGAGAGGGCCACCTCGTCGGCGAACGCCTCGCGTGCGAGCGGACCGCGGAGCCACGCCTTCTCCGCGCGGCCGCCGCCGACGGCGTCCTCCAGGCGCACCGCGGGGTGCTCGTGGCCCATGCAGACCGTCCGGGCGCCGAGCACCTCGGGCGCCGGCCACGTGTGGCCGTGGAGCACGCCCACGTCGCCGAGGCGGGCGCCCCCCGCGGGCGTCACGTCGACCCGGTCGCCGAACGCCTCGGCCAGCCCGACGTCGTGGTTGCCGAGCGCGAGCGTGACCGGGACGCCGACCGCCGAGAGGAGCGCCTCGACCTCCCCGCGTTCGGCGTCGCCGGCGCCGGCGATGCGGTGGCCGAGGTCGCCGAGGACGACGAGCCGGTCGGCCCCGGTCCGGGCGAGGAGGTCGCACACGCGGTCGCGGCGCTCGTCGCCGGCGCTGTCGAGTTCGACGCCCCGCTCGTACCGCAGGCCCGCCTCGATGCCCGCGTGGTAGTCGGCGACGAGCAGGCCCGTCTCGCCGTCCAGGTCAGCCACGGCCGCCGGGGCGTCGGGGACCGGCTCGACGAGCGGGTCCGACGGCGCCGCCGGGGCGCCCGGACCGCCGCCGTCGCCGTCTTCGGCGCCTCCGCCGCCGCCGCGCTCCCCGTCGCGGCCGCCCATTCAGATCGCCTTGAGCGTCCCGTCGGTCGGCTCGAAGCACTTCCCGCCCATCAGCGCGTCCTCGATGGCGTCCTCGACGGCGCCCTCGTCGGCGCCGTAGCGGTCGACTGCCTCGGCGACGACCGCCCCGCGGTCGGCGCCGTCGCCGTCGTCGAGGTCGTCCATGACCGTCACGACGGCGTCCTCCAAGTCGACATCGGCGGCGGGCTCGTCGCCTCCGGCGTCGACCCCGCCGCTCACCTCGTCGGCGCTCGCGCCCGCGTCGACGGCGCTCGCCGCGGGGTCACCCCCGTCGTCGCCGTCGACGTCGCCCGCGTCACCCGGCTCGTCGTCCGCCGGCTCGGGGTCGGGCGTCTCGATGCCCGACTCGCCGGCGTCGGGGACCTCGGTCCCGGTGGAGAACTCGACGCCGTGCTCCTCCTCGACCTCGCGGCGCTCCTCGTCCGTGAGCGCGTCTTCGAAGTCCTCGGGGTCGGCGTCGGGGTCCACGTCCGCGTCGCCGGCGGCCTCCCCCGCGTCGAACTCGCCGAGGTCGTCGGTCGCGTCCGTGACGGGGACGTCCGAGTCCGTCCCGGCGTCGAAGTCTCCGAGGTCGTCGTCACCGTCGTCGAACTCCCCGGGACCGTCGTCGCCGTCGCCGTCGTCGAAGCCGCCGAGGTCCTCGGTCGACGCCGACTCCGCCGGCTCCGGTTCGGCGCCGGCGCCCGGATCCGCCTCGGCGACGTCCGCCGAGTCCGGCTCGGCGCCGGCCGCCTCCGCGGGCTCGGCCGCGGCGTCGACCGGGTCGGCCTCGTCGTCGACGTCGCCGTCCCCGGCTCCCGCGTCCGGTCCGTCGACCGTCGCGGCGGTCGAGGCGGCCGCGTCCGTGTCGGCGGCGGCCGGCTCCGCGGCGTCCCCGGCGTCGCCGGCGTTCGCGGGGTCCACGCCGGTCGCGTCCGCCGCCTCGACCGCGTCCGCGGGGGCGTCCGCCGTCGCCTCCGACCCGTCGTCCGCGGCCGCCTCGTCCGGGATCGCGGCGGCGTCGAGGTCGTACGGGACGTCCGGGAGCGGGCCGAGGTCGGCGCCGCCGCGGTCGCCGGGGTCGGCCGCGAGCGCGCGGACCTCCTCGCGCTCGTCGGCGACGACCTCCAGCGCGTCGACCGCGAGCGTGCGCACCGCCTCCAGGTAGCGCGTCCCCGTGTCGTAGTGGTCGATGGCCAGCGGGATGCCGGCCGCGAGCGCCGTCGGGACGCCCGCCGACTCCAGCGCCCCGCGGAGGCGGTCGCCGCGGGCGTCCAGTTCGAGCGCGCGAGAGAACACCGCCACCCGCCGGAGCGTCGCCTCCGCGGCGGAGACGACCCAGCGGTCGCGCGTGTCGGCGTCGACGGTCGCGAGGCTCTCCGGGCGGACGGAGGTGTACACCAGGTCGGAGTCCTCGGGCTGGAAGGTGCGCGCCTTCCCCGTGAGCGCGACGAACGCCGGCGGCGTCGTGCGGTCGAGGAACGCCGCCTCGTCGGGCTGGTACTGCCCGGCGTAGGTGACGAACGCGCCCGTCGGGTCGACCACGCGCCCGCGGAGCGTCTGCTCGTTCACCGACTCCACCTCGGTGAGCACGCCCACCGCGAACAGGCGGTTGACGCGCAGGCCGGTCGGGGTGACGACGTAGTTGGGCGCGCGCTCCTCGTCGCTCTCGGAGTGGTCGAGGTCGGCGTCGTCGAACTCGGCGGCGAACAGGCGGTGGGCGACCTCGCGGGCGCCCGGCCCGGAGTCGTCGCCCCCGTCGTCGCCGGCGCTCACGCGCCCACCTCCGCGAGCAGGTCGCGGGCGCGCTCGGCGGGGTCGTCCCCCGTCGCCTCGAACTCCGTCGCGTCGAGGTTCGCGCCGTACTCGTCGACCGAGAGGTGCCCGCGCACGCGGTACTCCCGCCCGACCAGCGTCTCGGCGATGTCGTCGGAGACGACCTCGCGGCTCATCGCGTCGCGGGCGGCCTCCAGCGCGTCCTGGAGAGTGCCGCCGTACACCTCCTCGGTGAGGTCGCGGTCGAGGATGGCCGTCACCGTCGCCGTGCCGTCGTCGAGGATCGCCTTCACCCGGAGGTCGTCCTCGGGGACGACCTGGCCGTGGCTGCGGCACTGCCCGTTCTGGACCAGGCGGCCGCACTCGGGGCAGCGCTCGATGAGCCCCGAGCCGTCCCGCACCTCCAGCACGTTGCCGAGCACCTCCACGTCGTACATGCCGCCGGAGGAGACGGCCTCGTCGATGCTCACGCGGGGCGCCTCGTCGCTCACCTCGACGCTCGCGGGCGACACCTCGGTGAACTCGGTGAGGTTCACCGAGGGGACGCCGCGGAACTCCCGGACGTACACGTCCTCCATGCGGAGTTCGGCGCCCTCGACCACCTCCTCGCGGGCCTGCCAGTCGGTGAACGGCAGGCGGGCGGTCTCGTCGCCGATCACCCCCGAGTGGATGGTCGTCTCGCCGTCGCGCCCGTCGATGGTGCGCTGCTCCAGTTCGAGCACCTTCGCCTCGACCGTGCGGCCGCGGTCGCCGGCCGAGAGGTCGACGAGGTCGCGCTCGCCGCCGACCTCGTAGGGAACCTCCAGCGGCTCCTCCTCCATCGCGACCGAGGAGGACTCGCCGATGTTCAGCTCCGGTTCGCCGTCCCACTCGCGGACGCCGGCGTTGCCGACGGTGACGGTGTCGCCGGGCTCGAACCCGAAGTCCTGCCAGGCGGTGTAGCTGATCCGCCCGGTCCCGTCCGCGAGTTCGCCCTCGCGGATGACGGTGTCGTCGCCCTGATAGCGGATCGAGCGCTTCCCGACCGTCAACACGCGCGCGGTGACGGTGACGTTGCCCGACTCCGGGGTGACGTCGGCGACGTCGACCGCCGACGGCGAGGCGTCGCCGCCGCCGGCGCCGCCGTACTTGCGGCGCACGGACTGCTTCGCCTCGTCGATCGGGACGCTGTACTCCAGCAGGTTCTCCAGGTCGCGTTTGACCTCCGCTTTGTCCTCGCCGAGGGCGGAGGCGAGCTCCTCGGCGTGTGCGTCGATGTCCATGTGTTCCGTCCGAACCTTCCGCCCGACTCCTGTTAAACTCACCGCGCGGGGGGCGCGCCCGCGAGCGCGGGGGGCCGGACCCGCCGGGACGGTCGTGCGCCGCCGGCGCCCGTTCGGGCGAACTTCCTTGTGCGGCGTCCCCCCAGGACGCGTATGGAACGCACCCGACGCTCGGCGCTCTCGGTCCTCGGCGCCGCGGGACTCGGCACGCTCGCGGGCTGTCTCGGCGGCGGGGGAGGCGGCTCCGGCGGCTCGGGCGACGGCGGCTCCGGATCGGGGACGCCGATCGGCGACCACCCGGCCGCCGCGGGCCTCTCCGAGCAGCCCTCCCTCGGGGCGGCGGACGCGCCGGCGACGGTCGTCGCCTTCGAGGACCCCTCCTGCCCCACCTGTCGGAACTTCGAGGAGAACGCCGGCGCGCGGCTCCGCTCCGGCCCGGTCGCCGACGGCGACCTCCGGTTCGTCTCGCGCGTGTACCCCGTCGTCTACCCGTGGGGGAAGCCGGCCGTGCAGGCGCTGGAGGCCGTCTTCGCCCGCGACGGGGGCGCGGAGGCCTACTGGGACCTGTTCGACTACTACTTCGCCTCCCAGAACCAGTTGAACGGCGACAACGTCCTCGACCGGACCGAGTCCTGGCTCGCCTCGAACACCGACCTCGACGCGGCGGGCGTCGTCGCCGACGCGGAGGCGAAGGCGTACGACGACGCGGTCCAGGCGGACCTGGACGCCGGCGAGGACGCCGCCGTCTCCCGGACGCCGACGCTGTTCCTCTTCCGGGACGGGACGTACGTCACGCTCGCCTCCGGCAGCGTGAGCTACGAGACGATCGCCTCCGCCCTCCAGCTATGAGCGGGGCGAGCCCGCTCACCCGCGCGCGCCGGCGGCTGGGGCTCCCGCGGCTCCCCTCGTCGCGGCGGGACCTCCGGCTGGTCGCGCGGACCGTCCGGCTGGTGCTCGGCGTGCCCGCGTACGCGGCGCTCGCGGTCGGGGTCGCCGTCGTGGCGCTGTCGGGGTTCGTCCTCTCCCAGAACGTCGCGCTCGTGCGCGACACGGTGATCGGGGGGGCGCTCCCGCTGGAGGCCCGGCTCACGATCCTCGTCGAGCAGTACCCGTTCGTCGGGACCTCCTACGAGCCGGCCGCGGGCGCGATGCTCGGGGTCGTGGCGGCGCTGACCGGCGCGAACGTCGCGGTCGCGGCGTACCACCTCCGGGAGAACGGGGTCCTCGGCGGCGTCGCCGACCGCGGCGGCCCGGACGGGGCGTCGGGCGGCGGCGACGACGGGTCCGGCGGGGCCGCCGGCAACGCGGCGGGCGGCGCCGGCAGCGTCGTGGGCGTGCTCCTGGGGGCGCTCGGGGCGGGGTGTGCCGCCTGCGGCTCGGCGGTCCTCGTCGGCGTCCTCTCGCTGGTCGGCGGCTCCGGGCTCGTCCTCCTGCTCCCGTTCGAGGGGCTGGAGTTCACCCTGCTGGCGCTCGTTCCGCTGGGGCTGTCGCTGTTCTGGCTCGCCGACGGGATGCGCGGGGCCGAGATCCGCGGCTGTCCGGTGGACGTCTGAGGGCGGGTGGCGGCTCCGGCCCGCCGTGACGCTCGTCCCACACGTTGGCGTGCCTTTACCACGGTTCCGCTCGCAGACCGGGGCGTGTACGGGTCCGAGGAGTTGGTGGCGCTGCTCGACAACGCCCACGACAAGATCGTCGTCGTCGACGGCGACGGGACCTACCGCTACGCCAACGCCGCGACCGAGCGGGTCGTCGGGTTCGAGCCCGCGGAGCTGCTCGGGACGGTTAGCTTCGGGTACGTCCACCCCGAGGACCGCGAGCGGGTGCGGTCGACGTTCGAGACGGTCATCGCCGACGAGCCGGGGGCGGCCACCGAGGTCGAGTACCGTCACCGGACCGCCGACGGGGGGTACGTGTGGCTGCGGAGCCGGGTGATGAACTCGACTGACGACCGCCTCGACGGGTACGTGGTCAGCTCCACCGACGTGACCGAGCGCAGGCGGGCGGAGACCGAGCGCGAGGAGATCCAGTCGCGCCTGCGGGAGATCGCCGCGAACACGACGGAGGTGCTGTGGATGTTCGACGCCGACTGGTCGGAGCTACTGTTCGTCAACGAGGCCTACGAGGACGTGTGGGGGATGCCGGTCGAGGACCTCCGGGAGAACCCGCTGGCGTTCCTCGAGGGGGTCCACCCCGACGACCGCGACCGCGTCCGGGCGGCCATGCGGGAGCTCTCGGCCGGCGAGCCGGTCGACATCGAGTACCGAGTCGCCCCCGACACGGACTACCGGCGGTGGGTGTGGGTGCAGGGCCGCCCCGTGTTCGGGGACGGCGAGGTCGTCAGGGTCGCCGGGTTCGTCCGCGACGTGACCGACCGACGCCGTCGGGAGCGACACCTGCGCGTGATGGGCCGGCTCCTCCGCCACAACCTCCGCAACGACCTCAACGTGATCCTCGGCCGGGTCGAACTGTTGCAGCAGCGGGAGGAGGTGCCCACCGACGCCACGCTCGCGTCGATCGTCGAGACGGTCGAGTCGCTGCTGGCGACCGCCGACAAGGAGCGCGTCATCGTCGAGACCCTTGCCGACACCGAGGAACTGGTCGCGGTCGACCTCTCGGGGGCCGTCCGGTTCGCGGCCGAGGAGGTCCGCGCCGACCACCCGGCCGCGACCGTCGAGACGAGCGTCGAGGAGGGGCACGACGCGCTCGCGGTTCCGGACCTCGTGGTCGCCGTGCGGGAACTCGTGACGAACGCCGTCTGTCACGCCGGGACCGACCGGCCCCGCGTGTCGGTGTCGACGGTCGCGGAGGGCGACCGCGTGGGCGTCGTCGTCGTCGACGACGGCCCGCCGATCCCGGAGGACGAGTACGCCGTCCTCACCGGGGACCACGACATCGACCGTCTCAGCCACGGGTCGGGGCTCGGCCTCTGGCTGGTCCACTGGATGGTCGAACTCTCGAACGGGGAGATCCGGTTCGAACACGGCCCGGACGGCGGGAACCGTGTCACGGCGCTGTTCCGCCGGCCGCCCGACGTGGACGGTGAGGACGTCCGCGCGAGGGAGGACGAGGGGTAGGAACTCAATCCAGCGTGATCTTCACCAGCGCGGCGAGCGCGACCGTCTCCAGCAGGTGCAACGTCAGCATCGCGCGCCACGCGACCGGCGGCACCGCCGAGGAGAACCACGCCGACAGCGTCGGGTCGACGAGGTAGTAGTACAGCGCGACCGCGTTCTCCGCGAACAGCAGCGCCGCGAACGTGCTCAAGCCGAGCGCGTGCGACGAGCGGAGCCGCACCGCGTTCCGTCCCCACACGACCAGCAGGGCGGCCAACAGCACGAGGTTGACCGCGGCCGCGACCCGCGCGACGTCCGCCCAGACGGAGACCACGCGCTACCTCCCGCCCCCGGGCGCCTCCGACGGTCGGAGGGGCGCGGCCGGACGCGGGGTGCGGTCGGCGGGCGTCGGGGTCCGGATGGGGCTGTCGGGAACCGTCAGCGGGGGGTCGAGCGCGGTCGGGCGGTCGGGGTCCGTGCCGGCGCCGAGGCGGGACCGGGGCCCGGACCGCGCGGCACGCTCGGACACGCTCACTCCTCGACGATGAACTGGCTCGCGATCTCCGTGACCTCCTCCATGGTCCGGGGCTGGTCGACCGCCATCGGGAACGGCGACTCGGCGTTCAGCTCGTTCAGGAAGGACGCGTGTCGCGCCTCGACGGCGTGGATGCCGACGGCCGCGCCGAACACCTGGTCGTTGGCGACGGTGCCGGCCTGCCCGGCGTACGCGGAGACGCCCGTGTTCTCCAGCGCGCGGGCGACGCCGAGGAACTCCGAGGGGTTCGTGTACCCGAAGTCGTACTCGGCCTCCTCGACCGGGGTGCCGCCGAGCTGTTCGACCGTCTTCGCGATCGCGTCGACGTGGGCGGCCTCGTGGGCGCCGACGGTTTCGAGGTGGCCGGGGACCGACATCCGGAGCTCCTCGCCGTAGTCGGAGAGCACGCTCGCGTTCATCAGCTCGTCGTCGGAGAACTCCGCGAGGCCGTCGCGGTAGAAGGCGTTCTCGAGGTGCTCCAGCGTCAGCGCGTAGTTCAGCACGTCGACGTCGCTGGTGTCGTCCTCGGCCTTCCGGTCGGCCGTCGGCTCGTCCTCGCCGTCGAGCGGCGCCGGCGAGGCGGCCTCGCTCGTGACGAACTGGCCGGCGATCTCCAGCACCTCGTCGACAGACTTCGCCTCCTCGACGCCCTTCGGGAACGGCGAGTCGCCGTTCACGAGGTTGAAGAAGGAGGCGTGGCGCGCCTCGACGCTCTGGATGCCCGCGGCCGCCCCGAGCACAGCGTTCTGCTTGATCGCCGCGGCCGCGCCCGTGTAGGCGGCGACGCCGGTGTTCTCCAGCGCCTGCGCCGTCGCGAGGAACTCCGAGGGGGTCGAGTAGCCGAAGTCGTACTCGGCCTCCTCGACGGGCGTTCCGCCGAGGTCCTCGATGGTTGCCGAGATCGCGCTCACGTGGGCCGCCTCGTGTTCGCCCGCGACCGCGAGGAACTCCGGCACGTCCATGCGGACCGCCTCGCCGAAGTCGGACAGCACGTCCGCCATCATGATCTCGTCGTCGGAGAACTCCGAGAGCCCCTCGCGGTAGAAGGCGCTCTCGAGGTGCTCCAGCGTCAGCGCGTAGTTCAGCACGTCCACGTCCGGGTTCGGGGGAGCCTCCTCCGTGTCGGTCTCCGTCTCCGTCGGCGTGTCCGTCGGGGTGTCCATCCCCTCGGTCGGTTCGTCGGTCTCCGCGCCGCCGCCGCCGCCGGCACAGCCGGCGATGCCGACGGCGCCGGCCGCCGCGACGGTGCCCGCGAACCGCCGGCGGGTGAACCGGTTCCCGGTCGAGTCGTCGTCCGCGTTCGAGCCGCGTCGTGGGGTCGTCATTGCTACACCTCCACCGACCACCTATCAGCATAAGTACCATTTCCGAACTCCGACGGGACTGTCTCCGGCGTCGGGGCGGAGTCTCTCCCAATTTCGTCCCGACTGGGCGACGGTCGTCCGACCGGGACCTGTTTGCGCCTCGGCCGCCTGCGCCTCGGCAGCCTACCGCACCCGTGCTCGGGCTCCGGTTCTACCCCTGCGAGGCGTGCGGGACGGGCCACGACGGGGTCGAGGAGCCGACGGCGTGTGCGGCCTGCGGGGGCGACCTGTTCGAGGAACGCACGCGGCGCCTCCGCGACGTACCGGGCGTCGCGCCGGCACGCGGGCGGACTGACCGGCCCGCGCTCCCGTCCCGGCCCCCCGGCCGACCCGGCCGACGGTCACTCCTCGTCCAGTCGCTCCTGCCACTCCTGCACCTTCGCCATGAGTTCGACGGGCGGCGTCTCGTTCACGTCGGTCTCCCGGAGCGCCGACAGCACCGCCTCGGCCTCCGGACCGAGTTCGGGCGCCGGGGACTCCGTCGCGTCCGCGTCGCCGGGGGCGGCACGGTCGCCGTCGGCCGTCGCCACCGCGGCGCCGTTGCCGGCGGCGGAGGCGGGGCGGTCGGCGTCGGCGTTCCCGTCCTCCCCGCCGCCGACGAACTCGCCGGCCGAGAGGTCGAAGACGGCCTGTCTCGTCCCCCCGTCGCCGCCGGCGTCCGCGCCGGTCTCGCCGCCCCGCGCCTCGATGGCCTTCTCCTCGCGCAGGCGGTCGAGCACCTCGTCCGCGCGGGCGACGACCGGGTCGGGCACGCCCGCGAGGTCGGCGACGTGGACGCCGTAGCTGCGGTCGGTCGGGCCCTCGCGCACGCGCCGGAGGAACGTCACGTCGCCGTCGCGCTCCTCCGCGGCGACGTGGACGTTCGCCACGCGCGGGAGGTGCTCCGCGAGCGCGGTCAGCTCGTGGTAGTGCGTCGCGAACAGCGTCCTCGCGCGCACCTCGTTGTGGAGGTACTCCGTCGCCGCCCACGCGATGGAGATGCCGTCGTAGGTCGCGGTCCCCCGGCCCACCTCGTCGAGGATGACCAGCGAGTCCTCGGTGGCGGAGTGGAGGATGTTCGACAGCTCCTGCATCTCGACCATGAACGTCGAGCGCCCCTGCGCGAGCTCGTCGAGCGCGCCCACGCGGGTGTAGACGCCGTCCACGAGCGGCAGGGTCGCCGCGTCGGCCGGGACGAAGCTCCCGGCCTGCGCGAGCAGCGATATCAGCGCGCACTGGCGCATGTAGGTCGACTTCCCGCTCATGTTCGGCCCCGTCACCACGAGGAAGCCCCGGTCGCGGTCCATGTGCAGGTCGTTCGGGACGAAGTCCGTCGTCTGCTCGACGACCGGGTGCCGCCCGGCCTCGATCCGGAGCTCGTCGCTGTCGGCGAACTCGGGACGGGTCCAGTCGTTCGCGGCCGCGTGGTGGCCCAGCGCGGCGAGCACGTCCAGCTCCGCCAGCGCCCGCCCCACGTCCTGCAGGAGCTCGGCCTCCTCGGCCACCCGGTCGCGGACCTCCGCGAAGATGCGCCGCTCCAGGTCCTCCCGGCGCTCCTCCAGGCGGAGTACCGCGCGCTCGCGCTCCTCCAGTTCGTCGGTGACGAACCGCCTGGAGTTCTTCAGCGTCTTGATCTCGCGGTAGTGTTCGGGGACGCCGTCGGCGGCGGACTTGCCGACCTGGATGTAGTAGCCGTCCGTCTTGTTCCTGCCGACCGAGACGTGGCTGAGGCCGTACTGTCGCTTCTCGCGCTCGGCGAGCGTGTCGAGCCACTCCAGCGACTCCTCGTACTCGGCGACGAGCTCGTCCAGTTCCCCGTCGTAGCCGCGGGCGACGACCCCGCCGTCCGCGGGGCTGGCGGGCGGGTCGTCCGCGAGCGCCGCCGACAGCTCGTCGTGGAGGTCGCGCGCGGCCGACTGATCGGGCCGCGCGAGCACCTCCGGCACCGGCGAGTCCGCGAGGGCGGTGCCCTCGACGGCCGCCGCCAGTTCCGGGAGCCGCCCGAGCGCGGTCCGCACGGCGACCAGGTCCCGCGGGTCGGCCGAGCCGTTCGTCGCGCGGGCGGCGAGGCGCTCCAGGTCGGCGGTGCCGTCGAGCGCGTCGCGCAGGCGGTCCCGCGCGAGCGCGGCGCCCGCGAACGCCTCGACGGCGGCGCTCCGGCGCTCCAGCTCCTCCCGGTCGCGTCGCGGGCGGGTGAGCCACTCACGGAGGAGGCGCGTGCCGGCCGCCGTCTCGGTGTGATCCAGCGTGGAGAGCAGGGTCCCGGACCGCTCGCCCTGTATCGTCTCCACGAGCTCGAGGTTGCGCTGCGTGGTCGCGTCGAGCGCGACGCGGCCGCCCGGGTCGAGCCCGCCGAGGCGCGTCATCGACGCGAGCACGCCCGCGCCCGTCTCGTCGACGTAGTGCAGGACCGCGCCGGCGGCGGCGACGGCCGGGTCCGCGTCGAGCCCCACCGCCTCAAGCGCCTGGCTCCCGAAGTGGTCGCCGAGGCGGTGGCGGGCCCGCCCGGGCGCGAACGCCTCCGACTCGTGGAGGGTGAGGCGGGCGTCGGTGGCCTCCCGGAGGTCCGCGAGGCGGTCGTCGTCGTCGCGCAGGCCCGGCCCGGGGAGCAGCTCCACGGGCGCGAAGCGGTGGAGCTCCGCCCGCACGTCGTCGAGGTCCGCGAGCGCGGCGGCGTGGAACCGCCCCGTGGTCACCTCCGCGAAGGCGACGCCCCAGGGCTCGTCGGCGCCGGGGTCGTGCTCGACGGCCGCGAGGTAGCGCGCCTCGGCGCCGTCGGGGTCGACGACGGTCCCCGGGGAGACGACCCGCTCGATCTCGCGAGCGTGGCCGTCGTCGGTCTCGTACTGCTCGGCGACGGCGACCCGGTACCCCCGCTCGACGAGCGCCTTCAGGTACGGCGTCAGCTCCGAGAGGGGGACGCCCGCCATGGGGTAGGAGGAGCCGTGGCTCGACTTCTGGGACACCTTGAGGTCGAGTTCGTCGGCGACGAGTTCGGCGTCCTCGGCGAAGAACTCGTAGAAGTCGCCGCACTGCATCGCGAGCACGTCCGCGTCCGTGGACTCCTTCAGCGAGAGGAACTCGCCCACGATGCCGCCGGCGTCGGTCGTCATTGTCTGGTAGGTGGTGGTGCCGTGGGCGGGTAAAACGCTACGGGTCCGATCCGAGGTGTGTCGGGTCGGTCGTATCGGTACAGGAGAGGAGGTAGATATCGCCACGACCACTGACCTGTGAACGACGACTGCGAAGGCCCCCTCGGCCCCTTGCATTCCTTCCCGGAGGTCGGGACGGGGCGATCGCCGCCCCGGACGGCCAGTGAGTGTGAACCGCATCGGCTGTGGCGCGTGCCGGCGCGGCTCCGTCCGCGCCGGGACCGCGCGAGGGGCGAGCGAGGGAGCGGAGCGACCGAGCGAGTCGGCTGGGGAGGGAGAGGCGCGGTGCGGTACTGTGCTGTGCGGTCGGGTGGGAATGAAAGGGGCCGCGGCTCTCGGGGAGGCACGGCCCCTCAAGCACCGCAGCGAAGTGAGCGAAGCGAACGGAGCGAGGAGCGCAGAGCGGGTCGCGCGAGTCGAGAGCCGTGGGGGCTTTCGGGAACTGCGAGGAGTCGATCCCGAGCGAGTCTCCTCTGACACCGACCTCCACAGACACAGGTGATCGCGGCAACCGACGCAGTCAACACGCCGCCCGGAGAACCCACGCCCGACAACCATGCGAGCGGCACTCGTCATCCTCGACGGCTGGGGCCTCGGCGACCACGACCGGCGCGACGCGGTGAGGGCCGCCGACACCCCGACCTTCGACCGGCTCCGGGAGGCGGGCGCGTTCGGCACGCTCACCGCCTGGGGCCGGGACGTGGGCCTGCCGGACGACCAGATGGGCAACTCCGAGGTCGGCCACATGAACATCGGCGCCGGCCGGACCGTCTACCAGGAGTACACCCGGATCAACGACGCCATCGAGGCCGGCGAGTTCGTCGAGGGCACCGCCATCGAGCGGGCCTTCGAGCACGCGGACGCGAACGACGGCCGCGTCCACTTCCTCGGCCTGGTCAGCGACGGGGGCGTCCACAGCGACCAGGCGCACCTCCACGCGCTGATCGACGCGGCCGCCGAACGGGGGGTCGAGGCCGTCACGCACGCGTTCACCGACGGCCGCGACACGGCGCCGAAGTCGGGCCGCGACTTCCTCGCGAGGCTGGAGGCACACGCCGCCGACCGCGGCACCGGCGACGCCGCCACCGTCTGCGGGCGCTACTACGCGATGGACCGCGACCGCAACTGGGAGCGGACGAAGCGGGCCTACGACGCGATCGTGAACCGGGAGGCCGAGCACTCGGCCGCCTCCGCGGTCGAGGCCGTCGAGGCGAGCTACGAGCGCGGCGACACCGACGAGTTCGTCGAGGCGACGACCGTCGACGGCGAACCGGGGATCGAGGACGGCGACGGCGTCGTCTTCTTCAACTTCCGCGCCGACCGCGCCCGCCAGCTCACACGGATGCTCGCCGACATCGACCCAGCCGACTGGGAGGCCGAGGGGATCGAGACGAGCCCGCCCGACGTCGAACTGGTGACGATGACGGAGTACGACAAGGAGTTCGACCTGCCGGTCGCGTTCCCGCCGGTCCAGCCCGAGGACACACTCGGCGAGGTGCTCTCGGCGGCCGGGCTGACGCAGTTGCGGATGGCCGAGTCCGAGAAGTACGCCCACGTCACCTACTTCCTCAACGGCGGCCGCGAGGTGGAGTTCGAGGGCGAGCTGCGGCGGATAATCGAGAGCCCGGACGTGCCCACCTACGAGGAGACGCCCGCGATGAGCGCCGAGGAACTCACCGACGCGGCCATCGACCTGATCGGGACCGAGGACCCCGACGTGCTCGTACTCAACTACGCGAACCCGGACATGGTGGGCCACACCGGCGACTTCGAGGCCGCCGTCGCCGCCGTCGAGGCGGTCGACCGCGAGCTCGGCCGGCTCGCGGAGGCCGTCCGGGCCGCCGGCGGCCACCTCCTCGTGACGGCCGACCACGGCAACGCCGACGACATGGGCACGCCCGAGGACCCCCACACGGCCCACACCTTCGCGCCGGTGCCGTTCGTCTCGGTCACGCCCGGGGGGACCGACGGCGGGGCGACGGTCCGGGAGGGCGGCTCGCTGATCGACATCGCGCCGACGCTGCTGTCGCTCCTCGGCGTCGACCGGCCGGAGCCGATGACGGGCGTGCCGCTGCTGGTCGACGGCGACGACGAGGAGTAGCGGGTGTGGCCCGGTCGGCGCCGGCGACGCGGCCGGTCGCCCGTTCCGTTCCGTTCCGTCCGCTACGCCGAGAGCATCCGGTCGGCGGTGACGACGCGGACGCTCGCGGGCCGTTTCACGTACTCGCCTTCGGACTCCGCGACGACCTGGGAGATGCCGCGCTGGGCGGCCACGTCGAGGACGCGCTGGGAGAGCTCGCCGTCCAGCACGAGCGCGACGGGCGACCCGTCGGCTCCGGAGACGGCGTCGAACACGTCCGCCGCGGGCACCTCCTCGACGACGCCGCAGTCGGCGTCCAGCAGCCGCGCGCGGTTCGAGCCCCCGCCCACGACCGCGGCGACGTGGTCCTGTAGCGACCGCGGACGGTCCTCGTCCGCCCCGGCGGTCGCGCCGCCTTCCGCGTCGTCGTCGGCGACCGGGCCGCTGTCGTCGGACTCGTCGCTCTCGGCGGGCGAGTCGGACGCGCTCGGCGTCTCGGGCGTCGTCGCGCTCGGCGGCGATTCGACGCTCCCGGGCGCCGGGTCGGCGTCCGGCGCGGGCGCCGCGCTGCCGTCGGTGGCGGCGACGGCGGACCCGTCGTTCGTGCCGTCGTCGGGGCCCGTTCCGCCGCCGGTGCCGGACCCCGTTCCGGCGTCGCCCTCGCCGTCCCCGTTCGTGACGTCCGACGCGTCGGCGTCGTCGCCTCCCCCTCCGACCGCGTCGAGGTCGACGGACTCGAACGGCACCTTCTCGCGCAGGGCGGCCATCAGCTCGTGCCGGCTGAGGTCCTCGACCGAGCGGCCCTCGGGCGCGAACGCGACGTAGTCAACGTCGCCGACCTGCGCCAGCTCCTTCAGGATGAGCTCGCCGCCGCGGTCGCCGTCCAGGAACGCCGTGACGGTGCGCTCGCGCGTCAGGTCCGCCACCGCGCCGGGGACGTTGGTCCCCTCGACGGCGACGCCGTTCTTGATCCCGTACTTCAGCAGCGTGAGCACGTCCGCGCGCCCCTCGACGACGACGATCGCGTCGGAGTCGTGGACCCGGGGTCCGGCGGGAAGCCCCTCGTACTCGTCGATGCGCTCGACGCGGTTGGACTCGCGGACCTCCGAGAGGATGTCCGTCGAATCCATCACCGAGTCGTCGAAGGAGCTGGCCAGCAGCTCCTTGGCGCGCTCGACCACCTCCCGGCGCTTGGCCGAGCGCATGTCCTCGATCTCGGTGACCTCGACGCGCGACTCGCAGGGGCCGACGCGGGTGATCGCCTCCAGGCTCGCCGCGAGAATGGAGGTCTCCACCTTGTCGAGGCCGGAGGCGATCGTGATCTCGCCGAAGCTCTGGCCGTTCTCGCTGTCGATGTCCACGTCGATGCGTCCGATCTTCGACGACTGTTGCAGGTCGCGGAGGTCCAGCTCGTCGCCGAGCAGGCCCTCCGTCTGTCCGAACACGGCGCCGACGACGTCGCTCCGCTCGACGACGCCGTCGGCCGTGATCCTGGCGTGAATGAGGTATTTGGCTGAATCGTCCATGTGATGTCCCCTCCGTGGGGCTGATGGTGATGTGCTGGCGGCGGGTACCGCCGACGAGTATATAAGTATCGGAGGGTGGAAATACCTGTCGTCGCGCGGGCGATGCCGCCCGGATCGCCGGTCACGGCCGGACGCACGCCGGGCGCGCTTGACGACCGATCACCGACGACCGCCGCGACGAAAGACCCATACGCTGAGGCGTCGTCCCGTCGGTATCGACGGATCCGGCCGCCGCGGTCGCGGGCCGGGATCGAACCCATGAACGAACCCCACCTGCAGGCGCTGTGCGATCAGGAGACGATGACCGAGCGGGCGCGGGCCGACGACGCCCCCTCGTGGCTCGCCCGCCACGTCGAGACGTTCACCGGCGCCCTCACGGGCGACCGGAACGGGACGCCGTTCCCCTGCCACTTCGGGACGAACGCCGTCGAGCGGGGGGACCTGCTGTACACCGCGGTCCCGTCGTTCACGGAGCCCGACGCCCTGTTCGCGTTCCGCGACACCGTCCTGGAGTACCTCGACGTCTACCCCGACCACGCCGACCTCGCCCCCCTCGTCGCGTTCTTCGCGCCCCCCGAAGACGGGGCCGAGTCGTTCTCGGAGGCCGACTGGCACGAGACGCTGTGGCACGTGCTCCAGTTCCTCCACGTGAACGACCCGGAGCCGTGGCCCGACGACGTCCCGACCGACCCGGACGGTCCCTACTGGGAGTTCTGTTTCGGCGGGACGCCGATGTTCCCGACGTGCCGTGCGCCGTTCTACGAGGAGCGCCGGAGTCGCTACTGTCCGGTCAGCCTGGAGATCACCTTCCAGCCGCGGGACGTGTTCGACGGCCTCACCCACGACACCGAGGCCGGCGCCCGCGCCCGCGAGGTCATCCAGGGTCGCCTCGGCGACTACGACGGCGTCTGTCCGCACGCCGACCTGGGCGACTACGGCGTCGAGGGCGACCGCGAGTGGCGCCAGTACCTCTTCTCGGCGGACGAGTCGCAGTTCCCCGACGAGTGCCCGCTGACCGTGACGCCCGAGGTGACCGCACTGGACGCCGGCGAGTCGCCGGCGACCCCCACGGCCACCGAGGAGGCGGACTGATGACGGCCGGCGGCCTGCCCGCGCTCCTGCTGGTCGACCTCCAGACCGGGTTCGAGGACCCGACCTACGGCGAGCGCAACAACCCCGAGGCGGAGACGAACGCCGCGCGGTTGCTCGGGGCCTGGCGCGAGCGCGACGGCGCGGTCGTCCACGTGCGTCACGACTCGACGGAGCCGGACTCGCCGCTCCGGGGCGACGCGCCCGGGTTCGCGTTCAAGGAGCCGTTCGTGCCGCGCGCGGGCGAGCACGAGGTCGTCAAGCGTGTCAACTCGGCGTTCGTCGGGACCGACCTGGAGCGGCGCCTCCGCGAGGCCGGCCACGAACGGCTGGTCGTCGCGGGGCTCACCACCGACCACTGCGTGTCGACGACGACGCGGACGGCCGAGAACCTCGGGTTCGCGCCCACGGTGGTGACCGACGCGACGGCGACGCACGCGCGGACCGGTCCGGAGGGGGAGGAGTTCGACCCGGAGACGGTCCACCGGACCGCGCTCGCGCACCTTCGCGGGGAGTTCGCGTCGCTCTCGACGACCGACGAGGTGCTGGCGTCGCTGGCGGCGGAGTGACCCTTCGCACCGCGCCGTCCGCCGCCCGGTCGCTCAGCCGTCGTAGCTGATGTAGGCCGCGGCGTCGTCGGCGAAGGCGACCGCGTCGCGCCCGAAGGAGTCGGCGTAGCGGACGACGAGCGCGATGACCGCCTCGGGGCGGGCCACGCGGTAGCCGTCCTCGGTGTCGAGCAGGCCCGCCTCGACGAGGTCGCCCGCGTACGTCGAGACGATCGCCCGCGACACGTCGAGCGCGCGCGCCAGGTCCGCGCCCGAGGCGCCGGGGTCGCGGAGCAGGCCGAGCAGCATCCCGCGCGGCGTGTCGCGCCGGAGGTAGCCGAGCGCCCGCCGCTCGAACGCCGAGAAGCGGCCCGCGGGGAAGTAGCGACGGTAGTCGCCGTCCTTCTGGGAGACGATCTCGTCGGCCGACTCCAGCCGACGGAGGTGGTGTTGGGCCTCGCCGGTCGCCAGCGAGAGGTCGTCCCGGAGCTTCGAGAAGTGGGCGCCGGGCGTCGTCGCGAGGTAGCCGCGGATGGCGTCGCGCGGGGCGGAGTCGTCGCCCTCCGCCCCGTCGGCGGCCGCGCGCCCGCTCGCCGCAAGCGGCGTCGCGGCGCCGAGCGCCGCGAACCGACGGAGCGTCGCGCGCTTGTCCGCGTCGACCTCGCGTGTCACACCGACCTGTAGCGAGGTTGCACGCAAAAGGGTGTCGTTGTGTCAGCCGGTGACAAGCCGATCGACGGCCGGTAGCGAGCCTGTCGCGACGGGACCGCAGACGGACGTATCCGATCGGGAGGCGGACGCCGGAAGGCCGACGCTCACGGACGCGGCGCCCGGTCGAACGGGAACACGAACGGAGACGGGGGGAGGGCGGACCGCTCCGTTACTCGGTCTCCGACTCCGCCTCGGCGTCGTCGGCCGACTCCGACCCGGGATCCGAGTCGGCGACGACCTCGTCGGCGGACGCGATCGAGTCCCCCTGGTCGGCCTCGGCGATCACCTCGTCGGCGGAGGCGATGTCGCCGCCGATGTCGCCGTCCTTGACGGCGGCGGCCTCCTGTTCGAGCGCCTCGGTGTCCATCTGGGCGGCCTCGTCGATCTCGCCGAGGATGTCCTCGATGTCGTCGAGGCCGAGCATCTCGCGGGTCTCCTCGTCGAACTCCAGGGAGTCGAGCCCCTGGCTCTCCTGCACGTCCGAGCCGGTGAGCTGCTTGCCGTAGCGCCCGACGAGGCTCGTGAGCTCCTGCGGGAGGACGAAGGTGGTCGACTCGCCCTGGCCGATGCGCTCCAGCGTCTCCATCCCCTTGTCGATGATCGCGCGCTCGCCCATCGACTCGGCGGACTTCGCGCGAAGCACCGTCGAGATCGCGTCGCCCTGCGCTTCCAGGATCTGGCTCTGCTTCTCACCCTGGGCGCGGATGATGTTCGACTGCTTCTCCCCCTCGGCGGACTCGACGGCGGAGCGGCGCTCCCCCTGCGCCTCCAGGATCATGGCCCGCCGGCGGCGCTCGGCGGAGGTCTGCTGCTCCATCGCCTGCTGGACGTCCTTCGAGGGGTTGACCTCGCGGACCTCCACGCTCTCGACGCGGATCCCCCACTCGTCGGTGGGCTCGTCCAGCTCCTTGCGGATGCGGGCGTTGATCTCCTGGCGCTTGTTCAGCGTGTCGTCCAGCTCCATGTCGCCCAGCACCGCCCGCAGGGTGGTCTGCGCGAGGTTGGAGACGGCGGTCTTGTAGTCTTCGACCTCCAGGAACGCCTTCTTGGCGTCCATCACCTTGATGTAGACGACGGCGTCGGCGGTCACCGGCGAGTTGTCGCGGGTGATCGCCTCCTGGCGCGGGACGTCGAGGGTCTGCGTCCGCATGTCGAAGGTGTACGTCCGCGAGACGAACGGCGGGACGACGTTGATACCCGGTTCGAGCAGCTTGCGGTACTCGCCGAACACCGTGAGCGCCTTCTTCTCGTAGGCGTCGACGATGACGATCGCCTGGTAGACGGCGACGATCGCGACGAGCAGGAAGAGGATCCCGATCGTCGCGGCGCCGATCCCGGCGAACTGGAGTGGTACGAGGACCATGTCCTAGCCCTTCGCCCGCCCCGGCTTAAGGGTTCGGCCGCTGTCACTCTCGGGGTGGTCGCGGCGGCCTCGACCCGGCCGCCCGCTTGCGGTCGGCCCGGTCACTCGCGTTCGCGTTCCCGCTCCCGCTCGTGCTCCCGCCCCCGCTCCCGCTCCGGTCCGCGTTCGCGTTCGCGCTCCCGCTCGGGATCCGAACCCGAGTCGGGGTCGTCGGCCGGCTCGCCCCCGGCGGCCGGCTCGCTCCCGGCGTCCGGCTCGCCCTCCGACTTCGATCGCGCCTCGGCCTCGCGCCGCTCGCGCCCCCGCGCGAGTTCGCGGTCGATGTCGTCGAGGCCGCCGCCGAGCGACTCGACGGTGACGACGTTCCCGCCGCCGGGGTCGACCACCATCACCTCCTCGCCCTCGGGGATCTCCCCGTCGATCGACCGGGCCGAGTAGAACGGGTTGAAGCCGCCGGCGTCGAGTTTCACCTCGCCGCCGGTGGGCGTGACCGTCTCGGTGACGCGCCCCGTCTCCCCGCGGAGCGAGCCGGAGTCGGTGGTCTGTGCCTGTCCCTTCCCGCCGTAGAGGTCGAACTCTCGGTAGCCGTAGAAGGCGAGAGCCCCGAACACGAGCACCAGCAGGCCGAGGACGAACGGGCCGAGCACGACGCCGAGGAGCGGGCCGAGCGCGAGGCCGACGAGCCCCGCGGCCAGCAGCGCCACCCCGATCACGACGAAGTGGGCGCCCGGCGCCAGCGCCTCGGCGATCGACAGCGCCAGCCCCGCCGTGATCAACAGGAGGGGGAGCGTCTCGGGACCGACCAGGCCCGACTGGAGCAGCATACCCGACCTTGGTGCTCGACGGGGTTAAAGAGTCACCGAGAACACGAGCAGGAGCGTCCCGAGGACGCCGGCGACGACGAACAGGGCGTTCTCGGCGTCGATCGACTCGGGCTCGATCGGGGGGTTGCGCGCGGCCTCCCGTTCCGCCTCCGCCTCGGGGCCCACTTCGTCGAGCGCGAAGCGCCACTCGTTGCCGTCGGAGTCGGTGTCGGCGTCGACCTCCGGGTCCGCGCCGGCGTCGGCGCGGGGATCGTCGGACATGGACGCGGCTAGCCGGGCGGTCGGTAAAGAGGTGTCGGGGGACGGAACCGATACGGCCGTCGGACGGGTCCCCGATACCCGGTTCAGCGCTGCTGCCGGTGGCCGATCACGTCGCCCTCGTAGACGACGCCCCGCTCGGCGTCGACGGTGACGACGGTGTCGTCGGCGACGTCGTCCGCGAGCGGCGCGCCCGACACCATCGGGATGCCGACCTCGCGTGCGACGAGCGCGGGGTAGCCCGTCATGCCGGCGCGGGCGTCGACGATGCCGCCGAGCCTCCCCGTGTCGCCGGAGAACTCCGCGTCGAAGCCCGCCGGGAGGTACACCACGGCGCCCTCGGGCACGTCCGTGAGGTCGCCGTCGGGGACGCGCCGGAGCGGGCCGGCGACGCGCCCGCCGACGACGTGGCGGCCGGTCGCGATGGTCTCGGCGGCGACGTGGAGCTTCAGGGTGTTCGTCGTGTTCGTCCCCTCCAGCTCGGTCATCATGCCCGAAAGGACGACGAGCGTGTCGCCCGACTCGGCGACGCCGGCGTCGAGGGCGGCCGAGACGGCCGAGTCCATCATCTGTTCGATGCTGGTCGAGTAGTCGGCGTACATCGCCCGTACTCCCCACGAGAGCGCCAGCTGACGGCGCACGCGGTCGCTCGGCGTCGTCGAGACGATCGGGACGCCGGGGCGGAACTTCGCGGTCCGGCGGGCGGTGTAGCCGGACTCGGAGGCGGCGACGATGGCGGCGGAATCGGTGTCGCGCGCGAGGAAGCGCGCCGACCGGGCCAGCGGCTCCGTCCGCGACTCCGTCTCCGCCAGCGGGACGCGCTCCTCGCGGGTCTCGGCGTACTCGGCGCTCGTCTCGACCTCGCGGACGATCCGGTCCATCGTCTCGACGACGCGCACCGGGTGGCTCCCGATCGCGGTCTCGCCCGACAGCATCACGGCGTCGGTGCCGTCCAGCACCGCGTTCGCGACGTCGGAGGCCTCCGCGCGGGTCGGCCGGCGGGAGGCGACCATCGAATCGAGCATCTCCGTCGCGGTGATGACGGGCGTGCCCGTCTCGATGCACGAGCGGATGATGCGCTTCTGGATCATCGGCACCTCCTCCAGCGGGCACTCGACGCCGAGGTCGCCCCGGGCGACCATGACGCCGTAGGCCGCGTCGATTATCCCGTCGAGGTTATCGACGGCGTCGGCGCGCTCGATCTTCGCGACGACGGGCACCTCGCCGGCGCCGCGCGCCTCCAGCGCGTCCGCGACGGCGTGCACGTCGCCCGCGTCGCCGATGAAGGAGGCGGCGACGAAGTCCACGTCGTGGGTGGCCGCGAGGTCGAGTTCGCGCTCGTCGCGCTCGGTGATCGTCGGGAGCCCGAGGTCGACGCCGGGGACGTTCACGCCCTTGCGCGACCCGAGTTCGCCCCCCGAATCGATCCGGACGAGGACGCCCTCGTCGGTCGACTCGGTCACGGTCCCCTCGATCCGGCCGTCGTCGAGCAGGACGCGGTCGCCCGGCTCGGTCGCGTCGATGGCGTGGGTCACGCCCACGCGCTCGGGCGTCGCCGTGTCGCCCTCGACGAACAACACCTCGCTGGCGGTCTCCAGATCGATCGGCTCGTCGATCTCGGCGGTGCGGACCTCCGGGCCCTGGAGGTCGAGCATCGCCGCCAGCGGCTCGTCGGTCGCGTCGTCGACCGCGCGGATGCGGTCGATCACCTCCCCCCTGTGGTCGGTGTCGCCGTGGCTCGCGTTGAGGCGGGCCACGGACATCCCCGCGTCGGCGAGCGCCCGTATCGTCGCCCGGTCGTCGGAGGCGGGACCGAGCGTACAGACGATCTTGGCTCGTCGCATAGTCTTACCCGAACCTCACGCGCCCCGGTATAAAGGCCTGCGGAGCGGAACTCGCGCCCGAGTGAACAGTTCGACCGCGGCGGTCCGGCGCCGACTACCGCGTGACCATCCAGGTCGTCCCGGAGGAGTAGCCCCACTTCTCCACGTCGATGTCGCGGGCCGCGTCGACGACGGCCGACATGTTCGCGCCGACCTCCTTCGCGGAGAGGCCGAGGTCCTCGGCGATGAGCCGCGACTTGAAGTACGTCCGGTCGGCGGCGTGTTCCCGGAGGTACGAGAGGATCCGGCGCTGTTTGTCGGTCAGGTCGGCGGCCGCGTCGAGGGCGACCCGCTCGGCGGCCTCGCTCGCGTCGGCGGTACCCGTCGCGCTCATACACGTGGCCACGCGAGGCCGGCACATAGGGGGTTTGGTACACGGGGTTAACACGTCGCTGTCTGCGGGTTTCACGGGGACACACCCCGCGTCCCGGCCCTCTCGACGGCGGCGTCGGTACGGTCGCCTAACACGCGGTACGGTTCGCGTACTTCCGTCGGCCCGCTCCTACCACCGGTCGACGGACGCCGCTCGCGAGCGGCGATCCGCGGGAAGGAGCCGGGATCGACCCGCCGCGACCTCGGCCCGCGATCCCCGGCTCGACGGAGGACAGAAGGTACTTACACCGCCGCGGACCATCGGACGGACAATGAGTGGTTCGGACGATCGGGCCTCCGAGGGACGCGTCCGCGTCAGCGTCGTCCTCCCCGCGTACAACGAGGAGGAGACCCTGGAGGCGACCGTCCGGACGACCGTCGAGACGTTGGAGGGGTTCCTTCCGTCGGACGCCTTCGAGGTGATCGTCGCGGAGGACGGCTGCGACGACCGGACGCCGGAGATCGCGGACCGGCTCGCCCGCGAGGACGGCCGCGTCCGGCACCTCCACAGCGACGAGCGTCTGGGGCGCGGCGGCGCGCTGGAGTTCGCGTTCGCCCGCGCCGCCGGCGACACGCTCGTGTACTTCGACACGGACCTGGCGACGGACATGCGCCACCTGGAGGAGCTGGTGGGCCGGATCGAGTGCGAGGGCTACGACGTGGCGACCGGCTCCCGGTGGATCCCCGGCGACGAGGCCGACCGGCCCGCGAAGCGGGGCGTCCCCTCGCGCGGCTTCAACCTCCTCGTGCGGACCGTGCTCCGCTCCGGGCTCCGGGACCACCAGTGCGGCTTCAAGGCGCTCTCCCGGGAGGCGTTCGAGGAGCTCCACCACGCCGTCGAGGACGAGCACTGGTTCTGGGACACCGAACTGCTCGTGCGCGCCCAGCGGCGGGGACTGCGGGTCGCGGAGTTCCCGGTCGACTGGGAGCCGAAGGGCGACTCGAAGGTCGACCTCGTCCGCGACGTGTTCGGGATGGGCAGCCAGATCGTCCGCCTGTGGTGGCAGCTCTCGGTGTCGCCACGGATCACCCGGACGCGCACGGTCGCCGCGGGCGCGGTGCTCACGGTCGCCGCGCTCGCGCTGATGACGGTGTACCTCGACCCGTCGGCGGTGCTCGGGGCGTTCAGGGAGGCGGACCCGGTGCCGGTCGTCGCGGCGACGGCCGTGTACCTCCTCTCGTGGCCGCTGCGCGGGCTCCGCTACCGCGACATCCTCACGGAACTGGGCTATCGTGAACGCGTCGGCTTCCTCACGGGGGCAGTGTTCATCAGCCAGACGGGCAACCTCGTGTTCCCCGCCCGCGCCGGCGACGCAGTCCGCGCGTACGTCGTGAAGGCGAGACGCGGCATCCCGTACCCGACGGGGTTCGCCTCCCTCGCTGCCGAGCGCGTGTTCGACCTGCTCACGATCACCGCGATGGCCGGCGCCGTCCTGGCCGGCCTACTGGTCACCGACGGGACCGGCGCCGTCGCCGCGGCGGTCTCGGGGAACGTTCCCGGTGTCTCGCCGGCGGCCGTCACGACGGCGGTCCGGGTCGCCGCCGGCGTCGGCGTCGTCGCCGTCGCCAGCCTGCTGTTCATCGTCGCGACCGCCCGGAGCGACCGCAACTACGTGCGGGCCGTCGTCTCGCGGTTCTCCGAGGACAGCTACGTCGAGTACGTCGTCGGCGTCCTCGAGGAGTTCGCCGCCGGCGTCCAAACGGTCGCGGGGACGCGCGCGTCGTTCGCCCGCGTCGGCGGCGTCTCCGCCGTCGTGTGGACGCTCGACGTGGCGACGGCGCTGCTCGTCCTCTCGGCGTTCCCCGGGGCGACGGACGCGATGACGGCCACGCAGTTGGTCGTCGTCGGCTTCTTCGCCGTCTCCGTCGGCAACCTCGCGAAGGTGCTCCCCCTCTCGCCCGGCGGGATCGGCCTGTACGAGGCCGCCTTCACCGCGCTCGTGGTCGGCCTCGGCGGCGTGCCGGCGGCGGTCGCGTTCGCCGCCGCCGTGCTGGACCACGCGGTCAAGAACCTCGTCACGGTCGTCGGCGGCGTCGCGGCGATGCTCGGGTTCAACGTCTCGCTGACGGCCGCGGTCGACGAGACGGAGCAACTCGACGAGGCCGACGCCGAGGGCGCGGAGTTCCCGACCGACGACGACTGAGCCGCGGGTCAGTCGTACAGGTCGGTCACGAACGGTCCGAGCGCGCCGGCGACGGCCGTCCGGAGCGCGTCCGTCCGGTCGACGCGCCCGCCGGTGAGCGCGCCCGCTGCGCCCTGGTTTCGCGCCACGTTCGACTCCCCGAGCACGTCGTCCATCACCGGCCCGAGTTCCTCGCCGTCGCGGACGCGGCCGGCGATCGACTCGGGGAGCACGAGGCTCGGGCCGTTCCCGACGCCGAGGCGGTCGCCGTCGCTGACGGCCGCCCACATCACGAGGAACAGCTCCTCGGAGCCGTCGTACTCCGCGACGCCGCCCTCGATACCGACGCCGAGGTCGTAGGCCGCCGGCGCGTCCGCCGCTCCCTCCCTATCGCTCGCCGGTTCGTTCCCCGCGTCCGTATCGAGGACCGCCTCCGCCCTGTTCACCGCCCCGGTGCGCGTCTCCAGGGTTCCCCGCGGCTGTTCGGAGACGCCCGAGGGGACCGGGCACGCCTCGACGACGGCGTCGTCCGGCCCGCCCGCGCCGTCTATCGCCCGTGCTGTCGCCTCGCGCTTCACCGGGTTTCCCGAGCCGACGCCGATCCGCATACCCGCCCGTTCGCGTCGACCCAGGTGTGTCTTGCCCTCCGCGGTCGTGGTCGGGCGGACCGATACGTCGCGGCCGCCCCGACCGTCGGCGGCGAGGGTTCAAATACGAACGCGGGACCACCCCTCCCGTGACGACGGCCCCGGGACCCGAGACGGACGACGTTCGCGAGGCGCTGCGGGCGCTCGCCGCGGGAGAGGCGCCCGCGGCGCTCGCGCCGGGCGGCGCGCGCCGGCTCGTCGCCGACGCGGAGGCGGCCCTGTCGAGCGTCGAGTCCGCCGCCGCGTTCGGCGAGGCCGACGGGTTCGAGCGGCTCCGCGTGCTCGTCGGGCGAACGCGGGACGAAGATATCCGTCGCCGCGCCGAGGCTGTCATCGACGCGCTGGATCGCTACCGGGTGGCCTACGCGGACGCTGTCGGCACAGCCAACGGGGAGGACGGCTCGGAACCCGCCGCGGACGGGTCGGACGTCATCCCTGCCCGTCACGTCGCCGCGGACCACTTCCACCCCGGTCACGACAGCCATATGCCGGGCGGGAGACAAGCGGGGGGCAACCGATGACGCGGATCATCCACACCGGCGACACCCACGTCGGGTATCGCCAGTACCACTCGCCCGTGCGGCGAGCGGATTTCCTCGACGCCTTCGAGCAGGTGGTCGCCGACGCGGTCGAGACGGACGTGGACGCGGTCGTCCACGCCGGCGACCTGTTCCACGACCGCCGGCCCGACCTCCCCGACCTGCTGGGCGTGCTGTCGGCCCTCCGCGACCTCGACGACGCCGGCATCCCCTTCCTCGCTGTCGTCGGCAACCACGAGTCCGCCCGCGGCGGCCAGTGGCTCGACCTGTTCGAGTCGCTCGGGCTCGCGACGCGCCTCGGGGACGAGCCGACGGTCGTCGGCGACACGGCGTTCTACGGGCTGGACCACGTGCCCGAGAGCAGACGCGACGAGCTGGACTACGAGTTCGGGCCCCACGACGCCGACGCCGCGGCGCTCGTCGCCCACGGGCTGTTCGAGCCGTTCGCGTACGCCGACTGGGACACCGAGACGGTGCTTGCCGAGTCGACCGTGGAGTTCGACGCGATGCTGCTGGGCGACAACCACACGCCCGACACCGCACGGGTGGACGGGACGTGGGTGACGTACTGCGGGTCGACCGAGCGCGCGTCCGCGAGCGAGCGCGACGGCCGCGGGTACAACGTCGTCGCGTTCGCCGGCGACGCCGACGGCGACGACGCGGTGGACATTCGCCGGCGAGCGCTGGAGACGCGCCCGTTCGTGTTCGTCGACGCGGAGCTCGGCCCGGGCGAGGGGGTCGACCGCGTCCGCGACCGCGTGCGCGAGCACGAGGTCGAGGACGCCGTCGTCATCGTCGAGGTGACCGGCGAGGGCGACCCCGTGGCGCCCGCCGCAGTCGAGGAGTTCGCCAGCGAGCGCGGCGCGCTCGTCGCCCGGGTCACCGACCGCCGCGAGGTGGAGACGGACGAGGAGCTGTCCGTCAGCTTCGCTGACCCCGACGAGGCGGTCCGCGAGCGCGTCTCGGAGCTGGGCCTCTCGGCGGCCGCCCGCGACGTGGACGACGTGGTCCGCGGGGAGCTCCCGGACTCGAACGTCCGCGAGGAGGTGAAACGGCGACTGGAGGGCCGGCTCGACGACGGCGACCTGGACGTGTCGGGAGGCGGTGACGATGAGGGCGACACCGACGCGGAGGCTACGACGGAGGACACGGACGCGGAGGACGCGAGCGACGACACCGCCGAGGCCGTCGCCACCGACGGCGACGCCGCGCCCGGCGACGACGGCCAGCTCACGCTGGGTGATTCGCGGTGAGGTTCGACCGCCTGCGCCTGCGGAACTTCAAGCCGTACGCCGACACCGACCTCCGGCTCTCCGAGGGCGTCACCGTCATCCACGGCCTCAACGGCAGCGGGAAGTCGTCGCTGCTGGAGGCGTGTTTCTTCGCACTGTACGGCTCGAAGGCGCTCGACGGGACGCTCGCGGACGTGGTGACCAACGGCGCCGAGGAGGCCGAGGTGGAGCTGTGGTTCACCCACGACGGGCGCTCCTACCACGTCCGCCGGGAGCTGAAGCGCTACGGCGACCAGATCCAGACGACGACCTGCACGCTGGAGTCCGACGACGGCGACGTCCACCGCGACGGCGCCACCGACGTGCGCGGGTTCGTCTCGGACCTGCTCCGCATGGACGCCGAGGCGTTCGTCAACTGCGCGTACGTCCGTCAGGGCGAGGTGAACAAGCTCATCAACGCCACGCCGACCGAGCGGCAGGACATGATCGACGACCTCCTCCAGCTCGGCACCCTGGAGGAGTACCGCGAGCGCGCCGGCGACGCCCGCCTCGGCGTCGAGGACGTGCTCTCCGAGCGCCGCGGCGCGCTCTCCAACCTCGACGAGCAGGTCGAGGCGAAGGAGGGGAAGGACCTCCACGACACCCTCAACTCCCTCCGGTCGGACCTGTCGGACCTCGACGCGAAGATCGAGAACTACGAGGACCAGAAGGCGAGCGCCGAGTCCACCCGCGAGGAGGCCCGCGAGGTGCTCGACGAGCAGGAGGAGCGGCGCGAGGAGCTGGAAACCCTGGAGTCGGAGATCGCGGATCTGGAGGAGACGATCCGTGAGGACGAGGCCGAGCGCGAGCGCCTGGGCGATCGGGTCGCCGACCTGCGCGACCGTATCGAGGAGCTGGAGGCGACGCTGTCGGACCGGCTCGACGGGGTCGCAGTCGACGACGCCGACCCCGAGACGATCGCGGCCCGTCGCGAGCGGCTCGACGAGCGCGAGGACGAGATCCGCGAGGAACTCCGCGAGGTCCGGTCGCAGGCGGACGCGTACGCGACCCAGTCGGAGAACCTCGCCGAGAAGGCCGAGGAGGCGGAATCCCGGGCGGCCGAGAAGCGCGAGCGCGCCGCCGAACTGGAGGACGACGCCGAGGAGGCGGCGGAGACGCTCGCCGAGCGGGAGGAGCAGCTCTCGAAGCTGCAGGCCGAGCGCGAGGCGAAGCGCGCCGCGTTCGACGACGCGCCGGTCGACGTCGGCGAGGCGTCCGCCCACCGCGACTCCGTCAGTGCGGATCTCGACGATGTCCGGGCCGAGATCCGCGAGACGAGCAACGAACTCGCGGCCGCGCGGTCGAGCGTCGAGGAGGCCGAGGACCTGCTTTCGGAAGGCAAGTGCCCCGAGTGCGGCCAGCCGGTCGAGAACTCTCCGCACGTCGACGCGCTCGAGGCGGACCGCGAGCGCGTCGCCGACCTGGAGGCGGATCTGTCCGACCTGAACGATCGCGAGGCGGAGCTGGAGGCGAAGCTGGAGCGCGCGGAGGCGCTCGCCGAGGCGGAGAACCGGCTCGCGCAGATCGAGGACACGCGGGACCTGCTCGCCGACGGCATCGCCGAGAAGGAGGCCGAGCTCGAGGAGAAACGCGAGCGCGCCGAGCGGCTCCGCGAGGAGGCCGAGGAGCTGGCGGCCGACGCCGAGGAGAAGCGCGACCACGCCGACCGGCAGGCCGAGAAGGCGGCGGAGACACGCGAGACGGTCGCCGACCTGGAGGCGGACCTCTCGGACCTCGAGGACGCTCGCGACCGCCTCGACGCGGTCGAGTCGACCCGCGAGGCGATCGAGGACGCCGAGGACGAGGTCGACCGGCTGGCAGAGAAGCGCGCCG
Source organism: Halobaculum sp. EA56 (assembly GCF_051195075.1). NCBI lineage: Archaea > Methanobacteriati > Methanobacteriota > Halobacteria > Halobacteriales > Haloferacaceae > Halobaculum > Halobaculum sp. EA56. The sequence goes on from NZ_JBNTJX010000002.1 coordinate 277,712, forward strand.
ACATCGCCGACCGTAACGAGGAGCGTAGGGAGTTCCTCGCGAGCAAGCGCTCGCGCCGCGACGAGCTCCGCGAGGCGGTCGACGAGGAGGCCGTCGAGTCCGCGCGCGAGCGGCTGGCGAACGCCGAGGACTACATCGAGAAGGTGACCGACGCGCTGGCGTCGCTGCGCGAGCGCCGCGACGACCTCACCAGCCGGATCGGCGCCGTCGAGAACGAGATCGAGGAGCTGGAGTCGCTGCGCGAGCGCCGCGACGCGCTCGCGGCCCGCGTCGAGGAGCTGGAGGCGCTCCACGGGGAGACCGAGGAGCTGGAGGCGATGTACGGCGACCTCCGGGCGGAGCTGCGTCGCGCGAACGTCGAGAGCCTGGAGCGCATGCTCAACGAGACGTTCGAGCTGGTGTACGGCAACGACGCCTACTCCCACATCGAACTCGACGGCGAGTACGAGCTCACCGTCTACCAGAAGGACGGCGAGCCGCTCGACCCCGAACAGCTGTCGGGCGGCGAGCGGGCGCTGTTCAACCTCTCGCTGCGGTGTGCGATCTACCGCCTCCTCGCGGAGGGGATCGAGGGGGCGGCGCCGACGCCGCCGCTCATCCTCGACGAGCCGACGGTGTTCCTCGACTCCGGGCACGTCTCGCGGCTGGCGGACCTGGTCGAGGAGATGCGCGGGTTCGGCGTCCGTCAGATCCTCATCGTCAGTCACGACGACGAGCTCGTCGGCGCCGCCGACGACCTCGTCCGGGTCGAGAAGGACCCCACCTCGAACCGCTCGACGGTCGAGCGCGCGGACGACCCGTCGCTGGCGGCGGTCGCGGGGGAGTTCGGCGACCCCGAGCGCGCCGACGACTGAGCCGGGCGGGCGGGCGCGGCGGCCCGCGGACCCGGGTGCCGCCCGCTCACCCGCGGAGCCGCTCGACGGCCGACAGCGCCGCCTCGGTCGGCTCGTAGCCGCGTTCGCCGGCGACGGTCGTCTCAGCGAGCAGCCCGGCCGCGCGGAACTCCGCGAGGAGGCCGTGGAGGTCCGACTCGCAGAGGTCGTAGGCGTCGAGGAGCGTCCGGACCGACAGCGCCCCGCGGTCGGCGAACTCGACGAGCAGGCCGAGCGCGCGCTCGTCTCGACACGCCAGCACCGCGTTGCGCGTCCCCTCCGGCAGCGCCCCGGCCGCCGCCGCCAGCGGCGACTCGCCCTCGGGTTCGAGCTCGCCGTTCGGGAGGTGGCGCTCCTCGCCGGTCGCGGGGTCGCGCACGAGGCTCGACTCCGCGGACCGCTTCACGAGCAGGTAGCGCCGGCCGTCGGCGTCCCGGACGGGCTGCATGGGCGGGCGAAGCACTCGAACGCGAAAAGGCGTGTCGGTAGGGCGGTCACCCGTCCGTGAGGTCGGCGTCGGCCGCCGCCGCGCTCGTCGACCCGTCCGCGTCCACGTCGGCGGGGTCGGGGTCGGCGGGGGCGTCGCCGTCGTCGTCGGTCCCGTCGTCCGCGTCGCCGTCCCCCGCGTCCCCGTCCGCCCGCTCCTCGCGCCGGCGCTCGAACGCCCGGTACGTCTGGTAGACCCGTACTCCGGCGAGGACGCCGACGACGGCGGCGGCGCCGCCCCAGCGCCACTGCCCGCGGAAGCCGACGAGCATGAGGCCGAGCGAGACGCCGAACAGGGCGACGTTGGCGTACACGACGGCCATCCAGAACGACCGCTGGACCGCGGGGTCGACGCTCTCGGGATCCGGGAGCGAGTCGGCCGGGTTGTCGACCGACGGGACGTCGACCCGCGGGCCGCGCTCTTCGGCCTCCGAGGCCTGCCGCTCCAGGCCGAACAGGTCGCCGTCGTCGTCGTCGTCGAGCACGCGCTCCGGTAGGCGAACCGCGGGCAAAAGGGTTGGCAGCCCGGCGGCCGCCGGCGCCGGAGGGTCCGCCGGCCTCAGGCGAGGTCGGCGAGCGCGACGGCGGTGCTCGCCTCGACCCACGCGAGCGGGTTCTCGGAGTCGTAGAGCACCGTTCGCCCGTCGTCCTCGTACGCCTCGACCGTCTCGACGGCCTCGTCCGGACTCTCGTCCGAGCGGTCCAACGGGGTGTCGGATGCGTGGGTCATCTCCGGCCCGTGGTATGGCTTGGCATGGTATATGCCTTTCCGTGGCGGCCGGGCTCGCCACCGCCGTCGAGTCCGGCGATCACGGGTCGAGTCGGACCCGAGCGGTCGGTCGCGGTTCGGGTCCCGATAATCGCGGCGTACCGCGTCGAACGGCGATCCTACCGCGGGAACCGTGCTCGTCGCGACCGGCGACGGGGACGCCGGTCCGGGCGAAAGGGAGGTTTTTACCGCCGACCGGCGAAGTGCGGACGATGACCGATTCGCAGGCGGGCCTCGACCAGTTCGGCGGGGACGCCGACACGGCGGCAGGGGCCGGCGGCGAGGACGCCCGTCCCGACGAGGAGGCGGCGTACGTCGCCGGCGCCGGCCAGGGCCGGGTGAGCGACGTGATCGACCGGGAGGACATCGTCGTCCCCGACTCCCAGGGGACGGTCGAGTTCATGGTCACGGCCGTCGACTACACCGTCGAGGGAACCGGGGTCGAGGAGTACCCCGTGGTCCACGTGTTCGGCCGCAGGGCCGACAACACCGCGGAGCACGTCCGCGTGCTCGGCATCGAGCCGTACTTCTACGTCCCGACGGCCGACATCGAGGACCGGAACCTCGTGGAGGAGTACGACGTGGTGCTCGACACCCGCGAGGAGGACCCCGACGGGGAGCGTTTCGAGTCCATCCGCGGCGAGCCGGTGACGAAGGTCGTCGCGCGGACGCCCCGCGACGTGGGCCAGATCCGCGACGACTTCGAGCGCACCTACGAGGCGGACATCCTGTTCCCGAACCGCTTCCTCATCGACTACGGCGTCACGTCGGGCCTGCGCGTCGAGGAGCGCCGCCTCGACGAGGCCGCCGACGCCGACGGCGGCGGCGACCGCGCGCGCCTGCAGGTCACGCCCGACCACCTGGAGCCGTGCGACGTGGACGCTGACATCCGCGTGAACACCTTCGACATCGAGGTCGACGACCGATCCGGCTTCCCCGAGGACGGCGAGGAGCCGGTCGTGTGTCTCACCTCCCACGACTCCTACCGCGACGAGTACGTCGCCTGGCTGTACGACGCGCCCGTCGGCGGCGTCGACGCCCCCGAGGTGCTCGACGACTACGAGCAGATCGGTGACCGCGACAGCGACGTGCGGGTCGAGACGTTCGCCGAGGAGGACGCCATGCTCGACGCGTTCATCAGGTACCTGGAGGAGACGGACCCCGACGTGCTCACGGGCTGGAACTTCGAGGACTTCGACGCGCCGTACTTCATGGACCGCTGCGAGGTGCTCGACGGCGCCAGCGACTACGACCTCTCGCCCGACCGGCTCTCGCGCGTGGACGAGACGTGGCGCTCCGGGTGGGGCGGGCCCGACGTGAAGGGGCGGGTCGTGTTCGACCTGCTGTACGCCTACCAGCGCACCCAGTTCACCGAACTGGAGTCGTACCGGCTGGACGCCGTCGGCGAACTCGAACTGGACGTCGGGAAGGAGCGCTACACGGGCGACATCGGCGACCTCTGGGAGCAGGATCCCGAACGCCTGCTGGAGTACAACGTCCGCGACGTAGAGCTCTGCGTGGAGATCGACCGCAAGCAGGACATCGTGGCGTTCTGGGACGACGCGCGCAAGTTCGTCGGCTGTCAGCTCGAGGACGCCCCCACGCCCGGCGACGCCGTCGACATGTACGTCCTCCACAACGCCTACGGGCAGTTCGTCCTCCCGACCAAGGGCCAGCAGGAGGGCGAGGACTTCGAGGGCGGCGCCGTCTTCGAGCCCATCTCCGGCGTCGAGGAGATGGTCTCCGTGCTGGACCTGAAGAGCCTGTACCCGATGTGCATGGTGACGATCAACGCCAGCCCCGAGACCATCGTCGACGACCCCGAGTCCTTCGACGGGGAGACGTACCGGGCGCCCAACGGCACCCGGTTCCGCAAGGAGCCCGACGGGATGATGCGCGAGATGGTCGACGAACTGCTCACCGAGCGCGAGCGCCTGAAGAGCGAGCGCGACGAGCACGAGCCGGGTACGGACGCCTACGAGCAGTACGACCGCCAGCAGGCGTCGGTGAAGGTCATCATGAACAGCCTCTACGGGGTGTCGGGGTGGGATCGATTCCGCCTGTACGACAAGGACAACGCCGCCGCGATCACGGCGATGGGCCGGCGCGTGATCGAGTTCACCGAGGAGGCCGCTCGCGAAATTGACCACGAAGTGACATATGGGGACACCGACAGCATCATGCTCGCGCTCGGGAGCGACATCTCCACCGAGCAGGCGATCGAGCAGTCCTTCGGGATAGAGGAACACATCAACGGCCGCTACGACGACTTCGCGCGCGATGAGCTCGACGCCGAGGAGCACCGCTTCGAGATCGAGTTCGAGAAGCTCTACCGGCGGTTCTTCCAGGCGGGCAAGAAGAAGCGCTACGCCGGGCACATCGTCTGGAAGGAGGGCAAGGACGTCGACGACATCGACATCACCGGCTTCGAGTACAAGCGCTCGGACATCGCGCCGGTCACCAAGCGGGTCCAGAAGCGCGTCATCGAGATGATCGTCCACGGGGAGGAGACCGCGGACATCGCCGACTACCTCCACGAGGAGATCCAGAGCTTCCTCGACGGCGACGCCGACCTCGACGAGGTCGGGATCCCCGGCGGCATCGGCAAGCGCCTGGAGGCGTACGAGACCGACACCGCGCAGGTCCGGGGCGCGAAGTACGCCAACCTCATGCTCGGCACGAATTTCCAGCGCGGCTCCAAGCCCAAGCGCCTCTACATCGAGAAGGTCCACCCGGACTTCTGGGCGCGGATGGAGGAGGAACACGGCCTCGACCCGCAGACGGACCCGCTGTACGGGGAATTCAAGCGCGACCCCGACGTGATCTGCTTCGAGTACGCCGACGAGGTGCCCGAGGAGTTCGAGGTGGACTGGGAGAAGATGCTGGACAAGACCCTGAAGGGGCCCATCGCCCGGATCATCGAGGCGCTCGGGATGTCCTGGGAGGAGGTCAAGAGCGGCCAGGAGCAGACCGGGCTCGGTAGCTTCATGTAGTCGGGCGATTACCCGACAGTCGAACGCTGTTTTTCGATACGGAAAACGAATTTCCGTGCGAAGGAATCACATAGTGGCTGATGCGAAACCTTGATGCGTGAAACGGCCCCATCGAAGGGTAGAGGCGTATTCACGAACATGGCAACACTCGAAATCGAAAACCTCCAGGCGAAGGTCGCGGAGACCGGCGAGGAGATCCTTCGGGGCGTCGACCTCGAAGTGAACAGCGGCGAGATCCACGCCCTGATGGGCCCGAACGGCTCGGGCAAGTCGACGACCGCGAAGGTCATCGCGGGTCACCCGGCCTACGAGGTCACCGGCGGCTCGGTGACGCTCCACCTCGACGAGGCGGACGTCGCCGACGTCGACGAGGACCTCGACGACGAGGACTTCCACTGGGACCTTCTGGACCTGGAGCCGAACGAGCGCGCCGCGCTCGGCATCTTCCTCGGCTTCCAGTACCCCGCGGAGATCGAGGGCGTGACGATGGTGAACTTCCTTCGCCAGGCGCTCAACGCGAAGGCCGAGGAGCGCGAGGAGCTCTTCGAGGACGAGGACGCCGACGAGGAGGAGGCCGAGGAGGACGCGGGCTACGACACCTCCCCGATGGAGGGCCCCGTCGACGACGGCGAGATCGGCGTCGCCGAGTTCCAGCAGCTCCTGAAGGAGAAGATGGAGCTGCTCGACATGGACGAGAAGTTCGCCGAGCGCTACCTCAACGCCGGCTTCTCCGGCGGCGAGAAGAAGCAGAACGAGGTGCTCCAGGCGGCGATCCTCGAGCCCTCGATCGCCGTGCTCGACGAGATCGACTCCGGGCTGGACATCGACCGCCTGCAGGACGTCTCCGAAGGCATCAACGCCCTCCGCGACGAGCAGGGCACGGGCATCCTCCAGATCACCCACTACCAGCGGATCCTCGACTACGTCGAGCCGGATCACGTCCACGTGATGCTCGACGGGAAGATCGCCAAGTCCGGCGGCGCGGAGCTCGCCGAGGAGCTCGAGGACGAGGGGTACGACTGGGTCCGCGAGGAAGCCTACGAGGCGGCGTAACCGCTTACGGTTACTGAATAGCCTAATATGTATACAACTGTAAACACGAGACAACACACATGAGTTCGGAACAGGACCATCTGAAGCGGACCGACACCGAGGAGCGCTTCGACTTCAAGAAGGACTCGAAGGCGGCGTTCGCCGCCGAGAAGGGGCTCACCGAGGAGACCATCCGCGCGATCTCCGAGGACAAGGACGAGCCCGAGTGGATGCTCGAGCGCCGCCTCCGCGCGCTCGAGCAGTTCCAGGAGATGCCGATGCCGACCGACTGGCCCGGCCAGCCGGACCTCTCGGAGGTCGACGTCGACGAGATCGTCCCGTACATCCGCCCCGACGTGGACGTCCGCGCGGGCGTCGACGACTGGACGGAGCTCCCCGACGACATCAAGGACACCTTCGACAAGCTGGGCATCCCGGAGGCCGAGAAGAACGCCCTCTCGGGCGTCGGCGCCCAGTACGAGTCGGAGGTCGTCTACCAGAACATGCAGGAGCGCTGGGAGGAGAAGGGCGTCGTCTTCTGCAACATGGACGAGGCCGTCCGCGAGCACGAGGAGCTCGTGCGCGAGCACTTCATGACGACGTGCGTCCCCCCGAGCGACAACAAGTTCGCCGCGCTCCACGGCGCCGTCTGGTCGGGCGGCTCGTTCGTGTACGTCCCCGAGGACGTCACCGTCGAGATGCCCGTGCAGGCGTACTTCCGGATGAACTCCGAGGGGATGGGCCAGTTCGAGCACACGCTCATCATCGCCGAGGCTGGCTCGGAGGTGCACTACATCGAGGGCTGCAGCGCGCCCAAGTACTCCGCGATCAACCTCCACTCCGGCGGCGTCGAGGTGTTCGTCAACGAGGACGCCCACGTCCAGTACTCGACCGTCCAGAACTGGTCGAAGAACACGTACAACCTCAACACGAAGCGCGCCATCGTCGAGAAGGGCGGGCGCATGGAGTGGATCTCCGGGTCGATGGGGTCGAAGGCGACGATGCTGTACCCCAGCTCCATCCTCAAGGGCCGCGGCGCCTCCGACAACCACATCACCATCGCCTTCGCGGGCGAGGGCCAGAACATCGACACCGGCGCGAAGGTGTACCACAACGCGCCGGACACGAAGTCGACCATCGAGTCGAAGTCGATCAGCAAGGACGGCGGCCGCACGAACTACCGCGGCCTCGTCCACATCGCCGACGGCGCCGAGAACTCCTCGACGGCCGTCGAGTGCGACGCGCTGATGTTCGACAACGAGTCGACCTCCGACACGATGCCGTACATGGAGATCAACGAGTCGAAGGTCGACGTGGCCCACGAGGCGACCGTCGGCAAGATCGGCGACGAGGACGTGTTCTACCTGCAGTCGCGCGGCCTCGACGACGACGACGCCAAGCAGATGATCGTCTCGGGCTTCATCGAGCCGATCACGGAGGAACTGCCCATCGAGTACGCCGTCGAGCTCAACCGGCTCGTCGAACTGGAGATGGAGGGCTCGCTCGGGTAACCCCCGGCGCCCCGTCTCCACCACCCCACATTCACCACACACAATGAGCACACAGCTACCCGCGAACCTCTCCGAGGGGACGGTGCGAACCATCTCCGAGGAGCGCGACGAACCGGACTGGCTCCTCCAGACGCGTCTCGACGCGCTGGCGGCGCTCGAGGACCTGGAGATGCCGAGCGTCATCGAGACGCCCGGCCGCCGCTGGACGAACCTCGAGGACCTCGACTTCGAGTCGCTGGTCGACCCGCTGAACCAGAGCGACGAGACCGAGCGCGTCACCGCCGAGGGCGCCCGCGTCCTCGACTTCGAGACCGCCCTCGCCGAGCACGGCGAGCTCGTCGAGGAGCACTTCGGCTCGGTCACCGACCCGGAGACGAACTACCTCACGGCCCTGTCGACGGCGCTGTTCACCACGGGCACGGTCATCTACGTCCCCGCCGGCGTCGACGCCGAGGACGTGAAGGTGCGCGCCGAGATGAACAGCCGCTCGCTGTTCAGCCACACGCTCGTCGTCGCCGAGGAGAACGCCTCCGCGACGATCCTCGAGCGGATCTCGAACGGCGACGGCGCCGCCGCCGAGGTCGACGGCGACCGCTACTTCAGCAACCTCGTGGAGGTCGTCGGCGGCGAGAACGCCTACGTCCAGTACGGCACGCTCCAGAACCTGGACGAGGACGTGTACAACTTCACGCTGAAGCGCGGCGACGCCGACACCTACTCCACGGTTAACTGGATCGAGGGGAACATCGGCTCCCGGCTCACCCGCTCGGACATCGAGACCGAACTGACCGGCGACTCCTCGGAGTCGAAGATCGTCGGCGCGTTCTTCGGTCACGAGGACCAGCACTTCGACATCAACGCCCGCGTCTGGCACCACGGCGAGCACACCACCGCCGACCTGGTGACCCGCGGCGTCCTCGACGACGAGGCGCGCTCGGTGTACGAGGGCGTCCAGGACGTCGGCCGCGACGCCTGGGACACCAGCTCCTACCAGCGCGAGAACACGCTGATGTTGAGCGACGAGTCCGAGGCAGACGCCTCGCCGAAGCTCATCATCCACAACCACGACACCGAGGCGTCCCACTCCGCGACGGTGGGCCAGGTGGACGCGGAGGACCTGTTCTACATGACCTCCCGCTCCATCCCGGAGAACACTGCGCGCAACATGCTCGTGGAGGGCTTCTTCGTCCCCGTCCTCGAGGAGGTCGAGGTCGACGAGCTCCGCGACGACATCGAGGACCTGATCGTCGCGCGCCTCGACTGAGGCGCGGTGCGGCGCCCGCGGCCCTCGCTGCACCCGCGTTCGGAACTCGCTGCCGCGGGCGTTCTGCGGTCCGTCCCGGACTCCGAGCGACGGCGACGGTGACCGCGGCGTCAGTCCCCGCCCTCGACCGTCTCCACCTCGAACGACACGCCGGTGCCCTCTAGTCGGTCGATCAGCGGTAGACCGATCCCGGAGGCGGGCGTCAACACGCCGCCGTCGTGAGGCGATTCGACCTCGCCTCTCGCGAGACACACCGCCGACTCCCCGAGCATCCGGCACGTCGAGCCGTACCCCGGGTCGCGGTCGCCGCGGACGGTCGCCTCGACGGCGAACCCGCCCGGGTACCCCTCGGAGGCGCCCGTCCCCCGGAGGCGGACCTCGAAGGAACTCCCCTCGATCGTCTCCTCGTCGGGGCCCTTCGCCGGGTTCGGGTAGCACGTAGCGGTCGAGGACCCGGCGTAGCGGGCCGACCGACAACGCCCCGGCGAGCAGCCCCTGTCCGGCGGCGAGCGCGCCGGCACGGACGGCGCCGCCGACGCCGTCGCCCGTCCCCGCCGCCTCGTCGTACCTGAACGTGTGGCCCCACGGGTAGCCGAGCAGGGCGTTCGACCGCCGGACGACGGGCTCGTTGACCTGCGCCATGACGAACGGCGCGGTCCAGGTGTCGAGGTCGCGGTCGTAGCCCACCCCGCGCTGGGGTCGATCGGCGGGCGCACCGCGGCTCTCGGGCGGGTCGAGCGCCCGCGGATCGGCGAGGATCCGGCGCACTTCGCGGTCCTCGGCGGCCGCCTCGTACGTCTCGACCATGCTGGCGACGGTGCCGCCGCTGAAGGCGCCGCCGCGGACCGAGACGCGGGCGCGCACTTCATCGCAGGGGGTTCCGAACGCCTCCTCGGCGTGCGACTGGAGCACCAGCGTGCCGAGGTCGCTCGGTACGGAGTCGAAGCCGCAGCTGTGGACGATCCGCGCGCCGGTTTCGCGGGCCCGCTCGTGGTGTTCGTCGATCGTCCGGCGCATCCAGTGGACCTCCCCGGAGAGGTCGCAGTAGTTCGTCCCGTGCTCGACGCAGGCGGTGACCAGCTCGGAGCCGTAACGGGCGTACGGGCCCACAGTCGTGCAGACGACGGCCGCTCGTTCGGCGATGGCGTCGAGACTCCCCCGCTCGAAGGCGTCGCCGACGAGGAGGTCTAGGGTCCCGAGGTCGGGATCCCGCTCGGCCAGCGAGTCGCGGACCGCCGCGAGCCGGTCCTCGCATCGTCCGCCCAACGCCCAGTCGAGGTCGCTCCCGTAGCGGTCGGCGAGATGCTCGGCGACGAGCCGGCCGGTGAAACCGGTCGCTCCCCAGAGGACGACGTCGCAGTCGCGGTCGTGGTCGGTCATGAACGGTCGGTGCCGGGAGGAACGGGCCGGGACGTTTCAGCCTTGTCGCGGTCGAGGGCGGACCGGGTCGGTCTCAGTCCCCGCCGCCGAACACCGCCGTCCGCCCGGAGCGCCGTCCCAGCCGGACGAGCGCCGGCAGCGCCGCCAGCGCGAGCAGGAACTCGCTGCCGCCGGCGACGACGAAGGCGGCTCTGAATCCGAACTCCGCGGCGACCGCGCCGCCGACGAGCGACCCCGCGAGGAAGCCGAGGCTCCCGGCGGCGTTGAAGCCCGCCACGGCGGCCCCGCGGCCGTCCTCGCCGGCGAGGTCGACCACGAGCGCGAGCGTCGCGGGCGCCATCAGCGCCCCGAGGACGCCGACGGCGACCATGGCGACCGCGACCAGCGGCACCGTCGGCGCGAAGCCGACCCCGACGACGACGAGCCCGTACGCCGCCGAGCCGGCGGCGACGGGGGCGACCCGGCCGACGCGGTCCGAGAGGAGCCCGAACGGGTACTGAAGCAGCGCGAACGGCGCGAAGAACGCCGCCAGCAGCAGTCCCGTCGCGCCCGGGCCGAGACCGAACGCCTCCCGGAAGTACAGCGTGCCGACGAGCGCGAAGAAGCCCGCGGTGAGGCGGTCGACGAAGGCGAACGCGTACGGGACCGCCAGGTCCTCCCTGTCGCGCAGGCCCGCCAGGATCGACGAGAGGCCGCCGTGGCGACGGGCGGCCTCGCTTCCGGCGCCGGCCGGCGGACGGTCCGGCGTGACGAGCGAGCCCGCCGCCGCGACCGCGAGGAGTCCGGCGGCGGCGTACAGCGGGACGGTCGCGCCCAGCTCGTACAGCTGGCCGCCGAGCGGGGCGCCCGTGGCGGTGCCGAGGCCGATGGCGATGCCGGCGATCCCCATGTTGCGGCCGTTGCCGCCGGAGCGGTCCGCGAGCGCGGAGATGGCGAGCGAGAGCGCCCCGACGGTCGCGCCCCCCTGGGCCGCACGGAGGGCGAGGACCGACCAGAACGGCAGCCCCGTGCCGGCGGCGAGCGCGAGGAGGAGGTATCCCGCGGCGCCGCCGGCGGCGGCGACCGCGACGAGCCGGCGGCGCTCGCCCATGCGGTCCGAGAGGGTACCCCACGGCCCGGCGAAGGCGACGAAGGCGGCGAACTCCACGGCGAGGAACAGCGTCGGCGCGGCGACGCCCTCGCCCCCGTACACCCCCGCGAGCAGGTCGACGCCGGGGTACACGAGCGTCTGCGCGAGCAGGACCGCGTACACGACGAGCGCGAGCGCGAGGCGGTCCCGACGCTCGTCGTCGGGACCGGCCGGGACGCCGCTCGCGTCGCTCATGGCCGGCCGTTGGACGGCGGCCGGCTTGAGCGTTCGGCGTGCGGGGCGCCGTGGCGGCGTCCCCGCGGGCGTCGGTGAGGGGAAGGCTTACGGTCGCCGTCGTCCGAAGCTACACCGATGAACGCCGAACCGACCGACGAGCACTCCGTCACCCTCGCCGGGGGTGCGGCCCGATGAGCGTGGGCCAGCGGGTCGCCTCGGACCACCAGCTCGCCCGACTGCTCCAGATCGGCGTGGTGCTGGAGGAGGTCGTCGAGGCGCGCTCGACGCGCCACCACCGGGAGATGGACGAGGAGTTCGACCCCGACCTCGAGGCGCTGCTGCAGGAGGCCGCCGAGGAGTCGGCGGAGCACCGACGCCGCCTGGAGGGGCTCATCGCGGAGCTCGACGCCGACTCCGTCTCGTACGACGAGATCGAGGCGCTCGTCGAGGCCCAGTACGGGCAGACGAAGCCAGAGGACTTCGACGGCGTGCTGTACGACCAGCTGTGTAACGAGGAGACCGCGTACAAGTTCTACGACGACCTGATCGAGGCCATCCAGGAGAGCGACTCGGAGTTCTCCGTCGACCGCGACCGGGTGCTCGACACGCTCCGGAGCATCCGCGCCGAGGAGGCAGAGGGCGTCGAGGAAGTGACGGCGATCATGGAGCGGCGATAACGATGAACACGGCAGATCAGTACCTGAAGGCGATCTACCTCGTGCAGGAGATGGAGGACGGCCCCGCCTCGACCGGCGCGGTCGCGGACGCGCTCGACGTGAGCCCTGCCTCCGCCAACGAGATGATCGGCAAGCTGGAGGAGCGCGGCTTCGCGGAACACGAGAAGTACAAGGGCGTCTCGCTCACCGACGACGGCATCGTCCGCGCGCGGGAGGCCCTCTCGAACTACTGCATCATCGAGCGCTTCCTCGCGAACGTCCTCGAGGTCGAGGAGTACCGAGCGGAGGCGCGCTCGCTGGAGGCGGTCATCGACGACACCGTCGCCGAGCGCCTCGACACCATCATCGACCGCTCGGAGGACTGCCCGGACTGCTTCGACGCCGAGGCCGACGCGTGCAAGTACCTCGCCGAGACCGAGGCGGAGAACCCCGCCGACTGAGCGACGCGAGGCCGACCGGAGAGAGGCCTCGGGAGTCGGCGGCGAGGTCTCCGTGCCGAGCCGCCCAGTGAGGAACGCGAGGCCGACCGGAGGGAGGCCTCGGGAATCGGCGTTCACAGATCGCGGCGCGATTCGTGAGCTCACGAGATCGGAGGTCTCGTGAACGGCGAGCGTTCGGGCGGACCGTCAACTGGGACCGACGCGAGACCGTCCTGAGGCCGTTTCGGCGCCCGAAACGCCCGGTATCGACAGATCTCGGAGGCGACAGAAATGGCGGCGGGGTTAAGTACGGGGCGTCTGTAGGACGTTCCTACATATGGGTGTGAGTGTCGCGAGTCGGATCAAGTCGCTCGTGGGGGCGGGCGACGACGATCACGACTTCGAATGCGGGGGGTGCGGTCGCGGGTTCGACGCGGACAGACAGCAGTGTCCGGAGTGCGGGGGGTTCGACATCCGGCGGGCGTGACGGACGGTCGTGGAAGGTAATCCTATTGTACGTCGGTCCAGTATCGTCGGATGCAGTCCCGTGGTGTAGCGGCCAATCATGAGGGCCTTTGGAGCCCTCGACGGCGGTTCGAATCCGCCCGGGACTACTTTCTTCGATAGAGATGTGTGAAAAGAATACGGTCGACGTCGGTTCTCGAGCGGGTGACGGTCCCGCACCGACACGCTGACGGCCGGTCGTCGCCCGGCACCCTCGTCGACTCCGGCGGCAGCGACGTTTTGCACGCCCGCGCCCTACGGCCGACCGTGACGCTCACCGTTCACGACATCCGCAACGGCATCCGCGACGGCGTCGGCCGGTTCAAGCGCGAGACGACCGCGACGTTCACCAAGGAGGAACTGGCGGCGATCGCCGACGCGCTCGACGTGCCCGCCGGGCGCCGGACGACGAACGGGACGACACGCGCGTCGATCAGGGCGGCCGTCGGGCTGGCCGAGACGGCCGACGAGGCGGACACGGGGAGCTTCTCGAAGCCGGAGTTACGGACGATCGCCGACGCGCTCGGCGTCGACCCCGTCGAAGGGGACGAACCCGATCCGCTGTACTGACCCCGATCAGATGAACGACACGGCGTAGGCGAGCGACGAGAACATCATCAAGCCCACGAGGATCAGCGCGAGCACCTGTTGGCGGTCCATACGCGGGCTACCGTCCGGAGCATCAAAACCCCACGGTGTCGCTACAGACTGAACAGCAGGTACGGAACGCCGAACAGCAGCAGCGTCATGACGGCGAGGATCGCGCCGTAGCCGGCGACGGTGCCGACGGCCGCGCGGAACGACTCGTGATCGAGCGTGCCGAGGTCCATGTCGCCACCTCCGCCGGCGGCGACAAAACCGTTTCCCCGGCCGCCCCGATCCCGCCGCCCGGCGCGGCCGCCCGGCTTCGAACCGTTGAAACTCCCGCGGCCGGAAGAACGGATATGGGAACGCCGCTCGGCTCGCGCGAGGCGCAGGTCGTCGAGGTGCTCGACAGGCTCTATGAGGAGTACCCCGACACGGACATCTCGCTGAACTTCTCGACGAAGCTGGAGCTGCTCGTGGCCGTCGTGCTGTCGGCGCAGTGTACCGACGAGCGGGTGAACGAGGTCTGCGAGGAACTCTTCGAGAAGTACCGGTCGCCGGAGGACTACGCGAACGCGAGCGAGGAGCAACTCGCAGAAGACATCTACGGGATCACCTTCCACAACAACAAGGCGGGCTACCTCAAGGGGATCGGCGAGATCCTCGCCGAGGAGCACGACGGCGAGGTTCCGGACACGATGTCGGCGCTAACGGACCTCCCGGGCGTCGGGCGCAAGACCGCGAACGTGGTGCTCCAGCACGCCCACGACGTGACCGAGGGGATCGTCGTCGACACCCACGTCCAGCGCATCTCGCGACGCCTCGGGATCACCGAGGAGGAGCGGCCGGAGGCCATCGAGGAGGATCTGATGGGCGTGGTCCCCGAGGACGACTGGCGGATGTTCACTCACCTGTTCATCAGCCACGGGCGGGCGACCTGCACGGCTCGGAACCCGGACTGCGACGACTGCGTACTCGCGGATATCTGTCCCTCCGAGCGGGGCGACTCGCCCGTCGACCTCGCCAGCGGCGAAGCCTGGTGAGCGGGCCCGCCGGCCGTCGGTCGGAGAGGGCCGAGGGCCCCGGGATCGACCCCGGCCCGGGTTCGGCCACCGGGCTTAGGTGACTCACGGACGAACGGCCGGCCATGAGCGACGGAGACGAACACGGCGTCGACGTCGAGGAGGACACCGACCTGGAGACGGCCGAGGACGCCACGTCCTCGAAGGACGACGCCGACGAGGGAGAGGTCCCGGAGGAGGCGATGCCGGACCAGGAACCCGGGCGCGACGACACCGACGGCGAGGAGCGCGAGGAGGAGGCGGCCGAGCAGGAGAACCCCGACGCCCACCGCGACGAGGAGCCCTACCAGTCCTGAGCGAGACGGTCGACGCGGCGGTCGCGGGGAACCGGATCGACACTCGGGAGACGGAGCGGCCGGCCGGGATCGTCGCGGGATCAGGCGACGTACAGCCCGTAGTAGCGGTACACGCCGACCACGTACGCGAGCAGCCAGAAGAGGACGTAGCCGAACACGCCGATCCGGAGTCGCCCGCGCCACGCGGCCATGTTCTCGTGGAGGTCGTTCAGGCTCGTGTCGGGGTCCTCCACCTCGTAGAGGTTCGCGTTCCGTTTCACCTGGAAGATGCGGACGATGCCGGTGAGGCCGAACGCGAGCAGGGCGTACGCCTGGAGGCCGAGGAACGCGTGGATCGCGGTTACGCCGCCGAACTGGTCGAACAGGCGCGGTATCATCCAGAACACGACCGGCACGGTGTTGAGGAGGAGGCCCGGGAAGATGACCCGCAGGTGTCGGACGAGCCGGTCCCACGTCACGTGGTCCCGCTCCCTGCCGACCATGATCCAGGCGCCGTAGAGGTAGAAGGGCAGGCTCGCCGTCACCATCGCGCCCGCGACCGTCGCCGTCGTCCCCTCCGAGAGCATCCGGTCGGGTCTCGGTGCGGCGGCGGCGTAAGCCCTCCGGAGCCGCGTCCGGCGATCCTGGCCAGGCGGAGCGACGGTCGCGCCCCAGGGCGGGCGTACGTCGCGGCGCTTATGCGCCTACAGTCCCGACTTCGAGGAGATGACCGACGCCTCGGACGAGCGGTCCGCCGAGCCCGCGAACGCGCCGACGGGGGCCGCGGACTCCGCCGACAGCGACGGGAACCCGTCCGTCGACGCGCTGCGGGCCGAGGTCGAGGAGAAGTACGACTTCGACAACTTCCGCCCGGCGGACATGGCCGAGATGACCGCCGCCGAGTGGGAGGCGGCGTTCGACCCCGACACGTGGATCACGGGCCGCGACCTGCTCGACCGCGTCGAGAAGGACCTCCGGAACCGGATCGCCTCCCGCGAGGTGTTCGCCGTGCTGGACCGCCGGGGCGACCCGCCCTCGGTCGTCGCCTACTCGGACGAGGGCTGGGCGATCGTGTACGAGGACGGGAGCGTCGAGGGGGAGGGAACGGTCCTCCGCGACGTGAAGCCGACGGTCGCGCTCTGCTCGATGGACTCCTACGAGGTGCGCGAGCCGCCCGAGGAGTACGAGCTCCCGACGCCCGAGGAGGTGGAGTCAGGGACCGGCGAGTTCGGGAACCTGATGATCCAGGCGGTCGCGGCGTTCCAGATCCTGGGCGGGATCGGGCTGTTCGTCGCGTGGCTGTTCCTGGGCGTCGACACGCTCGTCGCGCCCGTCGCCGGCGGGTTCTTCCTGCTGATCGGCGTGTTCCTGTTCGCCATCGTCGCGAACGCGCGCCTCTCGGACCGCTTCCGCGCCGAGGAGTACCGCGACCGCCTCCGCGCCGCGGGGATCGCCGAGCGCGGCGAGGCCGCCGAGTTCGTCCCGTTCGAGGAGGTCGCCGAGGAGGCGCTGGCCGAGGCCAGGGGCGATGAGCCGAGCGCCGCCGACCCGGCGGTTCGGCGGTCGACCGACGGCGCCGACCGTGCCGGGGACGGCGGCGACGAAACCGACGGGTAGCGGGCCGTGAACCGGAGACGGGCCGGCGGTGAGGTCGGTGGGTTTATGCGCGCCCAACCCCGACCGATCGGTACCGATGAAGAGGCGGGACTTTATGCGACAGGCCGGCGGCGCGACGGCCGCCCTCGGGGCCGGCGCCGCCGCGGCGTCCGGTACCGCCACGGCCCAGGAGGGCGGTGGCGGGGGGCAGAAACCCGACTTCGGCGGCTACACCGACGGCGCCAAGGGCGGTACGTACGAGGACGCCCGCGGCAGTTCGGAGGTGACCGTCGAGGTCGGCGGCGGCGGGGGGCTCGCGTTCCTGCCGACGGAGCTGTGGATCGACACCGGGACGACCGTCACCTTCGAGTGGGTCTCCGGCGGTCACAACGTCCTGTTCGAGGAGACGCCCTCCGGTGCCGGCGTGTCCGGTCACGAGCCCATCGAGAGCGAGGGGTTCTCGTTCAGCGTGACCTTCGACACCGGCGGGATCTACAAGTACTACTGTGACCCACACAAGTCGCTGGGGATGCTCGGCGCCATCGCCGTGGGCGGCGAGGTTCCGACGGTGTCCACCGGCGGCGGCGGGCCGAAGGAGCTCCACGAGCTCGGCGTCGCGATCCAGGCGCACTGGGTCGGCGCCGCGACCATCCTCGGCATCGTCATGAGCGTGATCTTCACGTTCTATCTGGTGAAGTACGGGGAGTCCGCCCACACGGGGACGGGGAGGTAACCCATGTCGAGCACCGGATCCACCTACGGCGACATCCACCGCTACGAACCGGCGCGCGAGAGCACCGCCGCGGCGATCGCGATCGTCCTCCTGACGATCGTCGAGATCGTGTTCGTGTTCATGTTCACCTACGGCCTCGTCAACGGCTGGGGCCTCTCGGACACGGGGAACATGTTCCTCGGCGGCATTCTCGCGGTGATATTCATCGACCTCGCGTTCATCCTCGCGCTCTACCGCAAGGAGTTCCTCCCGGACGTCGTGATCGTCAAGAAGCGGCGTCGCAAGTGGGAGGACCTCTACATCCGCGAGGAGGACGTCGACGGAACCACCCTGGGCGGCGACGCGTGGGAGCAGGTCAAGCGCGCCGTCTACCCCTACTACAAGCGGTGACACGATGAGCTTAGAGAAGAAAGACGAGTACGACCACAAGAACTGGCTCGAGAGCAAGGACCTGACGCCGGTCGAACAGACGTTCCTGACCGCGCTGATCTGGGTCGACAAGCGCCTCCGCATCGTCGACTACCTGGAGCTGCTGGAGTCGCTGTACTACCGGTCGAACCTCCAGATGCCGAAGTCGCACACGGAGCAGTACGACCTGGACAACAAGTTCTGGTACTGGTACGCGCTGTACACGCTGGGCTTCTTCAGCACGCTCGCGTACGTGGTGGCGGCGATATCGGGGGCTCTGCTCGGCTTCTACTACGTCCCCGCGGTCGGGAGCGCCGGGCCGGGCGAGGCGTCGATCGCCTACAGCCAGATCGCGTTCATCATGCGCGACCTCCAGTTCGGCTTCATGCTGCGCTCGATCCACCGGTGGTCCGCGCAGGTGATGACCGCCGCGGTGTTCCTCCACATGCTGCGCGTCTACTTCACGGGCGCGTACAAGGAGCCGCGGGAGCTGAACTGGCTGCTTGGCATCGTGCTCATCTCGCTGACGATGGTGTTCGGGTACTCCGGCTACCTCCTGCCGTGGGACCAGCTGGCCTTCTGGGCCGGCCAGATCGGCGTCGAGATGAGCCTCTCGATCCCGCTCATCGGCGAGTGGGTCGCCCAGCTGCTGTTCGGCGGCTTCTCGCTGAGCCAGGCGACGCTCCAGCGGATGTACATCCTCCACGTGTTCCTGCTCCCGTTCGTGGTGACGTCGCTCATCGCGCTCCACATCGGCATCGTGTGGGTGCAGGGCATCGCGGAGCCGCACTAAGACCATGACCGAAGACACCACCGACACCGAACCCCAGACGGACGGCGGCACCGGCATCGTCGCGCCGGACGACGAGACCCCGACGTGGCGCGAGCGCAAGGAGCGCACGGAGGGGCTCTCCCGGCTGACGTACGAGTACTTCGAGCGGGCGCGCCGCGAGGACGAGGAGCTCCGCAGGGAGTCCGACTACGTGGAACGCGACGTGCTCGCGTTCCCGACGTGGCCCCACGAGACGGTGCGCAACCTCGCGCTCACCAGCTTCTTCGTCGGGATGATCATCTTCCTGTCGGCGACGCTGCCGCCGCACATCGGCGACCCCGCGAACCCCAACTCGACGCCGGCGATCATCCTGCCCGACTGGTACCTCTACTGGTCGTTCGGCCTGCTCAAGCTCGGCCCGCTCAACCCCGAGCTGGCCATCCTGGGCGGGCAGAAACTGATGGCCGACCGCACGTACGGCGTGCTCGCGAACCTCGTCGTCGTCGGCGCCATCGCGATCGTCCCCTTCATCAACAAGGGAAGCGCGCGCCGCCCCGTCGAGCAGCCGTTCTGGGCGGCCGTCGGCATGTTCGGCGTGGTGTTCGCGTTCACCCTGTCGATGCTGTCGATCAAGAACCTCGTGCCGATGAACGTCCACCTGCTGTTCGACCTGACGTTCCTGGCGCCGGTCGTCGTGGGCTGCGTCACCTACGCGGTCCTGAAGACGATGCGGGAGGGGTACATGTACGACCTCAACCGTCGGTACTACCGGCTGCGTCCGCCGAAGTAGGCGGAGCGTCGCTGCCCTACCCGGCCTCCGGGGGTCGCTCCGACCCGCCGATCACGACTGCCGTTCTCTCGTTCTCCCGTCGCCCGACCGTCGGGTGTCGTCCCGCCGACCCACGTCGCAGGACATAGTACCGTCCGGCCCCTCGGACGACCCATGAGCGACGAGCCGACCGACCGGAACGACCCGGCGGTCGCGGCGGACCCCGACACGGGCGGGGGCGGCGACGCCGGCCCCGTCGCGGGCGGGACCGATCACGGTCCCGAAGCCGCCTCCGACGGGGACACGGCTGCCGGGCGACCGGACGACCCCGACGCCCCGCGCGCGAGCGGCGCGGGGCGCGCACGCGACGTGGTCGTCCCAATCGCGCTGTACAAGCGGGTGACCGCGTACGCGACGCTGACTGCGGTCGTGGCCGTCGTGTTCGGGTTCGTCATGCTCGACGCGGCGACGCTGCAGGTGTCGCTCACCCGTCGGTTCGTCGTCGGGCTGTTCGGGCTCGCGGGGGTCGTCCCGCCGGAGACGCTGTTGACGGCGCTGTTCTCGCTGCTGGGTCTGGGATCCATCGCGTTCGGGGCCGGCGTGTACGTCCTCGGCTCCCGGTTCCGGGCGGCCGGGATGGGCGCGGAGAACGGAAACTCTCAAGACGACGACCCCGAAGTATAGCCTAATGGCAGACGAGTTCATCAAGGGCCTCGGCCTGTTCTGCGGCGCGGGGCTGGCGTGGATGGTGCTCGCGGGCTGGTACCGGACGCCCTCGTTCGAGAGCCCCCGGCAGCTCATCGCGGCGCCCCCCGAACCCAACACCGTCTTCGACGCCATCGGTATCTTCCTCAACGACGTGTTCCTGTGGACGGCGCTGCTGGGCGCGCTCACCTTCTGGGTGCTCATCCCGGCGTTCAACGAGTTCCGAGGCTCGGGTCCCTCCGCGTAACCGGCGGGTGCGACCGAGGAGGGGGCTTTTGTCGGTCGCGACTCCACTCCCGCCATGAGCCGCAGGACCGCGGTCCGTCGGGTGGGCGTCGTCATCCTCGCGGCGAACGCGGTCCTCGCGGTCGCGAAGGGCGCCGTCTGGTACGCCACGGGCAGCCTCGCGGTCGGCTCCGAGGCCGTCAACTCGCTGGCGGACGTGGCCTACTCGGCGGTCGTGCTCGCCGGCCTGTACCTCACCACCCAGCCGCCCGACTTCGAACACCCCCACGGCCACGAGCGGATCGAGCCGTTCGTCTCGCTGTTCGTCGCCGCGGGCGTGCTCGTCGCCGGCGGCGCGGTCGCCTACTCCGGCGTGACGGCGCTGCTGGCGCCCGGCCCGCCGCGGACGTTCACCGGGGGCCCGCTCGCGGTCGGCGTCCTCGTCGCCGGCGGCGCGGTGAAGCTGCTCCTGTACCGCTACTGCCTGCGCGTCGGCCGGCGCCGCGACTCCCCGGCGTTGGTGGCGACGGCGCTGGACAACCGCAACGACACGCTCACCGCACTGGCGGCGATCGTCGGCGTGCTCGGGGCGGCGGCGGGCTACCCCTCGCTCGACGCGGTCGCCGCCGCGGCCGTCTCCGTCGGGATCCTCTACACCGGCTACGAGATCGTCCGCGACAACGTCGGCTACCTGGTGGGGGCGGCGCCCCCGGAGGAACTGCGCGAGGAGATCCTCGACCGGGCGCTGTCGCACCCGGAGGTGCGCGGCGCCCACGACGTGGTCGCCCACTACGTCGGCCCGGAGGTGGACGTGAGCCTCCACATCGAGGTGGAGGGCGAGCGCTCGCTGTTCGAGGCCCACGACATCGAGACGGAGGTGGTCGAGTCGATCCGGGCGATCCCCGCCGTCGACGACGTGTTCGTCCACGTCGACCCGAAGGAACTCGGCGAGTGGAAGGAGGTCTCCGACGCCCGCGTCGCCCCCGACGAGGCGCGGATCGACGGCGACGGCGACCGCTCGACCGACGCCGGCGGGACGGAGCCGCGCCCCGACGACGCTCAGTAGAAGTTCAGCTTCCGGCCGTCTTCGCCCGACAGCGACAGCGACGGGTCGCCGCGGTCCAGCGTCGCCTCGCCGGCGCCGCCGGTCTCGATCCGCGCGGCTGCGCGGCCGGCGGCCCGGAGCGCTGCCTCCAGTTCCGCGGCGTCGTCGCCGACGGCGGGGACCCCCGCGACGACCGTCCGGCGGCCCGCGACGCGGTCGCGCTCGTGGACCGCCAGCGCCTCGCCGTCGGCGGCACCCGCCGGCGTGATCACCAGGTCGCGGGGGTACTCGTCGTTCCGGAGGGTCACGCCGTCGGCCGGGAGGCCGTCCCCGAACGTCACGACCTCGGTGCCGAGGAGCCACCCGTCGGGGACGAGCGCGTCCACCGGGAGCTCGTGGAGCGTGTCGCGCAGCGTCCGCTCGGTCCGGGTCGCCTCCAGGTCGGCGGGGTCGTCCGGCCGCGGACGGCGGGACATGACCGCGTGTTGGTACCCATGAAGTATCAATCTATTGTCCCGTAAGTCGTCCTCGGGCCGTCACGCCCGAGTGCCGGGCGACCGACCGCCCGGGGAGCCGACGGGCGGCGACCTCGCCGGCGGGCCGTCGGAGGGCGTCGCTCGCGGGCGTACTGTCGTGTGGGCGTCAGTCCGCGGAGGAGGCGGCGTCGCCCGGTCACACCGGCTCGCCGAACGCGTACATGGTGTTCTGCCCGGTGATCTCCACGTCGAGGAAGTCGCCGAGTTCGACGCCGTGGTCGTCCGCGTGCCGAACGATCACCTGCCGGTAGGCGCCGTCGCGGCACTTCACCGAGTCGCCGGTGCCCTCCTCGACGGCGAGGACGCGGCGCTCGGAGCCGACCATCGCCTCGTACGCCTCGCCGACGATCTCGCGCTTGGCGGCGCTCATCTCCTTCGAGCGGTCCTTCTTGGTCTGTCCGCCCAGCCCTTTCATGTCCGCCGCCTCGGTGCCGGGGCGCTTCGAGAAGCGCGTGACGTTCACCTTCTCGGGGCGTACCTCCCGCAGCAGCGCCATCGACTGGGCGTGGTCGTGGTCGGTCTCGGTGGGGAAGCCGACGATGAAGTCCGTCGAGAGGGTCCACTCGTCGAGGCGCTCCTCGAACGTCTCGACGATCTCGAGGAACTCGTCGACGCGGTGCTGGCGGCGCATGTCCGCGAGCACGTCGTCGCTGCCGGACTGCACCGGGAGGTGGATGAAGTTGTACAGTTCCTCGTTGCGGGCGAACACGTCGGCCAGTTCCTCGCGGATGCCGTGGACGCCGCCGGGGTTCGCCATCCCCACGCGGACGCGGAACTCGCCGTCGATGTCGCAGACGCGGTCGAGCAGCTCCGGGAGCTTCCGCTCGCCTCCGTCCCAGCCGTAGACGCCGGTGTCCTGGCCCGTGACGCGGATCTCGCTGGCGCCCGCGTGGACGAGCGCGCGGGCCTTCTCGACGTTCTCGGCGACCGGCGGCGAGTCGATGCGGCCGGTCGCGAACTTCGTGATGCAGTACGAGCAGTTGCTCATGCAGCCGCGGGCGATGGGGAGGATGCCCACCTGGCCGTCGAGCACCGGCTCGGTGTCGGCCGTCGTCGTCGGACACTCGCCGTTCATCACGGCCGTGGGAACGTCCTCCCAGTGGAGCACCCGGGCGTCCACGTCGGCCTCGGCGAACGCCTCGCCCTGCGCGAGCGCCATACAGCCCGTGACGATGAGGTCGGCCGTCTCCTCGCTCAGCTCCTCGGCCCGCCGGAGCATGTTGCGCTCGGTCTTCTCGACGACCGTGCAGGTGTTGAGGATGGCCACGTCCGCCTCCGCCGGGCCGTCGGCGGGGCGGTGGCCGCCGTCCCTGAGCCGGCGTTCGATCTCCCGGCTCTCGCCCCGGTTGGACGTGCAGCCGTAGGTCTCGATGTGGTACGTCGCCATTCGCTTGTGTGTCCCTCCTCGCGCGCGAGGTTAAGGGGTACGGTCCGCGGCGTCGGGACCGGTCCGTCCGGACCGTGGCGGGGACCGACGCCGGGTCCCCCGCGTCGGTCGGGTCCCGGGATCGGGCGCCCGGGATGGGAAACAGATATCCCCCGCCCGTCGTAGTATCCGGCGAACCGATGCCCTCGCGCCGCGCCCTCCTCGCGGGACTCGCCGCCGGCGGAGCGTCCGGACTGGCGGGCTGTGCGACCGGGGGCGGCGGGTCGACCTTCTCGCCGGGGCGCGACGCCGACACGGAGTGGCCGCTTCCCGGCCGCGGCCCCCGGGCGACCAACTACGCGCCCGACGGGGTCGCGCCGCGGACGCCGCCGACCGAGCGCTGGCGCGCCGAGACGGGACGGGCCGTCGGCCGGCCGGTCGTCGCCGGCGACACGGTGTTCGTCCCCGCCGAGGACGGCCTCCACGCCCTCCGACTGCGCGACGGCGAGGAGCGCTGGCACGCGTCGATCGCCCCGTACGGCGTCGCCGTCGCCGACGGCGTCGCCTACGCGACCAGCCGCGAGGAGCCCGCGGCGTACGCGTTCGAGGCGGGCTCCGGCGAGCGGCGCTGGCGCGTCGAGACGGCCGCCGACTTCGGCGCCGGGCCGCTCCCCGCGCCCTCCGGCGACGCGGTCGTCGTCGGCGACACCGACGGCCGGGTGGCGGCGCTCGCGCCGCGGACCGGCGAGACGCGCTGGCGCTTCCGGGCGTTCACCGGCGTCTACTCGCTTGCCGCCCGCGACGACCGGGTGTACGTCGGGACAACCGGCGGCGAGGCCTACGAGCTGCACGTCGTCGAGCCCGAGGACGGGACGGTCCGGGGCGTCCCGCTGTGGCGGCGGAAGCTTCCGGGGACGGTTCGCGCGCTGAGTGCGGCCCGCGAGGGGGTGTACGCCGCGACGTTCGGCGGCGGGCTCTTCCGGCTCGCGACCGGGGCGGCCGCCGGCCGGACCGTCTGGCACGCCCGGGACGCCCCGACGGTGACGGACGCGCTCGTGCACGCGGGGGGCCTCGTCGTCGGCGTCGGCCCCGACGGGGTCGCCGCGGTCGACGCCGCCACCGGCCGCGGTCGATGGCGGACGACCACCGACCGGGCGGCGCCCGCGTCGCCGCCGGCGGCCGCCGGCGACACGCTGTACGCCGGCGTCGGCGGGTCGCTGCGGGCGTACGCGCTCGGCGGCGGCGTCGGCGTCGGCCCCTACCGCGTCGACGTGGAGCGGTGGCGGCGGAGCCTCCCGGTCCGGAGCGTCGTCGTCGCCGACGGCGCGCTCGTCGTCGCGTCCGACGACCTCGACGGGTCGCCGGGCGTCGCCGTGCTGGAGTGACCGCGGGGGTCGACGGCCCGGCGCCCGCGTCCCGTGGCTCCCCGACCTCAGGCGTCGGGGTGTCCCTCGACGATGGCGACGCCCGAGGAGGCGCCGACGCGCTCGGCGCCGGCCGCGAGCATCGCGCAGGCCTCCTCGTAGCTCCCGACGCCGCCGCTGGCCTTCACCGGGAGGTACTCGCTCATCAGCTCCACGTCGGCGACCGTCGCGCCGCCGTCGGCGAACCCGGTCGAGGTCTTCACCATCGCGGCGTCGGCGTCGCGGGCGGCCGCACACGCCCGCCGCTTCTCCTCGTCGGCGAGCAGGGCCGTCTCGATGATCACCTTCACGGGTACCGGGACGCACGCGACGACCTCGGCTATCTCCGCGCGGACGGCGTCGTCGTCGCCGGCTTTCAGCCGCCCGACGTTGATCACGAGGTCGAGTTCGTCCGCGCCGGCGTCCCAGGCGTCCTCCGCCTCCAGCCGCTTCGCCTCGGGCGTGTTCTGGCCGTGGGGGAAGCCGATCACCGTCGCCAGGGTCACGCCCGGGGCGTGTTCGGCGGCCTCGGCGACGTAACACGGCGGGACGCAGGCGTTCATCCCGTACCCGTCGGCCTCGTCGAGGACGCGCCGCACGTCGGCGACCGTCGTCTCGGGGCCGAGCACCGTGTGGTCTATCGTCGCCGCGAACGCCTCCGGCGAGAGCGCCTCGGGGTCGGCGAACCCGTGCGGTCCGTCGCCGTCCGCGGTCGTGTCGTCGGTCATACCCCGAGGCTCGGGACGCGTGTCGGAAAAGCTACCGAGTGGCGGCCGTCGTCTTCCCCCGCCCCCGGACCGTCCGCTCCCGCCGTTCCCGGGGCGGCGCCGCCGACGTCGCCGACCCGGCCGCCGCCGCGCTCACTCGCCCCCGTCGTCGGCCTCCCCGTCGGTCCCCCCGCCCCCGAGCGCGAGGTAGGCCGCCGGAACCGCGACCAGCGAGGCGACGGCGCCGACGACGATCGCTACCCCGCCCGTCGGGTCCGGGAACAGGACGAACGTCGCGAGCACCACCGGCGGGGCGATCGACACCGCGAGCAGCGCGCGCACGAGTCGATTCACGGCCGGGCGTGGCGGACCGCGAGGGGTAACGGTGGCGGTCGTCGCCCCCGTTGGCGGCCGATCCCCCGGCCGCCCCCGGACGCGTTCCCACAACGCTTTCACCCGCCGGGCCGGCCCCACGGGCATGGATCCGTTCGCGCCCCCGCAGTCGTTCCCCGCGTCGCTCCCGGGGCAGGTGCTCCCCTCCGGGTTCGGGCTTCCCCCGGTGCCGCACCTGCTGGCGCTCGCGGCCGCGCTCGCGGGCGTCGCCTGGGGCCTCCGCCGGCGCGACCCGCCGTTCGGCCGCGGGCACGTGCTCGCGCTCGTGCCGTGGATGTGCGTCGGCGCCGCCGGCCACGTGCTGTACGCCCTCGACGCGCTCCCGGCAGCGCTCGCACCGCTGTTCGGCACGCCCGCCGCGTACCTCACGACCGCGGCCGTCGCCGGCGCGACGTGGCTCGCCGCGCTCGCGTCCGGGCGCGACGACGCGCCCCTCCTGGCCGTCGGCGGCGTCGTCGCGCTGCTCCCGCCCGTCGGCGGCGTACTCCGGTACGGACTCTCGAACGGCACGCTCTCGCCGCTGCTGCCCGCGGCCGGGCTCATCGGCGGCGCCGCCCTCGGCGTCGCCGCGGGGGCGCTCCTGTTCCGCCTCCGCGAGGGCGTCGCGGTCACCGGCCGCGCGGGCCTGCTGGCGGTCGCCGCCCACGGCGTCGACGGCGTCACGACCGCCGTCGGCGTCGACCTGCTCGGCTTCGGCGAGCGCACGCCCGCCTCGCGGGTCATCATCGAGTTCGCCGCCGGCCTCCCCACGGCCGACCTGCTCGGCGCCGGCTGGCTGTTCGTGCTCGTGAAGCTCGCGGTCGCCTGCCTGGTCGTCGTCGCCGTCGCGCCGACGGTCCGCGAGGAGCCCCGCTACGGCTACGCGCTCCTCGCGCTGGTGACCGCCGTGGGGCTCGGCCCCGGGGTCCACAACGCGCTGCTGTTCGCGGTCGCGGCGGCGTAGCCCGTCCCTCCGTGGAGGGGTCGACACGTCGACTGTCCGACCGCAACCCCTTCCTCGCGTCCCCCCGTGTCGCCGGCGTGGTTCGCGTTCGCGAGGCGACCCCCGGGGACGCCGCGGCGGTCTGTCGCGTCCACGAGGCGTCGATCCGCGGGCTCGGCCCCCGCGCGTACGACGCCGAGCAGGTCGACGCTTGGGCGGGCGACCGGAGCCCCGGAGACTACGACCACCTCGGCGACGGCGACGCCTACAATATCGTCGCCGAGGTCGACGGCGCCGTCGTCGGCTTCGGGACGCTCGTGCCGGAGCCGCCGGACTACCTCTCGGAGCCGCCCGCGGCCCTCGAACTCCCGGACGGGAGCGGGACCGTCGGCGCCGTCGAGGCGGTGTACGTCGACCCCGACCGCGCCGGCGAGGGCCTCGGCTCGGCGCTGCTCGCGGACCTGGAGCGCGAGGCGCGCGAGCGCGGCCTCCGCGCGCTCGGCCTGCACGCCTCCCTCAACGCGGTGGGCTTCTACGAGCGACACGGCTACGAGCGCGAGCGCGAGGTCGTCCACGAGTTCGGCGGCGACGACTGCGACGTGACCGGGACGGTCGTCGAGCTGTGGACGCGCCTCGACGGGGAGTGAGGCCGGTCCGGGGGTCCACGGCTACTCCGGGCCGGTCGCGACGCTCGTCTGCATCCCCTCGGAGTTGTACGCCGACCCCGCGCCCCCCTCGTCGAGGACGATGACGCCCGCCGAGGAGCCGGTCAGCTCCCCGAACTCCGCGACGGCGCGGTCGGCGGCCGCCTGCGCGTCGAGGCCCTCCTCCAGGTGGCGGACCGCCCGCCGTGTGAGCGTCGCCCGCGCGATGTCCTCGCCCGCGCCGGTCGCGCTGGCGCCGCCCGCGGGCGCACAGAAGAAGCCGGAGCCGATCTGGGGCACGTCGCCGACGCGACCCGCGAGCGCGAACGTCCGCCCGCCGGTGGAGGTGCAGGCCGCGAAGGAGTCGTCGTCGGGGTCGTGCGCGACGGCGCCGACGGTGTCGTGCCCCGCGAACCTCTCGTCCAGCCACGCGAGGTGCTCGCGCGGCCCGGCGTCCGGCGCCGGCGGGTCGGCGTCCTCGTAGTCGGCGCGCGCGTCGTCGGTGAGCAGGTCGCGCTCCACCGCCACCCCGAAGTCGTCGGCGAGGTCGACCGCGTGGACGCCCGAGACGAGCACGTGGGGCGTCTCCTCCATGACGACGCGGGCGACGGCGGCGGCGTTGGCGACGCCCGGCATCGAGGCGACGGCGCCCGCCTCCCGGCCGTCGGTCATGATCCCGGCGTCCGTGCGGACGACGCCGTCCGACTGGACGGCGCCCCCGCAGCCGGCGTTGAACCGGGGCGACTCCTCGAGCACCTCGACGGCCGCGACGACGGCGTCGACCGCGTCCGACTCCGCCGCGCCCGTCCCGGCGGCCTCGTCGAGGACCGCCTGTCGGGGCTCCGGTTCGTCGGGGACGCCGCCCGCGCCGCCGTGGCAGATGACTCGCATGGGAACCCCGGCGGCGGCGCCCCGCATCAATCCACGGGAACCGGCGCGGCGAGCGGGAGCGCGCCGGCGGGCGCGGGGAGGCCCGTCAGTCGTCGCACGCGGTACCGACGTCGTCGCCCGGGGCGTCGACCCCGTCGGCCGTCGACCCGTCGGCGGCGTCGGGGCTCCCGTCGGCGCCGGTCGGCTCCGACCCGCCGCCCGGACTCCCGAGGCGTCCCGCGACGACGAGGTAGTCGCGGGCGAACACCGCGAGCGAGGGGGCGAGCACGACGGCCGCGAGCGCCGCGACCACCGACGGGGGCAGGACCGGCGCGAGCGCGACGGCGATGAACGCCATCTGGAGGCCCGCCAGCGGCCGGCGGACGCGGCTGTCGGGGAGGGGGAACACCGGGAGGCCGCGCCGGCGGCGGCGCCAGCGACCGAGCCTGTAGAGGTAGCGCGCGGCCGACAGCGAGAGGTACCAGACGGGCAGGCGCCCCCACGCGACGCCCACGAGGGGCGCGACGAGGAACCCCAGCGTGTCGACCCCCATGTCGAGCTTCTCGCCGAGGACGGTCCGCCGGCCGAGGGTCCGGGCGAGCGCGCCGTCGAGGGCGTCCAGCGCCGCGCCCGCCCCGTACAGCAGCGCCGGGGCCCACGCGAGCGCGCCGGCGATCGGCCCGGTCAGCAGGAAGCCCGCGACCCCGGCGTACAGCAGCCCGCGACCCAGCGTCACCGCGTTCGCGACGCCGACGCCGGCGCCGCCGGCGACGGACGAGGGCTCGTCGGGCGGGTGGTTCAGCCCCGTCCGCCGGAGCAGGAACAGGCACTCCCACGCGGCGACCGCCGCGGCGGGGACCAGCCACGCGCCGGCGGTCCCCGGCCCGACGGCGGCGGTGAGGGCGCCGGCGCCGCCGCCGACGGCCAGGAGCGCGAGGGCGACCCAGGCGACGGCGCCCGCACCCGGCGCCGATCGGTCGACCGCGGCGGGGTCGGCGTCGCTCATCGCTCGAACCCCGGATCGGCGAGGCCGTCCAGTCGCCGGCGCTGCCCCCCGGAGAGTTCGACCCGGGCGGCCGCGAGGTTCTCCACGACGTGGTCGGGGTCGGTGCTGGACGGGATGGGGACGACGCCGGCGGCGACGTTCCACGCGAGCACCGCGCCGGCGGGGGTCGTCCCGGCCTCCTCGGCCACCTCCCGAACGACCGGCTCCGCGAGCAGCCCCGGCGCCGACAGCGGCGAGTGCGCGACCACGCGGATCCCGCGCCCGTGGCACCACTCGACGAGGGCCGACCTCGGCGTGTACGGGTGCCGTTCCACCTGGACCAGCGCGGGCGCGACGCCCGTCTCGGCCACGAGGTCGCGCAGGCGGTCGAGGTCGACGTTGCAGATGCCGATCGTCCGGGTGAGGCCCGCGTCGCGGAGCGACGCGAGGTCGCGCCACGTGTCCGCGAGGTCGCGGTCGGCGGTCGCGCGCTCGCCGTCGGCGTCGGTCGGGAACGTCAGCGCCTCCCGCTCGTCGACGGGGACCTCCGCGAGGCGGCGCAGGGCCCCTTGGTACGCCCAGGCGTCCGGCCAGTGGAGCGCGTAGCAGTCGAACGCGTCGACGCCCAGTTCCGACAGCGACCCCTCGCAGGCCTCCCGGAGGTGGCCGTGGTTCGTGTTCCACGCCTTCCCCAGCAGGAACAGCCCCTCGCGGTCGGGGGAGCCGGCCGCGTCGAGCAGGTCGCCGATCCGCGACTCGTTGCCGTACAGCTCCGCCGAGTCGAGCAGGCGGTAGCCCGCGTCCAGGGCGGTCCCGATCGAGTCGACCCGGTCGACGTACTCCTCCCCCCGGTAGCGCGAGCAGCCGAACCCGACCGGCGGGAGCCGGAGCGCGGCGCCGTCGGGGACGACCCACGCGGGCGGGCGGACCGGCGGCGGACCGCGGGCGTCGCGGGCGGCTTCGCTCGCGTCGACGCCGGCGATCGGTCGACCGGTCCCGTCGGGGTCGCTCGCCTCCGCCTCGACGGCCGCACAGACGGCGACGACGTGGGCGGCCCGCCGGGCCGAGTCGCGCGGGCGGTCGCCCCGCTCGACGGCGCGGGCGAGGCGGGCGGGGCCGTCGAGGTGCGACCGTTCGCGTCGCGGGCGGGGGTGCGGCGCCGACACGGGCTCGCGGTCGCCGCCGCGCGCGCGCACCGCGTCGCGGTCGGCGGCCATCGCGCCGGCGTCCGAGAGGTAGAGCGTGCCGTCGTCGCCGTGGAGCTCCACGGAGTAGAACTCCCGGCTCCGGTGGTCGGCGTAGAGACTCGCCCGGAGGGAGACGGTCGGTCCGTCCGCGAACGCCAGCGTCGCCTCGACGTGCGGTAAGGCCCCCGGACGGTCGGTCTCGCGGTCGGGCCAGGCGTCGACGGCGTCGGCCGAGCGGACGCGCCCGACCGGGCCGAACCAGTCGACGAGCACCGACAGCGGGTACACCGCGCCGTCGTACAGCGGGCCGACCGAGAGGAACGAGCCGGGCCGGTCGTGCCACTCGGTGACGCGCCCGACGTGTGCGGTCGCGTACGCGAGGCGGACGTCCCCGAGGCGGCCGTCGTCGAGGAGGGTCCGGGCGTGGCGCTGGGCGTCGCACTCGGGCGCGATGGGCGCGCACCCGAGCGCCAGGTCGCGCTCGCGGGCGAGCGCGAGCAGGTCGGCCGCCTCGGCGGGGGAAAGCGCCAGCGGCTTCTCGGAGAAGACGTGTCGCCCGGCGTCGAGGCACGCACGCGTCACCTCGGCGTGAGACCCGTGGCTCGTGAGTGTGACCGCGAGCGGGGCGTCCTCGGCGGCGAGCATCGCGTCGAGGTCGGCGTAGACGGCGGGCCGATCGGGTGCGGGGGCGGGGGAATCGCCGTCCCCGTCCGCGTTCCCGGGGGCGTCGTCGTCGCCCGCGACGGCCGCCGCGAACGACTCGGCGCGCTCCCGGTCGAGGTCGCAGACGGCCGACAGCGACAGCGGCGAGTCCGCGAGTCCGGCGGCGTACAGCCGCGCGACCGAACCGGCGCCGACGAACAGGCAGTCCACGGATCCCGAACGGGCCGGCCGAGTAAATAACCCGAGGCCGACCCGCGTCGCGTCGGGCGGATCCGGCGCGGAGACGGAGAACGGCAGGCTTTTTCGCGCCCCGTCGGAATCCGAGGGTACGCCATGAGCTACGACATCGCCGAGCGCCCCGAGGAGGGCGAGGTCATCACCCTCGCCGACGAGGAGACGGGCGAACTCGACGTTCCCGATAACCCGATCATCCCGATCATCCACGGCGACGGCATCGGAACCGACGTCGGACCGGCCGCCCAGAAGGTACTCGACGCGGCCGCCGAGGCGACCGGCCGCTCCATCGCGTGGATGCGCGTGTACGCCGGCGAGAGCGCCCGCGAGAAGTACGACGAGAACCTCCCCGCCGAGACCGTCGAGGCGTTCCGCGAGTTCCGCGTCGGCATCAAGGGCCCGCTGACGACGCCGGTCGGCTCCGGGTTCCGTTCCCTGAACGTCGCGCTGCGCCAGACGCTCGACCTGTACGCGAACGTCCGCCCGACCTACCACCTCGAGGGCGTCCCGTCGCCGGTGAAGAACCCCGAGGAGATGGACATGGTCACCTTCCGGGAGAACACCGAGGACGTGTACGCCGGCATCGAGTACGAGGCCGGCACCGAGAAGGCCGAGCGGATGCGCGAGTTCGTCGAGGACGAGATGGGCAACGAGGACGTCATCCACGACGGCCCCGTCGGCATCGGCGTCAAGCCCATCTCGGAGTTCGCCTCCAAGCGCCTCATCCGGCAGGCGATCGACTACGCCCTCGACAACGACCGCGACTCGGTCACGCTCGTCCACAAGGGGAACATCATGAAGTTCACCGAGGCCGCCTTCCGCGACTGGGGCTACGAGCTCGTCGAGGAGGAGTACGGCGAGGACGTCATCACCGAGGACGAGCTGTGGGACGAGCACGACGGCGAGGCGCCCGAGGGCACGCTCGTCGTCAAGGACCGCATCGCGGACAACATGCTCCAGCAGCTCCTGACGCGCACGAGCGACTACGACGTCATCGCGACGATGAACCTCAACGGCGACTACATGTCCGACGCCGCCGGCGCCCAGATCGGCGGTCTCGGCATCGCGCCGGGCGTCAACTACGGCGACGGCAAGGCGCTGGCCGAGCCCGTCCACGGCTCCGCCCCCAAGTACGCCGGCGAGGACAAGGTGAACCCGACCGCGATGATCCTCTCGGGCCGCGAGATGCTCGAGTACCTCGGCTGGAACGACGCCGCGGACCTCGTCCGCGACGCCGTCGAGCAGCAGATCAGCGAGGGTCGCGTCACCTACGACCTCGAACGCCAGCGCGAGGGCGCCACGAAGCTCGCGACCTCCGAGTTCGCCGAGGAGGTCGTCGAGCGCATCCACGACCTCGCGTAGATCGGCCGCGCCCGACCCGGACCGGCGGTCCGCCGTCGCGTCCGAACCGCCGTCCGGCGCCCGCGTAGGTACGTCCCGCACACGACCGCACACCCGTTTTTCACGCTCCGCCGCCTACCCGTCGCCGTGGGTGACAACGACGAGGACCCCTTCGCGGGGATCCCGGACGACCCGACCGCGGACCTGGACCGCGCCGAGCAGACGCTCTCGATCCGCGTCGAGCGGCGCACGTACGACAAGCCCGTCACCGTGATCGAGGGGTTCGACCCCGACGCGGTCGACCTGCGCGAGCTGGCCTCCGAACTGAAGCGCGCCGTCGGCGCCGGCGGAACCGTCGACGACGGGGTCATCGAGGTCCAGGGCGAACACGCCGAGCGCGTCCGCGCCCTCCTCGAGGAGCGCGGCTTCACGGTCGCGTAGCGTCCCGCCTCCCTCGCCCGTTCCTGCCGTCCGCCCCGCGCTCCGCGTCCCGATCTCGGTGGCAGCAGCCTCAGAACGCCGAGAGCCGCGCGTCGCGCCCGTCGCCGAGGAACGCCTCCACGTCGTCGCGGTCGCTGCCGAACGGCGACGTGACGCTCGCGGCCGCCCGGATCAGCCGCTCGCGGTAGAACGCGGCGTCGTAGCCGTCCGGCTCCTCGAACGCGAGGCGGACCCGGCCCGCGCCCCGGGCGTCGTCGTCGACGACGACGTACGCGACCGACTGGCCGGCCGCGCGGTCGACGCCGGCGCGCTCGTACCGGTCGAGCGCGGCCGCCGTCAGCGTGTCGCGGTCGTACCCCTCGGGGTCCTTCGAGGCGCGGGTCCGGATCGTCAGGTCGGCGGGGTCGACGCCGCCCGTCCGGAGGTCGCGGAGGCGACGCGCGAGCACGCGACAGACGGCCCCGAGGGGGTCGTCGGCGAGGTCGGCGTCGGCGTCGCCGCGGTCACCGCCGCCGCCGTGTTCCCGGTCGCCGTCCCCGCCGAGCGCGCGGACCATCGCCCGCTGGGCGTCGGCGACGAAGTCGGTCGTGCTCCGCCGGCGACACTCGATCCCCCGGACGCGGTACGTCCCGTCCGCCCGTCGCCCGAAGTACTTCGTGAGCGCGCCGGCCCGCGAGCCGCGCTTCGGGACGAAACACGCCCAGTCGTACCGGGCCTCGAACTCCAGGGGGATCCCCACGGCGTCGCTCACCCGGGCGGCCACGTCGCGGGCGGGGGTCGCCGCGGGGCCGTCGACCGTGGCCGGGCCGCCGTCTCCGGACCCGCCCGCGCTGCCGCCGGCGTCCGCGGGGGTCACCCACAGGCTGTCGACGACGGCGTGAACCGTCCGCCAGCCGGCGGCCTCGAACGCGTCCTTCGCGTCGAGCAGCGCCTCGCGGGCGAACGCGTTGATCGCCTCGTGGCACTCGATCCGCCCGAACTTCGCGTTCCGGTAGCCCTGATAGCCGAAACACGACACGAGCACCCACTTGATCGCGTCGGCGACGCGGCCGGCGCGCTCGCGCTCGGCGGGGGCGGCGTCGTCGTCGTCGGCGACGCGCTTTGCGGCCGCGCGGTCGTCGAGCAGGCGCGCGAGCACGCCCGGGAGGAACCCCTCGCGGGCGCAGACCCGGTAGCCGAGGCCGGGGACGGCCGTCGTCCCCGAGTCGTCGTCGCCGCAGCAGTCGCAGCGGACCGTCTCGGGGCTGACGTTGTGCGCGCGGATGATCGCCGGGTACAGCGACGCGAAGTCCACCTCGACGACGTCGCGGTGAACGCCGACCTCCGGGGAGAGGGTGACGCCGCCGCGGTCGGCGTCGTGGAGCGTCCCGACCGGCTTGAAGCGCTCGGGCGTCCAGGGGCGCCACGGGGCGTGGACGCCCCGGCCGCGGGCGTGGTACACCTGCATCGAGGTGAGCACGCCGCCGATGCTCGCGCGGGCGGTCGCCTGCAGCGGGCGGCGCGAGCGCTCGGCGAGGTAGCACAGGCCGTCCAGGCCGGCCTCCGCCCACAGGAAGCTCCCCGCGCGGTCGACGACCGCGCGCCCGGGGACGGCGTACCGCGCCGGCGAGAAGCCCACGCGGCCGTAGCTCTCGTAGCTGTTCGAGCCGGCGAGCCGGCGCACCCCGCGTTCGTCGTGGCGTCCCCACCGGAACGGCACGCCGAGGTCGTCGGCGCGCTCGGCGACCAGCGGGAGCAGGTCCCCGCTGGACACCACCAGCACGTCCGGGTCGGTCCGGTCGAGCGCCCGCCCGAGCGCCTCCACGGCGGCCGCCTCGACCGCCTCGCCGCCGTCGGCCGCGTCGCGGGCCGCCGCCGGCTCGCCGTCGACCCGGAGGGGCGCCGCGTCGCCGGCCGCGAGCGCGTCTTCGGGGAGGTCGACCCGGAGCGTCGAGAGCGCGTCGGCGCCCCCGGCGGGCACCGGCGGCGTCCCCGTGTCGAGGCAGTAGCGGACCGTCGGGTCGAGGTCCACGTCGAACAGCCGGAGGGCGCCCGGCGGGTGCCGCGCGCGCTCGAACCCCCGGCGGACGCGCCGCGCGACGGGGCGGACCGCGTCGGGACCGGCGACGCGCACGCGGAGTATCCGCTCGCCCTCGCGGTCGGCCAGCGAGCGGTACCGGCGGACGCTCTCGACCCCCCGGACGCGGTCGTCGCCGGTGAGCCAGTCGGCCAGCCGGGCCCGCGTCCGCGAGGGGCCCGCGACGAGGAACGCCGGCTCGTACTCCGGGTCGCGCCGCGGGACGGCCGTCCGCAGGGCGTCGCAGTCGGTCGACTCCCCGCCGGACGCGTCGCCCGCCGTGCCCGCCGTCCCGCCGTCCTCCGGCCGCTCCCAGACGACGGCGTCGCCGTCGACGAACTCGACCGCGACGGTCATCCCGGCGTGTCCCCCTCGTCGCCGCGGGCGTCGGTCCCGGGACGGTCGCCCGCGTCGGCGTCGCCCTCGTCTCCCCCGTTCTCGCCCTCCTCGACGGCCGCCAGCCGCTCGCGGAGGCGACGGATCTCCGCCTCGTGGGCCAACAGCATCGAGAGGTACGTCGCCTCCAGCGGGTCCGGCGGGTTCTGCACGGCGGCGGCGTGGGCGTGGGCGGCCGCGCGCTCGAACAGGCGGTCGAAGTCGTCGCGGCGGCCGCGCCGGAGCGCCCGCCGGTACTCGCCCCAGTCGGCCTCGTATCCCTCCAGGAACCGGCGGTAGGTGGGCGTCGTCCGGCCCACTCACCCGCCCCCCGTCCCGTCGCCGCCGGCGGTCGCATCGAGCGGCCCGGGGACGCTCGCGGCCGCGGCGTCGGCGGGGGCCGGGTCCGCGAGCGGGTCCGCCGGGTCGACGCCGAACAGGTCGACCCAGTAGGGGACGGTCGTCTGCCAGCCGCCGGCGACGCGGTAGCCGCGCGGGACGTGTCCCGGCGCGTCGAAGCGCGTCCCGAACGGGGTCGCCTCGCAGTCGACGACGCGGTCGGCGGCGTCTGCGAGGGCCCCGGCGTGGTCGCCGTCGCCGGCGACCGAGACGAGGACGGGACAACCGAGCGCCGCCGCCAGCTCCGTCAGGACCGTCGTCCCCGCGCGCCGGAGCCGGCGCGCCTCGTCGGCCGGGGCGTCGCCCTCGCGGTACGGGAGCGCGGCGTTCGCGAGGACGACCAGCCGCGTCCCGGGGCGGGCGCGCTCGGGCAGCCGCCGGACCAGCTCGGCGTGCTGGTAGGCGGTGAACGCGCGGGCGACGCGGAGGCCGGCGAGCGTCCGGCGGGTCGGCGCGGCGTCGTACAGCCGTCGGGCGTCGGCGCCGCCGCCGGCGTCGACCCAGTAGGCGGGCCCCGGGTCGCGCGCGAGCCAGTCGGTCGCCAGGGCCGCGAGGGCGTCGGGGGTCGCCCCCGCGGTCCGGAGGACGGTGAGGCCGGGTTCGGGGGCGGGGCGGTCGACGGCGTCGTCTCGGGCGGCGGTCGCGGAGCGCATGGGGGATCGATCCCCCGCGGGGGTGTTAGGCGCGAGCCACGCGCGCGGCGGAAGTGAACGGGCCGCGCGCGGCCGCCCCCGCCGCGTCCGGCCGCGAGGCGGGCGGTTCGCGCGGGGTCGCCCCCTCGTCGCCGCGCGGAAGTGAACCGCCCCGCGGTCCCGCGCCCCGCCTCACTCCGCGAGGATCCGGTCGGCGCACTCGTAGCCGGCGACGACCCCGCCGTTCAGGCTCCGCTCGGGGTACTGCGCGCGGCTGGCCATCCCCGCGTAGTAGAGGCCGTCCGCGACCGCCCCGCCCAGGTCGTACGGCACCACCATGTCGAGGTAGCCGCGCTCGTAGATCGGCGCCGCCCGGGGGGCGCGGGCGATCCGGACGTCCGCGACCGAGTCCGGGTCGAAGTCGGGAAACATCTCGCCGATGTGCCCCAGCCAGCGCTCCTCGACCTCCGCGTCGCTCGCGCCCCAGAGCCACTCGTCCTCGCTCTGGACGTAGCTGGCGACGTACAGGAGGTGCTGGCCGCCGTAGCGCTCCGGCGGGACGAAGTTCGTGTGCTCGATGAGCGCGCCGAAGGGGGCGTCGTGGGCGACGTTGAGCCAGTAGGTGTCCGTCAGCGGCTCCTCCATCGTGACGACCGCGCAGACGGCCGCCTGGAAGTCGATGTCGCAGGCGTAGCCCGTCAGCTCCTCCAGCACGTTCGGCATCGTCGCCACGACCGCGCCGTCGACCGCCTCCGTCCGGGTCCCGCCGTCCCGCTCGACCGTGACCGCGGAGACGGCGCCGCCGTCGGTGTCGAGGTCGGTCACGCGCGCGCCCGCCTCGATGTGCTCGCGGCCCACGTCGTCGATCAGCGCCTCGATCAGGGGAGCGAACCCGCCGTCGAAGTAGCCGAGCACCTCCCCGCGCAGGAGGTCGCGCTCGCCGCGGAACTTGATCCGGCCGAGCAGCCACGCCGCGCTCACGTCGTCCTTGCGGGAGCCGAACTTGGCGTCGAGCAGCGGCTCGAAGAAGTTCTCGTAGACGCCGCGGGTGGTGTGCTCCACGAGGAACTCCCTGATGGGGACGTCCTCGAAGTCCGCGAGGTCGTCGTACGTGTCGAAGGCGGGGACGCCCCCGCGGACGTCGACCTCCATGGTGAGCATCCCCAGGCGGAACTTGTCGTACAGGCTCATGTGGGGGTACGCGAGGATCTGCCAGGGGGTGTCCAGCGGGTGGACCACCCCGTCGACGTAGTAGGCGTTCCGCCCGATCAGCCACTCCAGGCGGTCGCCGAGGCCCAGGTCCTCGGCCAGCTCGACGATGGTCTCCTCGGACTTCGAGAGGTGGTGGTAGAACTGTTCGACGTCGTCGCCCGCGGTCGGGTAGGTGCGCGCGAGCCCCCCGAGGGCGTCGGGGCCGCCGGCCTCGTACACCGTCACCTCGCGCCCGTTCGCGCGCAGGCGACGCGCGGCGGCGAGGCCCGCGATCCCGCCGCCGACGATGGCTATCATGGCCGGGAGTGCGGGACCGCGTGGCAAGTCGCTTGTGGATGGCCGGCGGTCGGACGCGGTCGACCCGGTCGACCCGGACCCGCGGTCGGCGTCGCGGCGTCGGTCGGTCCCTCCCGTCAGTGGTACCGGAACGGCCAGAGGGTCGGCCCCTCCGAGAGATGTCGTTTACTCGGGGTTCCCTCCTCGCGGTGCCACATGAACCCCCCGTACCAGACGACCGCGTCCTCCCACTCGGTGTCCTCGCCGTTCTGATAGAACGCCCGGTTGTACCGGTACGGCGTCCCGACGGCGGCGGTCTCGTCCCCCCGGTACCGGACGATGTCGACGTAGCGGACGGCGTAGTGGTCCGAGAACCGCGGTGCGATCATGTAGCCGCGATTCGGCGCCGCCTTGTCCATGACGGCCCACCTGACGGCCGTCCCGGGCGTCCGGGCGGCGGGTCCGGCGGACGGCCCGGTGGGCCCCTGGCTGTGCATTCGTCCCTCCGGGGAGTAGACCCACCAGCGCCGCTCGTTCCGCTCCGGGATCCAGCCCTTCCCCCAGCCGTGGCCGGTCGTCTCGGTGGGATCGTACAGCAGCGCCAGGTCGTCCGATGCGCCGGTCACGTCGAAGTCCAGACGCCAGTCGGGCATGTGCGACCAGTTCTGCTCCGTGTCGCGGGTGTAGTACGAGAACAACTGCGGCTGGATCTGCCCGTCCGCCCAGAAGCGCCACCGCTGCGTCCACCGCTGCGTCCCCCCGCCCATCGGAACGTCGTAGTGCGTCTCCAGGCCAACGTCCGACGTGTCGCCGTAGTAGCCCGTGTAGACGGAGACCTTCTTCCCGGGGGTCCCCGCGCGGTACTCGGCGGTCGCGTAGTTGAGCGACCAGGTGTGGAACTGCCCCGCGCCGGGCATGTTGATCGACGTGAGCGACGGGAGGCTCCCCCGGTACAGCACCTGCTGTCCGCGGTAGCGAACGTTCCGAACCGTGAGCCCGTCCGAGCGCGGCGGGGGGTCCAGCTCCCAGTCGAGTTCCCACAGCGGGTCCGACGCCGACGGCCACGTGATCCGCCCGCGCTCACTCATCGGGGTCACCCCCGGCGTTCCCCTCACCGTCGCCGGGGACCCGTCGGTCCCGGTCGCCCGTCCGGGACGGCCCCGAGCGCCCCCCGCCCGGGCCCTCGACGGGTCGGACCGTGAGCACCTCGTCGGTGCTCAGGTCCACCTCCGCGCGGTGGGTCGCGCGGACGCCCTCCGAGAGGCGCCGTCCGGCGCGCGCGTCGACCGAGACGACGGCGCCGCGGTGGGCGACCCGCGGGTGGGCCGGGTCGCCGGCGGTCACGGCGAAGGCGTCCGTGACCGCCCGCCCGCGACGGTCCTCGTCCACACGACCGGCCTCGACGAGGAGGTCGACCGCCCGGTCGACCTCCGCGGGCCCCAGTGGGACCGGACCGTCACGCTCGCTCAGTCCGACGACGTCGGTGCCGTCCGGCGTGACCGACACCTCGACGGCCGCGTCCTCGGTGTAGTCGTAGACGACGAGGCCGAGGGACTCGGTCCCCTCGCCGACGTCCCCCTCCCCGGGTTCGCCCTTCCGGTCCCGGCTGACGAGCCCGACCGGCTCGAAGCGGTGGCCGTCGAGGCGGTCCGCGACTCGGTCGTCGTCGAGCGCCGCGTCCAGCACGGCGCGGGCGCGCTCGACCGAGAGGTCCGGCGGGTCCGCCGGTACGTCGCCGTCGAACGGAGCCATCGGCGCCTCGCCGCCGTACGCAGTCCCGCCGTCGTCCGGCGACCCCGCCAGCGGACCGTGGTCGGGTTTCTCGCCCGGTCCGTACGGGGGTATCGGCCGTCGTTCCGTCCGTCCGTCGTCGTCCGATGGGTTGGTACCGCCCATCCACAGTAAGAATTTACTCCGACGATTAAGCGTATTTACACGTTGGTTCCACGAACCGGATCGGTTCGGGGTCGGCGACGAACGTGCGGCGACAACGCTGATACCGGATCGCGCCCAACCGTCGGTCATGGCAGACGACGACATCGAGGTGGACGTCGAGATGGAGGTCGAGGTCGACGGCGACGAACTGGAGGTCGAGGTCGGCGACGTCACCGAGTACGAGGCCGAACTGGAGGCCGACGGGCTGGAGATCGAGATCGAAGTCGAGGTCGAGCGTCACGGCGGCGACGACCACGAGGACCACGGGGAGCACGAACACGGGGAGACGGACGACGAGGACGAGGAGGACCACGAGGAGGGCAAGGGCGTGCTCGACCCGGACGAGCCGGAACACGGGGCCGACGTGGACGCCGAGCCGGACCCGGACGCCGAGGGGCCGGCCCACGAGGACTACGAGTAGGCCCGACGCGCGGACGGCCCCGCGGGCCCGCTCCGCCGTCGAACGCGCTTTTTAACCCGCGTCGCCGCCAACGCCGGGTATGAGCGAACCGCGCGTCCCCGGGGGCGGGGACGACGCCGTCGAGCTGCCGTGCGGCGAGACGCGGCCGATGTCGGTGTTCGACCTCGGCATGCGCGAGTACGACTGCGCCTGCGGCGCGAGCCACGGCGTCGTCACCGACGTGAACCCGCCCGAGCGCTTCCTCCCGGAGTTCCTCGTCACGACGCTGCGGGAGGCCGTCGAGACGACCAGCGAGGAGCTGCCGGAGTTCGGCACCCCGCACCTGATGGGCATCGTGCTGGAGGAGTTCCCCGAGCGGGTGACGGCCGTCGACGCCAGCGAGAACCCCGACATGGGGTACTCGATGCTGTGGGTGACCGAGTTCGACTCCCGCCGGCTCCACGAGGTCATCGTGGAACTGGTAGTGGAGCTGATGGAGCACGCCGTGAGCCACGCAGACGACTCCGCGGCGATGACGCAGTTCGAGGAGAAGATGCTCCAGTTCGACGTGGGCGAGTTCGTCGACCAGTACCGCGCCGAGCGGGACCTCGACGCCGACGACGTGTACGTCTGACCTGCGGGGCGTCCCTGCCCGTCG
Source organism: Halobaculum sp. EA56 (assembly GCF_051195075.1). Lineage (NCBI taxonomy): Archaea > Methanobacteriati > Methanobacteriota > Halobacteria > Halobacteriales > Haloferacaceae > Halobaculum > Halobaculum sp. EA56. The sequence continues at coordinate 318,755 of NZ_JBNTJX010000002.1, forward strand.
CCTTCGCCTCGTTGCCTCCACCCGCCGCCGCTTCTCGCGCCGCCTCCGACGGTTCCCGACCGACGCCGGGGAGCGGCGGGTCCGCCTCCGGGGTGTGTCACCCGTTCGCATTACGAATTTCGTAAACTCGCTACGAAAATCGGTGCGAGTCGTCGGCCTTATTACGATGAACGCACTCGGTGGCGGTAATGAGCCACGACACCGGGGAGGAGGACCGCACCATCCTCCTCATCGGCAGCGGCCCGATCCAGATCGGACAGGCGGCCGAGTTCGACTACTCCGGCGCGCAGGCGTGTCGCGCGCTGCAGGAGGAAGGCGCGCGGGTCGTCCTCGTGAACTCCAATCCCGCGACGATCATGACGGACCCGGAGATGGCCGACAAGGTGTACATCGAGCCGATCACCACCGAGGCCATCAGCGAGGTCATCGCGAAGGAGCGCCCCGACGGCGTCATCGCCGGCCTCGGCGGGCAGACCGGCCTGAACGTCACCGCCGAGCTGGCCGAGGAGGGCGTGCTCGACGAGTACGACGTCGACATCATGGGGACGCCGCTGGACACCATCTACGCGACCGAGGACCGCGACCTGTTCCGCCGGCGCATGGAGGAGCTCGGGCAGCCGGTCCCCGCCTCGACGACCATCTCGATGGACGAGGACGAGTCGGTCGAGGCGCTGACGGAGGCGGACCTCCGCGAGCGCGTCGAGGACGCCGTCGACGCGGTGGGCGGGCTCCCGGTCATCGCGCGCACGACCTACACCCTCGGCGGGAGCGGGTCGGGCGTCGTCGACGAGATGGACGAGCTGGTCGCCCGCGTGCGCAAGGGGCTGCGCCTCTCGCGCAACTCGGAGGTGCTCATCACCGAGTCCATCTCCGGGTGGGTCGAGCTGGAGTACGAGGTGATGCGCGACGCGGACAACTCCTGTGTCATCATCTGCAACATGGAGAACCTCGACCCGATGGGCATCCACACGGGCGAGTCCACCGTCGTCACGCCCTCGCAGGTCATCCCCGACGACGGCCACCAGGAGATGCGCGACGCCGCCCTCGAGGTCATCCGCGACCTGGGCATCCAGGGCGGGTGTAACATCCAGTTCGCCTGGCGCGACGACGGCACCCCCGGCGGCGAGTACCGCGTCGTGGAGGTGAACCCGCGCGTCTCCCGCTCCTCCGCGCTGGCGTCGAAGGCGACGGGCTACCCGATCGCCCGCGTCACCGCGAAGGTCGCGCTCGGCAAGCGCCTCCACGAGATCACCAACGAGATCACCGGCGAGACGACGGCGGCGTTCGAGCCGGCCATCGACTACGTCGTGACGAAGGTGCCGCGCTGGCCCATCGACAAGTTCGAGGAGACCGACTTCACGCTCTCGACGGCGATGAAGTCCACGGGGGAGGCGATGGCCATCGGACGGACCTTCGAGGAGAGCCTGCTGAAGGCGTTGCGCTCCTCGGAGTACGACCCTGCCGTCGACTTCGGCGACCTGGAGGACCAGGAACTGCGCGAGGAGTACCTCGAACGCCCCAGCCCCGACCGCCCGTACGCGATGTTCGAGGCGTTCGAGCGCGGCTTCGACGTGGAGGAGGTCGTCGAGGCAACGGGGATCTACGAGTGGTACGTCGAGCGCTTCGAGCGCATCGTCGAGGCGAGCAAGGAGGTCGTCGACGGGGAGTTCACCCCCGCGGCGATCGCCGGCTTCACGAACGCCGAGATCAGCGCGTTGGCCGGCAACGTCTTCGAGGACTCCAGCCTCACGTGGCTGCCGGAGACGCGCGGGGCGTGGCGCGAGGCCGCCGAGGTGCCAGCGGCCCACGCCGGCGGCGAGGAACTGCCGGTGTCGGCGGCCCGCGCGGGGGTCGGGGAAATCGAGGCGCAGGTGCCCGGCCGCACCTACAAGCAGGTCGACACCTGCGCCGGCGAGTTCGAGGCGTCCACGCCGTACTACTACTCCTCGCGCAAGCCGGAGTGGTTCTCGGGGCCCTACGAGGGCGACGCCGCCGCCGGCGAACTGCGCGTCGACCGCGACGCCGAGAGCGTCGTCGTCGTGGGCGGCGGCCCGATCCGCATCGGCCAGGGGGTCGAGTTCGACTACTGCTCGGTCCACGCGGTGCGCGCGCTCCGCGAGGCGGGCATCGAGGCGCACGTCGTCAACAACAACCCCGAGACCGTCTCCACGGACTACGACACCTCCGACGGCCTGTTCTTCGAGCCGATCACCGCCGAGGAAGTCGCCGACGTCATCGAGGCGACCGGCGCCGACGGCGTGATGATCCAGTTCGGCGGACAGACCTCCGTCGACATCGGCGAGCCGCTGCGCGACGAACTGGAGCGCCGCGGCGTCGACTGCGACATCATGGGCACCTCCGTCGAGGCGATGGACCTCGCGGAGGACCGCGACCGCTTCAACCGCCTCATGGACGAGCGCGGCATCGCCCAGCCCGAGGGGGGCTCCGCCACCAGCGAGGCGGAGGCGCTGGATCTCGCGCGCGACATCGGCTACCCGGTGCTCGTGCGTCCGAGCTACGTGCTCGGCGGGCGCGCGATGCGCGTCGTCGACGACGACGCGGAGCTGAAGGAGTACATCGAGGAGGCGGTGCGCGTCTCCCCGGACAAGCCGATCCTCGTCGACGAGTTCCTCGCGGACGCGGTGGAACTCGACGTCGACGCCGTCGCCGACGGCGAGGACGTCCTCGTCGGCGGCGTGATGGAGCACGTCGAGGCCGCGGGGGTCCACTCCGGCGACTCCGCGTGCGTCATCCCGCCGCGCTCGCTGGACGAGGCGACGATGACCCGCGTGCGCGAGGTGACCGAGGAGATCGCCGACGCCCTCGACACGGTCGGCCTTCTGAACGTCCAGCTGGCCGTGCGTGATGGCGAGGTGTACGTGCTGGAGGCGAATCCGCGCTCCTCGCGCACGGTCCCGTTCGTCTCGAAGGCGACGGGCGTCCCGATCGCGAAGCTCGCCGCCCGCGTGATGGCCGGCGAGTCGCTGTCCGACATCGACGTCGACGAGGCCGTCCCCGAGCACTTCTCGGTGAAGGAGGTCGTCCTGCCGTTCGACCGCCTGCCGAACTCGGACCCGCGCCTCGGCCCCGAGATGAAGTCGACGGGCGAGGTGATGGGCACCGCGAGCGACTTCGGCGTCGCCTACGGCAAGGCGCTCGACGCCGCCGGGGGGCGGCTCCCCGACGGCGGCACCGTCGTCTTCGAGACGGTCGGCGACAGCCTGCCGCGCGACGGCACCGAGGAGTTCGAGCACCTCCGCGCGGGCCTGGAGGAGTACTACGAGATCGGGGCGGTCGCGGACGTGGAGGAGGCGCTGCGCACCGGCGAGATCGACCTCCTCGTGAGCGACGAGGTCGACGCGCTGCGCGCGGCCGTCACCGAGGAGGTGGCGTACCTCTCGACGACCGAGTCGGTCGAGGCGTCGCTTGAGGCGCTGGCCTCCCGGGCGGCCGGGGAGGACCTCGACGTGCTCGCGGTGTCCGAGCGCCCGCGCCACCTCGAGGACTGGGGCCGGAGCGACTGAGCGCCGAGCGAGGCGACCGAGCGCCGGCCGAAGCGATCGACCCCCGCCTGTTTTACCCGCGGGGGCGAACCGCCGCCCGTGACCGACGACGCACCCGAGACCCTGCCGGAGGACCTGGACGACCTGTTCCCCGCGTACGCCGAGATCGAGGACCCCGATCTCCGCGCCGGCGTCCGCGACGCGTACGCGCTGGCGCTGGCGGAGACCGACTGGGACGACCTCGCGGCGGTGCCGTGGCTCCCGGACGAACAGGCCCGTCTCGGCCTCCCGGACGAAACGAACGTGGAGCACGTGAACGACGTGGCCGCGCTGGCGACGGCGACGGCGGACGTCCTGCTCGACCGTCGCCCCGACCTCGACGTCGACCGCGACCTCGTCGTCGCCGGCGCGCTCGTCCACGACGTGAGCAAGCTGTACGAGTTCGCCCCCGGCGACCCCGACGGCACCGACTACTACGACCTGCTGGGTCACCCGTACGTCGGCGTTCACGTCTGTGAGGCGGCCGGCCTGCCGGTCGAGCTCTCCCACGTCGTGCTCTCGCACACGGGCCGGACCGCGGTCGACCCGGCGACGCTCGAGGCCGAACTCGTGAAGCGCGCCGACGAGGTCGCGGCCGCGGCGATCCGAGCCCGCGCGCTCGACGACCTGCGGGACGCCTGAGCGGGCCGACGTCGCCGGGCGCGTCGCCCGCGTCGCCGACCCGCCGCCCGTCCGCGGCTACTCCAGTTTCCCGAGCGCCTCGAAGAAGTCCGGGGCGGGGCCTGCCAGCCGCATCGGCGGCTCGGTCGTCGACACGGTCACCTCCGCGGGCACGTCGACCGTCCGCTGCCCGCGCCCGTCGGTGATGACGACCGCCTCCCCGGCGTCGGTGAGGGTGACGCTCACCTCCGCGTCGGGCGCGACCAGCAGCGGGGGCATCCCGCCCTCGGCGCACATCTCGTTGACGACCAGCCCCTCGACCCCCGGGTGAACGAGCGGGCCCCGCTCGGAGAGGTTGTACGCGGTCGACCCGGTGGGCGTCGACACGAGCACGCCGTCGGCGTGCCCGCCGGCGTACAGGGAGCCGTCGACGCGCACCTCGTAGCCGACGCCGCCGCCGCGGCCGCGCCGGGCGCCCTGCACGACGACCTCGTTGGCGGCCGGCTCGGAGGTCCAGCCGTCGCACTCGGCGGCGATGCGGGGCGCCTCGCGGACGCGCATGCCGTCCCCGCGGAACGCCTCGACCTCCGCGAGCACGGCGTCGACCGCCTCGTCCGGCGGGACCGCGTTGAGAAACCCCACCTCCCCGAGGTTGACGCCGAGCACGGGGACGCCGCCGGCCCCCCGGGCCGCGTACAGGAACGTGCCGTCGCCGCCGATCGAGACGACCAGGTCGACGCCGTCCATCGCGGACACCGGGACGCCGTCGAGGTCGAGCGCGTCGGCGGTGGCCTCGTCGACCGCGACGCTCACGTCGGCCCGGCGGAGCCTGTCGCGCAGGTCGGCCGCGAGGTACGCCGCGCGGCCGTTCCCCTTCTGGGCGACGATGCCGACTTCCATGTCCGGGGCTCTCGTTCGTCCGGCAAAAAGCCATCCGACACCGGACGCCTCCCCCGGGAGTTCCCTGGGGAACATTCATGCTGACGGACGGTCTCGGCCCTGACGATGAGCGACCGACCGACGCCCGGCAGAGCGGCCGGCGCGGCCGCGGCGGTCCACGGGACGGCCGCCGACCGCGACGAACGGCCGGCGCACGTCGACCGGCGACGGGGAGGTGCCCTCCGGTGAGCGACGAGGAGGAGGGGGAAGACTGGTTCGAGCGGGCCCTGCGCGAGGACGGCGAGGAGGCGGCGGACGCGGCGGGAACCGGCGACGCGGACGGGTCGGCGGAGGACGACGACGTGGACCGGCCCGACGACGACGGGGACCACGACGCGGGCGACGATCCCTTCGGCGGCGACTTCGACGAGGACGTCGGCGACATCGGCGAGGGCCCGACGGGGGCGGGCGAGGCGGGGGCGGGCGACCCCGAGGGCTCCGACCCCTCCGAGGACCCGTTCGGCGACGGCCCCGCCGGGGAGGACGGCGCTCCGGCCCCCGGGGACGGCGACGGCTTCGGCGGCCTCGACGGGAACGGCGGCGTCGCCGGCGGCGAGGGTGCGGCCGGCGGCGAGTTCGGCGGCGCGAGCGACGACGCCGACGCGGACCCCTTCGGCGGCGCGAGCGACGACGCCGACGCGGACCCCTTCGGCGGCGCGAGCGACGACGCGGGCGAGGACCCCTTCGGCGACGACTTCGGCGCCGCGATGCGGGACGCCCCCGGCGGCGGGGACGTCTTCGGCGGGGGCGAGGGGTTCGGCGGCGGTGGCGGCGGCGACTTCGGGGGCTTCGGCGGGGGCGGCGGCGGGCCCGAGTTCGACGAGGAGGAGTTCGACTCCGACATCGACCGGATCGACGTCGGCATCGAGGGGCTCGACGAGATGATCCTCGGCGGGGTCCCCGAGCGTTCGCTGATGGCCGTCATCGGCAGCGCCGGGACCGGCAAGACGACGTTCGGGCTCCAGTTCCTCACCGAGGCGCTCGAGGACGACGGCGACGCCGTCTACATCACGCTGGAGGAGTCGCGGGAGGCCATCCTCTCGACGGCCGAGGAGAAGGGCTGGGAGTACCGGCGCTACGCCGAGGAGGACCGCCTCGCGGTCGTCGCGATGGACCCCATCGAGATGGCGAACTCGCTGGACTCCATCCGGGACGACATCTCCCGGCTGATCACGGAGTTCGAGGCCGACCGCCTCGTGCTGGACTCCGTCTCCCTGCTGGAGATGATGTACGACCACCCGAGCAAGCGCCGCTCGGAGGTGTTCGATTTCGCCCGCTCGCTGAAGCAGGCGGGCGTGACGACGATGCTGACGAGCGAGGCCTCCCAGGAGAACGCCTACGCCTCCCGCCACGGCATCGTCGAGTACCTCACCGACGCCGTGTTCGTCCTCCAGTACGTCCGGCCGTCCGACTTCCGCGAGACCCGCCTCGCGGTGGAGATCCAGAAGATCCGCGACGCGAACCACTCCCGCGAGACGAAGCCCTACGAGATCACGAACGACGGGATCAGCGTGTACCGGCAGGCGAACATCTTCTGACCGACCGCTTTCCGCGGAGTCCTTCTCGCTCGCGGTGGGAACCGAACTGCCCGACACGGCGGGGTCGCCACGTGTCCTCCGTCGGCCTCGATCCCGTACCGGCCGCCACGTCCGTCCGGCCCTCCCAGACCGCTGGCCGTTACGACGACGCCAATGTAATAGACGATCATCCGCTACGGAACGTTAATAGTCGATAATCGAATTATTTCGGAGGGAATAATGGACAAATATTTGCCGATGCGGCCCGTACGGTTCGGTAATGACAACGGACACTGCGGAGGTCGGCGGCGCGGGCGGGGCGTTCGACGTGGGGACGGAGGGAGGGTTCGACCGGATCCTCCTGCCCGTCGACGGCGACACGGACGAGCGGGTACACGAGGTGGCGCTGTCGCTTGCGGCCGCGCACGGGGCGCGCGTGGACGCGCTGTCGGTCGTCCCGATGGACGCGTCGGTGGACCACTGGGACATGGTCGTCGAGCGGCGCGAGGACGCCGCCGAGGCGGCGCTGGACGCCGTCGGCGACGCGGCCGCGCGCGCCGGCGTCGACGCGGAGAAGCGGCTCCGGTACGGGACGCCCGCCGAGGAGATCGGACTCTACGCCGACGGGAACGACGTCGACCTCGTCGTCGTCGGAGAGCCGGACCGGACCGGGCTGCGCCGGCTCCTCTCGCCGAGGAGCGTCGCCGCCGACGTCCGTCGGGAGACGTCTCTCCCGGTGGTCTCGGTGCCGACGGCGACAGACCGGACCGAGTGAACGTCCCTCCCGGACGACCGGGCCCGACCGATCCCTCCAGTTACGTTCCTCCGGTTACGTGCGCCGGTACGCCAGCACGCCGACGACCGCCAGCGACCCGACCAGCGCCGCGAGGGCGAACTCCGGCGTGTCGACCGGGCCGCCGAGCCCCTGACGCTTCACCGTGACGCTCATCGGCTCCGAGGCGTCGTAGCGGTGCGCGAGGTCGCCGTCGTACACGAGCACCTGCATCGCGTGCGTGCCGGGCGTGCTCGCGTCCACCGACTGCGTGACGGTGAGCGTCTCGCCCGGCTCCAGCGACCGCTTCCGGAGCTCGTAGGAGTTCGTCTCGTTGTCCGGGCTCGCGACGTTGAGCACGACCACGGCCGTCGCACGCTCCTCGCCGACGTTCTCGACCGTCAGCGACAGCTCGGTCGACTCCCCGGCCGACATCGTCTCGCTTCCCAGGGTCACGTCCGAGAGACACACCTTCCGGGCCCCGTTGGCCTCGCACGACGCCGACTGGGCGCCGGCCGCCCCCACGGCCGGCCCGAGCAGCAGCGCCGCGACGAACAGTACGACCGCGCCGATCAGGACCGATCTCCGCGCTCCCATGGACGCGAGGCGGCCGGGATCGGACCTAAACCCTCGCCCCCGGCTATCGATGGTGAAAACTGTGATCGCATCCGATCCGCCGCATCTCCGCGGAGGGGACGGCACGGAGTCCGCCCCGTCGGCCCCCCCGGGTCGGCCTCGCCTCATACTGTCGGACGTAACTTCGTGAAGATATTCGCCACCCCGGGGTGTCGAAATTCTTGAAGTGCTTACGTCTGACAGTATCAGTCGTCGGCGGGCGGGGCCGCTTCCCGTCCCTCGTCGGCCGCCAGCGTCGTCTCCTCGACCGGCTCGAACGTCTCGTAGTGGACGATCTCCTCCACGGGCCGGCGGAACTTCCGCTCCGCCTCGGGCTCGTCGGCGTCCTCGGCGGGGTAGCCGACCGCGATGAGCATCACCGGCTCGTAGCCGTCGTCGATGTCGAAGGCCTCGACGAGCGCGTCGTCGTCGAACCCCTCCATCGGGAGCGTCGCGACCCCCTCGTTCCACGCGGCGGTCATGAACTGCTGGGCCGCCAGCGCCGTCGAGCGGTTCGTCCACACCCGCCGTTCCGCCTCGGGAAGCTCCGACAGCCCCTCCACCGTGTCGATGAGGTAGCCCTTCGTCTCCTCGTCCGGGATGTATCCCTTCCGCAGCCAGTCCTCGAACACCGGTTCGGCGTGGGCGGACGGGTCGAGGTTGCCGAGGACGACGACCGTCGCCGACGCCTGCTCGACGTGCTCCTGTCCGTTCGCGACCTCCGCCAGGGTGGCGAGCCGCTCGTCGTCGCGGACGACGAGGAACTCCCACGGCTGGAGGTTGAAGCTCGACGGCGCGAACCGCGCCTGTCGGAAGATCTCCTCCAGCGTCTCCCGGGGGACCTCCTCGTCGCTGTACTCGTGAATCGACCGTCGGGTGGTGACGACGTCCTCGTAGTCCATCGACCGCCCGTACGGTCCGCGCCGGTATGAGGGCGTCAACGCCGGTCGCGACTTCCCGCACCGCGGGAGCTAAAGGGGCTCCCGTCGGGAGAATAAAGCGGTTTCGCGGGGTGACGCGTGCGTCACCGTCGCACGACGGCTCCGAGTGTCGGCCCGCCGAACGGCGGGCGGTCGGCGTGTCGGGCGCCCGGCTCGCGGTCCGGATCGATCGACCCTACCGAACGACGGTCACGGGGACGGGCGAGTTCCGCACGACCGCCTCCGCGACGCTGCCGAGGAGGATCCGCGAGATGCCCCGGCGGCCGTGGCTCCCGACGACGATGTGGTCCACGTCGTGGTCGCCGGCGTACTCCACGATGCCGGCCGCGGGCTTGCCGACCGTCGTCTCGGTCTCCACCTCGGCGGCGTCGCCGAACGACTCGGCGGCCTCGGCCAGCCGCGACTCCGCCTCGGACTTCGTGCGCTCGTACCACTCCTCGGCACCGCTGGGGACGCCCGCGGTGGCGGCGTAGCCGGCCTTCGAGGGGTCGATGACGGTCAGCAGGGTCACCTCCGCGTCGGGCCACTCGTCGGCGACGAACGACAGCGCCGCCCCCGCCTGCTCGGAGTCGTCGACGCCGACCAGCACGCGCTTGCTCATGGGCGGCGGTTCGTCGCCGGGGGAGAAAAGTTCGGTCCCGCCGTCCGTCCGGCCTGGCGTCCGGCCTCGGGCCCGCCCTCGGACGTCCGGCCCGTCCTCCGGCGTTCCTTCCGACCGGCGGCGGCCTACTCCCCGTGACGCGTCACGCACACCGGCAGGCCGGTCACCTCGACCGGCTCGGAGTTGTCGGGCGAGTACACCACCATCTGGCCCTTCTCCATGTACGGCACCTTCCGCGCCAGCGACGGCGGGATGTTCACCGAGGAGATGGCCTCCTCGTCGCCGAGGTTGAGCACGAGCCGCGTGTTCACCTGCTTGAACACCGGGTCTGCGATGTCCTGGGGGTCCTGGGTGACGAGGAACAGGCCGAGCCGTTCCTTGCGTCCCTGCTTGGCCGCCTCGGTGAACTTCGAGACGACCTGTCTCGCCTGGACGTTGTCCGCCCCCGAGAGGAAGTTGTGCGCCTCGTCCATCCCGAGCACCAGCGGCGTCTCGTCGATCCGCGCGCTCTCCGGGTCGTTCGACAGTTTGTCGTCGACGAGCAGCGCCGACACCGCGAGCACGAACATCTCCTTCGCGCGCGCCGACGAGAGGTGGTACGTCGGCACGACCGACAGCCCGCCGGGCCGGACGAGCGTCGTGTCCAGGTCGGTGATCGGCTTCGCGTCCTGGTCGAACACGCCCGAGGGGACGCTCCTGACGCGCCGCTTCACCGCGTCGAAGGTCGCCTCGTGGACGCGCCCGGACTCGTCGAGCTCCTCCTTCAGCGCCGGGTCGTCGAGGAACGAGCAGAACTGCCGGTACGTTCCCTCGTCGTAGTTGCGGAAGAAGCGGTTCAGCAGCGTCAACAGCGCGGGGTACTGGTTCTCGTTGAGCGACGCGCCCGCGACGAGCCACGGCATGTCGTACTCGTCGACGATGGAGAACGGGATCGTGAACTCCACCTGCTCGGCGCGGTGACCGCGCCCGGGGTAGCTCACGCCCGCCTCCTTCGGGACGAGCGCGACGGTGTCGTCGTGGCCGCCGTGCTCGATCCCCTCCCGCTCCAAGCGCCGGGCCCACTCCGAGTCGAGGGCGTCGTTGTCGTCGTGCATCTGGGCGTACTCGTCCTGTGGGTCGAACATCACGACCGCGGCGCGGGCGTCCCGGCCGTCGTCAGTCTCGTAGGTGCGCCCGAGGTACTGCCGGAGGACGTTCTTGGCGCCGTGGGTCTTGCCCGAGCCGGTGCCGCCGGCGACGAGCGTGTGCCGGAACACGAGCGGGTCGCCGTCGGCGTAGTCGTCCTTCAGCCGGTAGTCGACCGTCGGGGGCTCGGCGGCCGTCCGGACCTTCTCGCCGCCCACCGAGAGGTGGCCGAGGAACACGCCGTCCTCGGGGATGGCGAGCCCGGTCTTGATCTGGTCGGCCGCGGTCGCCTGCCGGACGAGCGCGCCCGGCTTCGGCACCCGGTCGACCATCCGGCGCTTCAGGTCGTCGCCCTCCCGGAACAGCACGGCGACGGGGGACAGCTCGGCGATGTACTTGTAGTCGGCCTCGGCGAAGTCGCCGCGGTCCGTCCGCATCCGCCGCCGGGCGGTCAGCTCCGTCGCGTCGTCGGTGCGGAACTCCTGGTCGTACTCCAGGGCGGTGATCCGGCAGAACAGTTGCTCGCCGTCGGGGTACGGCACCATGAGGTACGTCCCGATGCGCACCTCCTCGCGGTTGCCGGCGGTCACGAACGCCTTCAGGCTCGTCTCGTCGTCGTCCTCGGCGACGCGCAGCCCCTGGGCCACCGAGACGGTGCCGATCCCCTCGGCGGTGCCGGCGTCGGCGGCGTCCATGGCGAACCGCTCGAACCCGGACTCGGGCCCGTCCTCGTCCTCGCCCTCGTCTACGGCTCCCCCGCCCCGGTCCCCCGCGGGCGCCGCCCCGGACGCGCCGGGGTCGGCGCCGTCGGCGGCCGTCCCGTCGCCGCCGCTCGCGTCGTCGAACTGGCCGGGGTCCTCGAAGTCGCCGAGGTTCGGCTCTCCGCCGTCGGTCATGTCACGGCCCTCGTGGCGCGCCGTGAAAACCGTATCCGTCGCGGCGCGGCGCCGCCCGGGGGCACCCGGTCCCGTGCGCGTCGCCCGGCCGGATGCGACGCTTTTTCCGCGCTCGCCGACACGTTCCGGTATGCTACTGGTCCGCGGGAGCGGCGGCGGCACCACCCTCACCGGCACCGTCTTCGAGCGGGGCGAGCGCGCGCCGTCGTTCAAGGGCGCGCCCGACGAGGACGCGCCGTACGTCTGGGTGTGCGACTCGTTCTACGAGGTGGAGTCCGGCGGCTCCGAACTGGTGGTGAACGGCGAGCCCATCCGCGTCGCCTTCGAGTCGCCGGCGCCCCGGGGATTCGACACCCGCGACCAGGCCGTCGAGGCCGCCAAGGAGCACGTCCGGACCCAGTTCGCGCGCGTCGGCGTCCCCGAGGCCGAGGTAGAGATCGAAGTCGTCAAGGAGGACCCGTAGGCGGGCCTTCCTCCTCCCCCCGTCCCGCGGGCGCCGGTCCCCCACGGCCCCTATCCCCCGTCCTCGTCCCCCCACCGCACGTCGTCGTACGTCCGCAGGAACTCCGCGCCGAACCGCTCCTCGAACTTCCGCCGAAGCGCCTCCGTCTCGCCGACGCCGATCCGGGCCAGCTCGTCGGCCTTCGCGACCGCACGCGGGGGCCCGGCCTCGGCTGCGACCTCGCCGATCACCTGCCTCGTCAGCCGCTCGCGGGTCTCCGCGTCGGCGGTGAACGCCGCCGGCGCCTCCACCTTGAACAGCACGTCCTCGCGGGGCTCGTACACGTGCATGTACGTCACCTCGTACCCCGCCGGGTCGAGGCGCCGCTCGACGCCCAGCGGGTCGCCGTCGCTCGCGAGCGGTCGGTCGGAGCCGCCGCGCGAGCGGAGCCACGAGGTGAAGGTGATCGCGTCGTCGTCGCGCTCGCCGTCCGCGCGCCGCTCCAGCAGGCGGGTGAACAGCGCGGCGTCGTCGGGCCACGGCGCCTCGACGCCCTTCCGGTCGAGCGTCCGGGTGACGTACCCCGAGGTGGGATTCTTGACGAACCCGAGGACCGGCACGTCGCGCTCGATGCACGACTCGACGAGCCGGACGTAGGTGCGGACGGCCTCCTGGACCGTCTCGCCGTGGGCGACCTCCCGCAGCTCGCGGTCGCGGGTCGCCCAGTTGAGCAGGCGCTTCGGGTACAGCGGCCCGTCGAGCACGAGCAGGTCGCCGACCTCCCCGCGGTCGACGTGCCGGCGGGCGTGGTGTGACTCCGCCAGCGACAGCGCCAGCTCGTGGACCATCTCGTCGGCGAACCGGCGGCTCCGGGGCACCTTCAGCACGCGCCGTTCGGAGGCGCCCTCGTCGTACGGCATCCACCCGTCGGGGACGTCCGGGAACGCCACCGTCGCGTCGTTCGCGTGCACCGTGACGACGATGGAGCGCCCGCGGTGGAGGTCCAGGTCCGTCGGCTCCGCGCCCATCGCCGCCTGCGCGACGTCGAGGACGAGCCCGTTCTTGAACGACGTGGGGTTGAGCGTGCCCGAGTCGACGCCGTGGCTCGTCCCGAACGGTCGGTCCGCGAGCGCGGCGTCCTCGACGGGCGTCCGCCTGAGCTCGTGGTCGCCGAGCGCCTCAAGCGTCACCCGACCGTCGTCGCGGAGCGGGTCGAGCCACTCGCGCCAGGCCGTGCCCGCGAGGTCCTCGTGGTCGGCGTCGTCGACCCCGTCGGCGATGGCCGAGGCGAGGTACGCGATGGTGTCGACGTGTACGGGGTCCAGCGTCACGACCGGACGCGGGTTCCGGCGGCGCAAAAACGGTGCGGTCGGTCGCTGACTTCTTATCCCGTCGCGACCTGGCTCCGGTCGTGATACGGTCGGTCGGCTTCGACCTCGACTACACGCTCGCGGTCCCGGAGCGGTCGCGCTCGGCCCTCCTCGCCGACGCGCTCGACGCCGGCGGGGCGGCCGAGCTCGCCGGCACCGTGGACCGGCAGTCGTACCTCGACGCCCACGCCAGACACCGAACCGCCGACAGCCGGGAGCCGGTGTTCGCGGACCTGCTGGCCCCCCACGACGTGGAGGCCGATCCGGCGGACCTCGCGACCGCCTACCGGGAGGCCGTGACCGGGGCGATCGTCCCGGTCGAGGGCGCTCGCGACCTCGTCGCCGACCTCCGGGAGCGCTACCGCGTCGGCGTGCTCACGAACGGTCCCGTCAGGGCGCAGACCGCGAAGCTCGACCACCTCGGCTGGTGGGAGGACTTCGACACGGTCCACATCTCCGGCGACCTCCCCGCGGGCAAGCCCGACGAGCGGGCGTTCGCAGCCCTCCTGGAGGGGCTCGGCACCGCGCCCGAGGAGACCGTCTACGTCGGCGACCACCCGGTCGAGGACGTGCGCGGGGCCGCGGCCGTCGGCATCAACACGGTCCAGGTGCTCGGCGGCGGCGACGAGCCGGCCCCCGAGGCGGACGCGTCGGTCGCGCGCGACCGCCTCGCGGCCGACCTCCCGGGGATCCTGGCCGGGTTCTGAGGCGGACCCCGATCCGGCGGGGAGGCACCCGCGTCGGCGTCGCCCCCGCTCACGCCTCCCCGTCGCCGCGGACGGCCGCCTCGAACGCCGGGAGCACGCGCTTCACCTGCGCGCCGTCCTCGACGAACACGACCGTCCGCGGCGGCTCGACCGCCTTCGGGCGGACGCGCAGCCCCTCGGCGTCGGCCGCCCGCGCCGCCGCGTCCGGGGCGGCCCGGAACTCCACGCGGGCGCGGTCGGGGTGGACGAACACCTCGGCGACGACCGTCCCCTCCCCGCCGTCGGCACCGCTCCCGGCCGCGTCCCCGTCGTCCTCGGTGCCCTCCGCGCCCTCGACCACCCGGTAGGCCCGCGTCCCGTCGGCTGTCGGTTCCACCTCGGGGTCGGCGTCGCCGACGGTCACGTCCGCGAGGTAGTTCCCGTCGCCGACGAGTTCCGACGCGAGCAACTGCGCGATGCGGACGCCGTCGGCCGTCCGGTCCCCGACCATCACTCCGCATCTCCGGCGTCCGCGTCGCCCTCGGGGCCCGCGTCGCCGTCGCCGTCCTCGAACAGCTCCGCGCGGGCGTCGTCGGCGACCTCGCCGACGTCGACGCCGCGCTCGCGGGCGACGAGCACCGCCGCCGTCTCGAGGGTCACGCCGGCCTCGCGCTGCCGGCGGTTCGCCGCGGCGACCGCCTCGCGCTTCTCGACGCCGGCGGCGACGAGCGCGTCGACGGCCGTCTCGAAGGTTGACTGCTCGCGCAGGATCGACTCGTCGGGCTCGAAGTCCGGGGGGACGTGCACCTCCGCGGGGTCGAACTGCGCCACGAGGTCGTCGCCCGCCTCGGCGAGCAGGCCGCGGCCGGTCGCGATGTCGACGAGCCGCTTCGCCTGGTCCGGGGAGAACCAGTCGCGGTCGAGCGAGAGCGCCACGACGAACTCGCCCTCGCCCATCCGGTCGGTGCCGGCGCCGCGGAACGGCGCGGCGACGGCGGCCTCCAGCGTCATACCCGTCCCTGTGCCGGCCCCCCACAAAAGCCGCTCGTTGGCCGTCGCTCGGTGCCGTGGCCACCGGAGGGGAGCGGAGCGTAGCGGAGAAGCGGGGCGGCGGGACCGACCCGACCGGTCGACGCTACGCGAACGCCAGCGAGTCGTCGGCGTCGGCGTCGTCCGCCTGGGAGGTCTTCTCCCAGGCGTTCTCGAAGTCGGCCATCGTGATCTCCGTGCGGTCCTCGCGGATCGCGAACATGCCCGCCTCCGTGCACACCGCCTTCACGTCGGCGCCGGAGGCGCCCTCGGTGAGCTCCGCGAGCGCCGCGAAGTCCACGTCGTCGGCGACGTTCATGTCGCGGGTGTGGATCTCGAAGATGAGCTCGCGCCCCTCGGCCTCGGGCTTGGGTACCTCGATGAGGCGGTCGAACCGGCCCGGCCGGAGGATGGCGGGGTCGAGCATGTCGAAGCGGTTCGTCGCCGCGATGATCCGGATCTCGCCGCGCTCGTCGAAGCCGTCCATCTCCGAGAGGAGCTGCATCATCGTCCGCTGGACCTCGGCGTCGCCGGAGGTCTTCGAATCCGTCCGCTTGGAGGCGATGGCGTCGATCTCGTCGATGAAGATGACGGCGGGCTCGTTCTCGCGGGCGACCTCGAACAGGTCGCGCACCAGCTTCGCCCCCTCGCCGATGAACTTGTGGACCAGCTCCGAGCCGGCCATCTTGATGAAGGTGGCGTCGGTCTGGTTCGCGACGGCCTTCGCGAGCATCGTCTTCCCGGTCCCGGGCGGACCGTGCAGCAGCACGCCGCTCGGGGGCTGAATGCCCACGTCGGTGAACATCTCCGGGCTCTTCAGCGGCATCTCGACGGTCTCGCGCACCTCGTTCATCTGCTCGTCGAGCCCGCCGATGTCCTCGTAGGTCACGTCCGGCGAGTGTTCGACCTGCATGACGCGGGCGCGCACGTCCGTCTCCTTCTCCAGCTTCTTCACGACCGACAGGGAGTTGTTGACGGCGACGCGGTCGTCCGGTTCGAGGTCCTCGCGCATCTCGTCGGTGACCTCGGTGAGCGCCTCCTGGTTGTTGCCGTGCTGTTTGATCACGACGCCGTCGCCGGTCAGCTCCTGGACCGTGGCGACGAACAGCGGCGACTGCTTGAGCTTCTTGTTCTCGTGCGTGAGCCGCTCGAGCTTCTGCTGGTACTTGTTGTTCTCCGCGTTCGCGTCCAGGAGCTTGTCCCGCATCTCCTCGTTTTGCCCCTCGAGGACCTCGAGGCGCTCCTGGAGGGCCTCGATCTTCTCCTGTTGCGACGCCGTCTCCTCCTCGTACGGGAGGTCGACGTCGTCGACGGTGTCAGTCATCGGCGGAGGTAGGGCGGTCGTTAATAAGAGACTTCGGGTCGTGGTGACTCCCGTGATAACTGAATGTCCGCGAGTAATTCATTCGATAGAAAGTATTAACGGATAGCGGCCCGTTCGTCGGGACACCATGAGCGTATCCGACGCAGAAGCCGTCCCCGAGGGCGACGCGGCCGCGGACGAGTGGGAACGCGTGCGCGACCTGCCGCCGAGCGCGAAGCTCGTCGCGAAGGTGCTGGAGTACGAGGACACCCTGAGCCAGAGCGAGCTCGCCGAGGAAACGCTGCTCCCCTCGCGGACCGTCCGCTACGCGCTCTCGCGGCTGGAGGAGGCCGACGCCGTCGAGTCGCGGTTCTCCTTCACCGACGCCCGCAAGCGCCTCTACACGCTGGACCTGTGATCCCCCGCCCGGCCCGCCGGTTCCGCCGCGCTCGCCGGTCCGGCCGAACCGAACGATAGTTCCCCCGCCCGAGCCGTCAGCCACGGCGACCCGACGAGGTATCGGTCGGCGACGCCGACCCGACCTCGACGCCGTGGAGGAGGCCGGCGAGCGTCTCGACCCCGTCGATCAGCCGGGGGCTCGGCTGGTTCAACAGCGAGTCGTCGACGACGTGGACCGTCGCGTCGACGTCCCACCCGCGGTCGGCCAGCTCCGTCCCCGACGGCTCCCTGTCCTCGCCGCACCAGTGCAACACCGCGTGGTCGGGGTCGGCCGCCTCGACGGCCTCGCGGTCCGCCGCCGCCGAGCGCTCGCCGGGGGCGACGAACGGGGAGCGGCCGCCGGCGGCGGCGACGGCGTCGGGGACCCAGTTTCCCGCGGCCATCGGCGGGTCGCCCCACTCCTCGGCGTAGACGACCGGGCGCTCGGCGGGGTCGTCGGGGACCGCCTCCCGGACGCGCGCGACGCGCTCGCGGCACTCGTCCGCGAGGCGCTCGCCCGCACCGGGACCGCCGACGGCGTCGCCGACCGACGCCACGTACTCGAACACGTCCGTCAGTCGCGTCGGCTCGGCGTGCGTCACCGGGAGGCCGCGCTCGCGAAGCGCCCCGGCCGTCTCCCGCTGGAGCGGGTCGCACGTCAGCACCGCGTCCGGGTCCAGCCGCTCGACGGCGTCGAGGTCGGGGTTCGGCCAGCCCCCGACGACCGTCGGGTCCGCCCCCGCCGGCGGGTCGCAGGCGCGCGTGACTCCGACGAGCCGGTCGACCACGTCGAGTCCGTGGGATGTCCGCCCCCCGTCGGGCGACCCCGCCGCCGCCAGCGCCGCGACCGTCGCCGTCGCGCTCGGCGCGAGCGAGACGATCCGATCGGTCACCACGGGTTCTTCACCATCGTTAGGGCGTGGGATCTACTCACACAAATAGCTCCCGTCCCGCGGTTTTCCGATCGCGTCACGGCGTCCCACCGTCGTCGCGACACCGTTTGATTTATATATTGATCGCGCTTTCGTTGGGCACAGAGTCACCCGGGGTTTTTTGTATCCCCTTTCGGGCTCCCGCCCACCAGACGCAATGAGCGAGAACACCCACACCCGCCGGCGACCCGCCGGGCGCGAACGAGGCACAGCACACGAACACACCGACGAGACCGAGGAGGAGCGGACCGACGACGAGGGGTTGGTCTGCCCCGAGTGCAGCGGCAACGTCGTCCAGGACGAGGAACACGGCGAGACGGTCTGTGCGGAGTGCGGCCTCGTCATCGAGGAGGACTCCGTCGACCGCGGCCCCGAGTGGCGCGCGTTCGACGCCGCCGAGAAGGACCAGAAGAGCCGGGTCGGCGCCCCGACCACGAACACGATGCACGACAAGGGGCTGTCGACCAACATCGACTGGCGCGACCAGGACGCCTACGGCCGCTCGCTGGGCGCCCGCCAGCGCCAGAAGATGCGCCGCCTCCGCAAGTGGAACGAGCGGTTCCGCACGCGCGACTCCAAGGAGCGCAACCTCAAGCAGGCGCTCGGCGAGATCGACCGCATGGCCTCGGCGCTGGGCCTCCCGGACAACGTCCGCGAGACCGCCTCCGTCATCTACCGCCGCGCCCTCGACGAGGACCTCCTGCCGGGCCGCTCCATCGAGGGCGTCTCCACGGCCTGCGTGTACGCCGCCGCCCGGATGGCCGGCGTCCCGCGTTCGCTCGACGAGATCGCGGACGTCTCCCGCGTCAGCAAGGACGAGGTCGCGCGCACGTACCGCTACGTGGTGCGCGAGCTGAAGCTGGAGGTCAAGCCCGCCGACCCCGAGCAGTACGTCCCGCGGTTCGCCTCCTCGCTGGAGCTGTCCGAGGAGTCGGAGATGCGCGCGAAGCAGCTCCTGAAGAACGCCAAGGAGAAGGGCGTCCACTCGGGCAAGTCGCCGGTCGGCCTCGCGGCCGCCGCCGTCTACGCCGCGGCCCTGCTCACCAACGAGAAGACGACCCAGGCGGCGGTCTCGGAGGTCGCCGACATCTCCGAGGTCACCATCCGCAACCGCTACCACGAGCTGCTGGAGGCCGAGGACGGCCTCGTCGCGTAACCGCCTCCGCGACGGACCCGATACGACGCCGACCGCGGACGGGAACACACCACCCACGGTTTTGCTCCCCGCCGTCCACGTCGACCCATGAGCGACGCGTTCGCGCTGGACCCCGACTCGTTCTCGCTGGCGGCGGCGACCGCCGACCTCGACGCGGAGCCGGCCGCCCGCGAGCACGCCGACTGCGTGGAGTTCCGGATGGACATGGCCGACGACCCGCTGGACGCGCTCGCCGCCTACGACGGCGAGCTCCCCCTCCTAGTGACGAACCGCCCGCGCTGGGAGGGCGGGGAGACGGCGCCGTACGGCCGGCTCGACGCGCTGGCCGAGGCGGTCGAGCACGACGCGGTCGCGGCCGTCGACGTCGAACTCGCGACGCTGCGCGGCCGGCCCGCCGGGACGAACGACGTCGACGCGGCGAGGCTGGTCGGGCACGCCCGCGCGCACGGCGCCGCGGTCGTCGCGTCCGTCCACGACTTCGACGGGACGCCCGCGCCGGCCGCGCTCGACCTGCTCCTCCGGGCCGCGGCCGACGCCGGCGACGTGGGGAAGCTCGCGGTCACCGCGCGCACGAGGGGGGAGGCGCTGGCGCTCCTGTCGGCGACCCACCGAGCGACGGTCCGCGGCGACCGCGTCGCGACGATGGCGATGGGCGAGCACGGGAGCCACACGCGCGCCGTCGCGCCGGTGTACGGCTCCCGGATCGGCTACGCTCCCGTCGACGCCGCCGACGCGACCGCGCCGGGGCAGTACGACCTCGCGACGCTGCGGCGGCTGGTCGACGACCTCCTGTGACGGGGCCGGGCGACCCGTGACCGGCCCCGCCCGCGCCGCATCCGACGTACGGCCGCCGGGGAGCCGACGCGCGTCCGACGCCGGGTGAGAACCTTCTTGGCGATGGCTCGGGTGAGTGGGGGGTATGCGACGACGCCCGGCGTTCGCGGCGGCGCTGGCGGTCGTGCCGGCGCTCGGACACGCCTACCTCCGGCGCTGGAGCCGGGGGCTCGCCTGGCTGGCGCTGCTGGCGGGGTCGGCGCTCGTCTTCGCGGGCGTGTTCGGCGTCGACGACCTCGCGCCGGCGTCGCTCGACCCGTCCCTGACGACCGGGCTCCGGATCGGCGTGCCGCTGGCGGTCGTGCTCGCGCTGTCGGCTGTCGACGCCTACGTGCTGGCCCGGCGCGACGCCCGCCCGGCCGGCCTCACCTGCCCCCGCTGCGGGCGGGGGGTCGACCTCTCGATCGGCTTCTGCTGGTACTGCTCGGTCGAGTTCGAGTACGTCGACGAGTAGGACCCGCGGCCGTCGCGGCCGCCCGAACGGGTCGTTTACGCTTACTGCTCGATGATCGACTCCTCGACGGCCTCGCCGAAGTGCCGGGCCACGTCCTCGTAGTAGACGAGCACCTCGTCGCCCTCGGCCAGGTCGGTGACGGCTTTCCGCCCGTCGGCGGTGGCGACCTTCACGGTCTCGGCGTTCTGGATGAGCGTCTCGATGCGGTCGACCTCGCCGTCGTCGGTCTCGATCTCCGCCTGCACGCGGAACATCGGACGCTTCTCGATCTTCACGCGGCCGACGACGGCCTCGCGGGTGCGGCCCTCCGTGTCGAGCACCTGCACCTCGTCGCCCGAGCGCAGCTCCGAGAGGTACTTCGTGCCGCCGTCGGGCGTCCGGACGTACGCGTGGACCGCGCCGGCGTTCACGCGGAAGGGTCGCGAGGCGACGTACGGCGAGTCGGCCGTCTCCGCGTGGACGAAGAACAGCCCGCGCGACATCGACCCGACGAGCATCCCCTCGTCGTGGTCCATGATCGACCCGGTGTCGACGCAGACGCGGTCGGCCGAGCCCGCGCGCTCGACGGCCGTGACGGTCGCCGTCGAGAGGTCGAGCGTCTCGCGGTCGGCCTCGTCGCGGACCTCCACCGTCCTCCGGATCTCGTCGGGGTCGTCCGTGTCCAGCAGGACGCCCTCGGCTCCGAGCTCCAGGGTCTCGAACGCCGTCCGGGCCTCCTCGGCGGTGGTCGCGCCGGCGATGAGCATCGTGTCCTCGCCGATGCGGGCGATGAGGTTCTCCAGCGGGATGATCTGCCAGTTCTCGCCGGCGACGATGACGAACTCCGCGTCGCGGGCGGCCGCCTCGGCGAACGACTCGTACTCCTCGTCGAAGATGCGGACGTACGCGCCCTGCGCGCGGTTGTCGCTCCGGCGCAGCGTCGAGAGGTCCGCCGACCCCGAGAGGTCGGCGGGCATCTCGACGGTGCCGTCGCCCTCGCCGTCCTTGCCGACGATGTAGGCGTCCGCCTCGGCGTCGTCGCCGTCCCCCTCGGATTCGGGGTCGTCGATCACGTCCACGTCGGCGTCCGACCGGAACGCCGCGACGTTCACGTCGCCGAGCTCGCGCACCCTCGCCACGTCGCGCTCGTCGACGAGCACCCAATCGACCCCGGCCTCCAGCCCGGCGGTGATCCGTCGCCGTCGCGCGTCCCAGTCGCCGACGCCGTCGTCGGCGCGGATCCAGACGGACCGCGTTCGTGTCATTACCGGTCGCACTCGCGGCCGGCGCTTTAATATGGCGGATACGGAGACGGCTGCGACGCTCCGACGGCGAGGCCGATATCGGGACCGCGACGCCGACGTGGGAAGCGGACCGCCGGTGTCGGACCCGCGATGCGTGACGGCGGGACGGATCCCGGCACGGGCGAAACGATGTTGTCCCCGGACGCACAGGCGCCGGTAATGGCGATCCTGTTCGACCTCGACGACACCCTGTGTACGGACGACGGAGACCCGGCCGAGACGCTCGCGGCGGCGTTCGACCGCGCCGGCGTCGAGCGGTTCTGCGACGCCGAGACGTTCGTGTCGACGTGGACCGAGGTCGGCAACGTCGACAGCGACGTCGAGTTCTACCGCGAACAGCTCCGGATCGTCGCGGAGCGGATCGGCGGCGACGCCGCCGCGCCCGACCCCGACTCGCCCGCGCTGGACGCCGTGGCGCGCGCCTACGACGAGGCGCGCGACCACACGGCGGTGTCGTTCGTCCCCGGCGCCGAGGCGGCCCTGGAGGCGGCGGTCGCATCCGGGCGGCCCGTCGGGCTGGTCACGAACGGGAGCCGGGAGACGCAGACGACGAAGCTTGAGGCGCTCGGCATCCGCGACCGCTTCGACGCGTGCGTGTTCGGGGAGCCGGGACGTCCCGTGAAACCGGACCCGGAGCCGTTCGAGCGGGCGCTCGCGGCGCTGGACGCGGACCCGACTGACGCGATCAAGGTGGGGGACCGCCTCGCCGTCGACGTCGCCGGCGCGAACGCGCTGGGTATCGAGAGCGTCTGGCACCCGGCGACGGACGACGCGACGGTCGGGCCGGACGACCCGGCGCCCGACCACCGGATCGACTCGATGGCCGAGTTCGCGTCGCTGATCTGAGACCGAGTCGCGGCCGGAACGGGAACCCGAGGGACCGCCTCCCCCCTACAGTCCCGACGCGGAGAGAGCGTCCTCGGCGTCGGCATCGTCGTGGACCACGCCGGACACCGCCCGCGTCATCGCCTCGGGGTCGTCGTGCTGGAAGATGGTGCGGCCCATCGAGACGCCGGCGGCGCCGGCGTCCATCGCGCCGCGGACGTCGCGCAGCGTCTGGAGGTCGCCCGAGGGCGACCCGCCGGCGATGATCACCGGCAGGCGCGTCGACTCGCAGACGTGCTCGAAGCTGGCGGCGTCGCCGGAGTACGCCGTCTTCACCACGTCGGCGCCGCACTCCTCGGCCAGCCGGACCGCGTGGCCGAGGTACTCGGCGTCGTGTTCGGGGTCCTCGCCCTCCAGGTTGGCGCCGCGGGCGTACGCCATCGCGAGCACGGGGACGCCGTAGTCGCCGGCCTCCTCGCACAGCTCCGAGAGGAACGTCATCTGCCCTGGCTCGTAGTCGGAGCCGACGTTGATGTGCATCGAGACGGCGTCGGCGCCCGCGCGGATCGCGCCCTTCACCGTCCCGGTGGGCCGTTTGTCGTTGCTCTCGGGGCCGACGGAGGTGGAGGCGTTCAGGTGGACGACGTAGCCCGCGCCGTTGAGGTTGTCGTGGACGCGCGGGGCGATCCCCTTCTGGGTCAGCACCGCGTCGGCGCCGCCGCGGGTGACGGCGTCGATGGTGCCCTCGATGTCCTTGAGGCCCTTCACGGCGCCCAGTGTGATCCCGTGGTCCATGGGGACCATGAGGATCCGGTCGTCCGTGGAGATGCGATCCAGTCGTGCGGCGAGTCCGGCGTGTTCCATTGGTGTGGTATGGCGTGATCGGGGGTAAATGGCTTGCGAACGACTCACTCAAAAGAGCCTTCGGGTGCCGGCGTCCGTCGCCCGTACCCCTCCAGGGCTCCCTCCTTCAGCTCGCGCGCCTTCGATTCGAGGCGATCGGCCGTCGCCTCGGTCGTCTCCCCTCGCTCGTGCCCCTCCGCGACGATGTCGACGAGCGCGGAGCCGACGATGACGCCGTCGGCGCCCGCCTCGACCACCGTCGCCGCCTGCTCGCCCGAGGAGATGCCGAAGCCGACCGCCTTGGGCAGGTCGACGCCCTCCAGGCGCGCCAGCGACTCGGTCGTCCGGTCGGACACCGACGATGACGCCCCGGTGACGCCCAGCCGCGCCTGGACGTAGATGTAGCCCGAGGAGACGGCCACGAGCTTCTCCAGGCGGTCCTCGCCGGTCGTCGGCGCGACGATGGAGATCAGGTCGAGCCCGAACTCGTCGCACGCCTCCCGGAGCGGGCCGGCCTCCTCGGCCGGCAGGTCGGGGACGACGAACCCGGAGACGCCGACCTCGGCGGCCCGCTCGACGAACGGCCGGGGCCCCTGCTCGGCACCGAACTGGTAGATGAGGTTGTAGTACGTCATGCACACCAGCGGCACGTCCACGTCGAGGTCCGCGACGAACTCGAAGAAGCGCTCGGGCGTCATGCCGGCCTCCAGCGCGCGGACGACGGCGTTCTGGATGGTGGGCCCCTCGGCGATGGGCTCGGAGAACGGCAGCCCCAGCTCGATCACGTCCGCGCCGCCGCGTTCGAGCGCCTCGACGTACGCCAGCGACGACTCGTAGTCCGGGTCGCCGACCGCGAGGTACGGGACGAACGCGGGGCCGTCGGCGAACGCCTCGTCGATCCGGCTCATCACAGCCCCCCCTCGAACATCGACATGTCCGGCGCGTTCGGGATGTCCCGCTTCGTCGTCTCCTCGATGGCGGACTCCAGGTCCTTGTCGCCGCGCCCGGAGACGTTCACGACCGTCACCTCGCCCAACTCCCCGTTGTGCTCGTGGAGGTACGCGAGCGCGTGTGCCGATTCGAGCGCGGGGATGATCCCCTCCTCCTGGGAGAGCCGGTGGAACCCCTCGATCGCCGCGTCGTCGTCGACGTTGACCGGAGTGACGCGCCCCTCGTCGACGAGGTACGCGAGTTCCGGGCCGACGCCCGCGTAGTCCAGCCCCGAGGAGACGGAGTGGCTCTCGACGATCTGGCCGTCGTGGTCCTGCAGGAGCTTCGTGCGCGCGCCGTGGAGCACGCCCTCGCTCCCGGTCGACAGCGACGCGGAGTTGGGCGCGACGCCCTCCTCCTCGTCGACCGCGAGCGAGGAGCCGCCGGCCTCGACGGCGAACAGGTCGACGTCCCCGTCGTCGACGAAGTTGTGGAACGTCCCCATCGTGTTCGACCCGCCGCCGGCGCAGGCGACGACCGAGTCGGGGAGGCCGCCCGTCCGCTCGATGGTCTGCTCGCGCGCCTCCTCGGAGATGACCGCCTGGAAGTCACGAACCATCGACGGGAACGGGTGGGGACCCACCACCGAGCCGATGACGTAGTGGGTGTCCTCCACGTTCGTCGCCCAGTCGCGCATCGTCTCGGAGATGGCCTCCTTCAGCGTCCCGCGGCCCGTCGTCACCGGGGTGACCTCCGAGCCGTTGATCTTCATCCGGAAGACGTTCGGGCGCTGGCGGTTGATGTCGCGCTCGCCCATGTACACCTCGCAGGGCATGTCGAGGTGGGCCGCCGCCATCGCCGTCGCGGTGCCGTGCTGGCCGGCGCCGGTCTCGGCGATGATGCGCTCCTTCCCCATGTACTTCGCGAGCAGCACCTGCCCGAGCGCGTTGTTCAGCTTGTGGGCGCCGCCGTGGAGGAGGTCCTCCCGTTTCAGGTACACCTCGGTGTCGTAGCGCTCGGAGAGACGGTCGGCCCGCTGGAGCGGGGTTGGCCGCCCGCCGAAGTCGCGGATGCGGCGGCGGAACTCGTCCACGAAGCCGTCCTCGTTGTTCAGGACGTACCGCTCGTAGGCGTCGGTCAGCTCCTCGATCGCGGGCATCAGCGCCTCGGGCACGTACTGGCCGCCGTAGCGGCCGAACTTCCCGTCGCCCGCGACGACACGCTCGGCGTCGGCCGGCTCCCCGGCACCTGCGTCGCTTTTCATACCTCCTCCTCCGTCTCCGCGGCCGTAAAGCGACGGGTGTTGGCGGCGACGTCGCCGCCGGTGCCGGAGGCGTCCTCGTCCTCGGCGTCCATGATCGCGGAGCCGATGAGCAGCCCGTCGGCGCCGGCCTCGCGCATCCGCCGGGCGTCCGCGGGCGTCGCGATCCCCGATTCGGCGATCAGCGTCACCCGGTCGGGCGCCTCCGGGGCGATGGTCTCGAAGGTGGAGAGGTCGACCTCCAGGCGCGCGAGGTCTCGGTTGTTCACCCCGACGACCTCGGCGCCGGCCGAGAGCGCCGCCGCCAGTTCCTCGCGCGTGTGGACCTCGACGAGCGGCTGAAAGCCGCGGTCGCGGGCGGCCGTCACGAGGTCCGCGAGGTCGTCCCCGACGAAGCGCGCGATGAGGAGGACGAGGTCCGCCTCGACGGCGTCGAGCTGGTCCTCGCGGACGACGAAGTCCTTGCGCAGCACGGGCACGTCCACCGCCTCGCGGACCCGTCGCAGGTTCTCGACGGAGCCGCCGAAGTGTTCCGGCTCCGTGAGCACCGACAGCGCCGCGGCGCCGCCCGCGACCATCGCCTCCGCGAGGTCGACGGGGTCGTCGTCGCGGGCGCCGTCGGTCGTCGGGCTCGTCGGCTTCACCTCGGCGATCACCGGCACGCGCCCGTCGGCCTCGGCGGCCGCGAACGCCTCCGACAGCGGGCGCGCGTCGACCGAGACGCGCCCGTCGCCGCCGGGGCGCTCCGCGGCGGCGTCCAGAATGGACCGCACCGCCGGCGCGAGGTCCTCCGTTGGTGTGTTCATCTATGTACATCGATGGGCGCTTTCGCTCAAAAGGGTTGCGTCGGAGGGCGACATTGAAACGGCCGAGCGCCGTGGCTCCCGGTATGGACCGACGACCCGACGGCGGCCTCGGCGACACGGGCGTGTTCGCGCGGCGGTTCGACGCGCTCGGGCGGGCGGTGGAGGTGGGCACCGCCAGCGGGCGGGTCATCTCCGTCTCGTTCCCGGAGTCGCCGCCGGCCGACGCCGACGGCGACCACCCGCTGCTGGACAGGATCGGCGAGTACCTCGCAGGCGCCGAGGACGACTTCGCCGACGTGGAGGTGGCGATCACGGTGCCGACCGACCAGCGCGCCGTGCTCGACGCCGTGCGCAACGTCCCGTACGGCGAGTCGATCGACCTGGCGCGCGTGACGAAGATGACTGCCGGCCTCGATCACGAGGACGACGCCGACCTCGACACCGCCCGGACCGCGCTCCGGTCGAATCCCGTCCCGATCGTGATCCCCGACCACCGTATCAGCGGGGCACCCGGGGCGACGCCCGGTCCCGTGGCCGACCGGCTCCGGGATATCGAGGGCGTCCGCGACAGCTGAGCCGGCCGGGCGCGTCCGTCCGACTGCTACCCGTAGGCCCGCGCGAGGTAGTACGCGACCGCGATGCAGAACAGCGCCTCGCCGGCCGTCTCCAGCGCGCGGACCGCGAACTCGACGCCGGCTAGCTTCCCCGCCGCCGCGAGGAGGAACAGCCCCGCGTTCGAGAGCGCGCCGGCCCCGGTCGGGGACCCGTGCACCCACATCGTCCGCTGGGTCGCCAGCACTCCGACCGCCAGCATCCCGGCGCCGGCGGCCGCGCCCGCCGGCACCAGTCCGCGGACCCACCCGCCGGCGCCGCCGAGGGCGACCGCGGTGGCGACGAACACCGCCCCCACCCCCGAGGCGGCCGCGCCGCGATCCGACAGCTGCATATCGCCGTACGGGAGGGGGCGGAGGTAAGCGTGACGGTGCCGTCCGGCGATCGTCGGACGTGCGTCCGACGCGACGTGGTCGCGCCGTCTCCCGGTGAGTCCGTGCCCCGGCCGCCCCCGTCGCCCGGCGGACCCCGTCTCCCGACCGCCCCGGCCGCCCGGCACCCGCGTCAGCGGTCCGAGTAGTCGCGCTGTTCCACCTCGGCCTGCTCGTACCCCGCCTCCTGCCAGGCGGTGAATCCGCCGTCGATGTGGGCGACGTCCTCGAAACCCATGTCCCGCAGCGTCTTCGCCGCGAGCGCCGAACGGCCGCTCTCGTTGCAGTAACAGACGTACCGGCGGTGGGGGTCGAAATAGTCGCGGTAGTACTCCGTCTCGGGATCCGCCCAGAACTCCAGCATCCCCCGCGGCGCGTGGGTGTCGCCGGGGATCGCCCCCTCGATCCACCGCTCGCGCACGTCGCGCACGTCGAGGAAGAACGTGTCCGGGTCGCCCGCGTCGGCGTCGTCGTCACCGGCGTCGCCGCCGGCTTCCCGTCGCTCTCGGAGCCGTCGCCACTCCTCGTGGGCCTCCTCGACGCTCAGCACCTCGACGTGCTCCTCGGCCTCGTCGGCCATGTCCCAGGCGTGCTTGGTGACGGGTGGCATACCTAGGGGCGCGGGTGCCCGCGAGAAAGAACTACCGCCCGGCGCCGCCCCGCGCGCCGAGCGCGGCCGGGTCGAACTCGTGGACGACGAACGTGAGCGCGTTCACGAGGTAGTGCGCGACGGCGACGACGAGGAAGCTCCCGGTGAGCACGAACGCCCCGGCGAGCACGAACCCGAGCGCGCCCGTGGCGACGATCCCCGCCCGCCCCTGCGCGCCGTGGCCGAGCGCGAACGCGAGCGACGACCCCGCGGCGAGCAGCCACGGCCACGGGTCGACGCCGGCGACCGCCGCCGGCAGCCACGCCGGCGCGTCGAACCCGGCCGCGAACGCGCCGACGAGCACCGCGCGAAAGAGGAACTCCTCGAACAGCGCGACCGTCGGCAACACCGCCAGCAGCAGCACCGCCCACCCCGCGGGGGTCGCGGGCGCGAGCGCACCCCTGAGCGCCTCGTTCACCTCGATTCCGACCCGCTCGGCGACCCGGCCGGCCGCCTCGCTGGCGAGCCACAGCGCCGCTCCGAGGCCGGCGCCGAGCGCCAGGTCCGTCGCCGTCGCGAGGGGGACGAGCCCGAGCGCCGCCGCGGGGATCCCCGCCCACGCCGCCGCGGCGACGAGCATCGCGCCGAACAGCCCCTGCGAGAGCGCGACGTTCGCCAGCAGGGCGCCCGGAGACATCGCGCCCGTGCCCCCCGCCCTCGCCTCCGCCTCCGCGGCGGCGACGGGGCTGCGCTCGGGCGTCGAGAGGGTCGGGTCGGCGTCGCGGGCGGGGTGGTACGGGGAGGGGGCCGCGGGGCTCGCGTCCTCGGGACCCCGCACGGCCTCCTCGCCGTCGGCGCGAGCCCCCGGTCCCGCGGCGGGCGAGAACTGCGCGGCCGAGAGCCGCGCGAGACCGAGCAGCAGAAGGAGGACGACGCCCGTCAGCCCGGCGAACGCCGTCCAGCGCGTCACGGTCGCGGCGTTACTGCGGGCTCGGGCTGGTCGGGCCGCGGCCGGCGCCGGCGCCCTCGCCGGTCTTCTCCAGCGCGGAGCCGGTGATGCTCTTGAGCCGGTCGACGAGCGAGTCCTTCTCGGGCTCGCCCTCGAGGGCGATGTCGAGCACCTCCGAGATGTGCTCGACGGGGATGATCTCCACCATCTCCTTGTACTCGTCCTCGATCATCACGTCCTGCTCGTTGGCCTTCGGGATGATGACGCGGTCGCAGCCGGACTTGGCGGCGGCCTCGATCTTGTGGGTGACGCCCCCGACCGGGAGCACGTCGCCCCGGACCGACAGCGAGCCCGTCATCGCGAGGTTCTGGTCGACCCCCACGTTCTCAAGCGCCGAGATGACGGCGGTGGCGACCGTGATCGACGCCGAGTCGCCGTCGACGCCCTGCTGGCCCGTCTGGACGAACTGGATGTGGATGTCCTTCTCGGTGATGTCCTCGTCGGAGAACTTCTTGATGATCGCCGAGACGTTCTGGACGGCCTCCTCGGCCATCTCCTGGAGCTGGCCGGTGGCGATCACCTGGCCGGGCCCCTGCGAGGGCGTGACCTCGGCCATGACCGGGAGCATGATGCCCGAGTCCTGACCCATGACGGCCAGCCCGTTCACGCGGCCGACCTGGTAGCCCTCGGCGACCTGGAGCTCGTAGTCCTTGCGGCGCTCGATGTAGTCGTCGGCGAGCTGCTGCTCGATGGACCGGCTCCGTCCCTTCGCCTGGAGGACGTGGTCCCGGGTGACGCGGTCGGCGTCCTCGCCGCGGGCGATGTCGCCCGAGACGCGCACGAGCCCGCCGAGGTTCCGCAGTTCCAGCGTGAGGTGGCCCTTCCGGCCGGCGCGGCGCCGCGCCTCGAGGATGACCTCCTCGATGGCCTCGTCGTCGAACGGGGGCAGGCGGCCGTCCTTGGCGACCTCCTGAGCCACGAAGCGGGCGTACTTGCGGCGCATCTCGGGGGTGTCGTCGATGGTGTCGTCCATGTACACCTCGTACCCGTACCCCTTGATGCGCGAACGCAGCGCCGGGTGCATGTTCTCCATCGCGTCGAGGTTCCCCGCCGCGATCATGATGAAGTCCGTCGGCACCGGCTCCGTCTGGACCATCGCGCCCGAGGAGCGCTCGGACTGGCCGGTGATCGAGAACTCGCCCTCCTGGATCGCGGTCATCAGCTTCTGCTGGGACCGGATGTCGAGGGTGTTGATCTCGTCGACGAACAGCACGCCCTTGTTCGCCTTGTGGATGGCGCCGGCCTCGACGCGGTCGTGGCTCGGCGTCTCCATCCCCCCGGACTGGAACGGGTCGTGGCGCACGTCGCCCAGCAGCGCGCCGGCGTGGGCCCCGGTGGCGTCCTCGAAGGGGGCGGACTTCTCGTCGGCGTTGTTGACCAGCAGGTTCGGGATCATCGAGTCGCTCCCGCGGGAGCCGTAGCGGAACGCGAGGTAGATGATGCCCGCCGCGAGGATGCCCAGCAACACGTTGCTCACGACGAGCAGCGAGTAGCCGAGGACGACGGCGATGATGATCCACATGAGGAAGCTGCGCATCTGGTTGCGCTTTCTCGCCTCCTCCTTGTGGGCCTCGACGATCTGCTCGCCCTTGCCCGCCGGCACCGTCCGCACCTTGGGGTTGTTGCCGTCGTCGGGGTTGTGGTAGACGAGCACGTCCTGGAGCTCCTCCTTCGGGAGGAGTTCGGACATCGCCTTCGCCAGCATCGACTTGCCCGTCCCGGGCGAGCCGATCATCATCACGTGCCGCCGCTGTTTCGCCGCCTTCATCACCACGTCCCGGGCGTGCTCCTGCCCGATGACCTGGTCCACGAGGCGGTCGGGAACCTCGATGTCGTCGGTCGAGTCGATCTTGAGGCCGCCGAGGAGGTGGTCCTCCGCGATCTCCTCGTCGATCTCGGCGTCGATCTCGACGTCGCTGCCGAGGTCGTCGATGTCGGCGTCCTGGTCGGAGGGCTCGTTCGAGGCGCCCACCGACCGCCCGCCGGCCGGGTCGCCGCCCGCGCCGTTCGAGTCGGGGTCGCCGACGGGGCCGTCCTCGGGCTCCCGGACGTCGCCGCCGTCCCGACTGTCGTTTCGGTCGTTGCTCATAGAATCGTCGCTACCGTATCGGAGGGGACCTCAATTCATATACTTTCTCCCCCCTGGCGGGCCGATCGCCCGAGCGAAACCGCACGCGAGAGCCCCTCGAACCCACGTTTCCGCCGCCACCGGGGACTCGCCGGGCTTATAAACCCGCCGCGAGATACGTTCGCGTATGCGGGGGTTCTACATCGGGAGGTTCCAGCCCTACCACAACGGCCACCACCACATGGTCGAGGAGATCGCCGGCGAGGTGGACGAGCTCGTCCTCGGCATCGGGTCGGCGGGCGACTCCCACACCCGGCGCAACCCGTTCACCGCCGGCGAGCGCGTCATGATGGTGACGAAGGCGCTCGCGGAGCTCGACGTGACCACTTACGTGGTCCCCATCGAGGACCTCGAACGCAACTCCGTGTGGGTGAGCCACGTCCAGTCGATGTCGCCGCAGTTCGAGGTCGCCTACTCCAACAACCCGCTGGTCGTCCGCCTGTTCGAGGAGGCCGGCGTCGAGGTGCGCTCCTCGCCGATGTTCCGGCGGGAGGTGCTGGAGGGGAGCGAGCTCCGAGAGCGGATGATCCGCGGCGACGGCTGGACGGACCTCGTCCCCGACGAGGTCGCCGAGACGATCGAGGAGATCGACGGCGTCGACCGCATCCGGCAGGTGGCCTCCTCGGACGCCAACGGCGCCGACCCCGCCGCCGGAACCGACCGCGACGCCGCCCCCGACCCGGAGTGACCCCATGCTGACGCTCGCATCCGACTTCGGCAGCCCGTACCCCGCCGCGATGAAGGGGGTGCTCCGCTCGCACGGCGTCGCCGACCTGGTCGACGTCTCCCACGACCTCCCGCGGGGGGACCCCCGCGCGGCCGCGTTCTGGCTCCGCTTCCTCCTCCCGGAGTTCCCGCCGGGCGTCCACCTCGTCGTCGTCGACCCCGGCGTCGGCACCGACCGCGCCGCCGTCTGCGTCCGCGCCGGCGACCACGCGCTCGTGGGCCCCGACAACGGCTGTCTGCTCCCCCCGGCCCGCGCGCTCGCGGCCGGGTCCGCCGACGGCGGCGAGGACGCAACGGCCCCCGAGGACGCGATCGAGGTGTTCGAGGTCGAGGCGGAGGACCCCCGATCCAGCACCTTCCACGGCCGCGACGTGTTCGCGCCGGCGGCCGCCCGCGTCCACGAGGCCGGCGTCGACGCCGTCGGGTCGCTCGACGGCTTCTCGCGGACCGACGAGTACGACGACTACGCGCTGCCCGAGGCCTGGGTGGAGGCGGAGACGGCCGCCGGCGAGGTACTCGTCGTCGACGACTTCGGCAACGCGATCACGAACGTCCCCGGCTCGTTCCTCGACGGCCGCGTCGGCGAGGAGGTCGCCGTCGAGACCGCCGCCGGCCTCCGGACGGTCCCCGTCGTCGACACCTTCGCGGACGTGGACAAACACGACCCGCTGGTCACCGTCGGGAGCCACGGCTTCGTCGAGTGCGACGCGAACCAGGGGCGCGGCGACGAGGAGTTCGACCTCGCGCCGGGGCGGGCGGTGACGCTCTCGTTCGAGGAGGAGGTCGCGGCGACCGTGCCGACGGGCTGAGGACCGCCGTTACCTCCGTTCGGCCGCCACCCGTCCGAGCAGGTCCTCGGTGGTCAAGAGGAGGTTGTAGCTCACGGTGAGGGCGACGCCCGCGGCGAACAGCGCGAGCGCCCCCGGGAACCGACCCCGGGCGACGACCACCGCCGCGTGGACCGACAGCACCGTGCCGGTCGTGGCGAGCACGTGGACCGTCGAGACGACCGCGAGCGACCGGTCCTCTGTTTCGGTCTCGCTCAGCAGGCCCCCGAACGCGACCGCCGCCAGGAGCGCGAACCCCGCGACCGCGCCGCCGACGAACGCGCTCGCGCCGACGACGCCGGGGACGCCGACGTCGTGGACGACGACCGCGCCGCTCCCCCACGTCGCCAGCGAGAAGCCGTACGCCTCCGACTCGGCGGCGAGGTTGCGCGCGAGCCGCGAGCGCGGGCCGGCGGCGGTCACCGTCCGGTCCACGGGGCGCTCGTTCCCGGGCGACCGCGCCCCGTCGTCGACCCTGTCGACCCCCGTTGCCGCGGCCGTGCGGCGCCGCGGGGACTCACTGTTCCTCGGGGACGACGGCCGCCTCCGCCCTGTCGACCCCCTCGACGATGCTCTCGCGTTCGAAGTAGAGCGTCTCCAGCGTCACGACGACCGCCGCGACGCCGAGGACGGCCCAGAACGTCGACCGCTCGGCACGCCAGAGGTGCACCTCGAGCAGGACGGCGAACAGGGCACAGCCGACGGCGCCGAGGGCCGGCGGGATCGGGTTGATCGACTCGTGGTCGCGCTCGCGGAACGCGAGCGCGCTCATCGCCCCGAAGACGCCCATGAACGCGAGCGAGCCGAAGGAGGTGATCGCGTCGAGGCTCCCGTAGGCCGTGAACACGGCGGCGATCCCGCCGAGCAGAAGCACGGTCCGCTCGGGCGCGCCGTCGGCCTCGACCCGTCCCGTCTCGTCGGGGAGGAGGCCGTCGTCGATCATGCCCTTCGCGAAGTGGGCCGCCGAGAACAGCGTCCCGTTGATCGCGCTCCCGGTGGAGAACAGCGCCGCGATCGAGACGATCACGAAGCCGATCGACCCGATGATCGGCTCCACCGCGTTCGCCAGGGCGCGCTCCGGGTGTGCCTTGATCACTTCGGGGGCCGCGAGGCTCGTGACCACGATCGCGATCAGGCCGTCGATGAGGATCGTGACGACGATCGACGAGTAGATCGCCCTCGGGAGGTTCTCCTCGGGGTTCTTGATGCTCTCCTGGTCGTACATGAGCAGTTGCCACCCCTGAAAGGAGACGAACGAGACCGCCGTCGCCATCACGATCGGGGTCACCTGACGGATCTTCGCGAGCCCCAGCTCGATGGAGTTCTGGTTCAGACCGTACCAGACGCCGAGCAGCCCGAACGCGAGCAGGACGATCACCTTCACGACGACGAGCACCTCCTCGGAGGTGCCCGTCGCCCGCGCGCCGAGCACGTTCAGGCCGACGAAGACGCCGACCGCGAGGACCGAGTACGCCGGCCGCAACAGGGCGTCGCCCAGCGGGACGGCCGACTTCAGGCCCGCCGGCGAGAGCGCGACCGCGAAGCTCCCGAACGCGTACGCGTACATCGCGATGGCGCCCACGTAGCCGAACAGGAGCGTCCACCCGACCATCCCCGCCGGCGTGGCGTCGTCGAGGTACTCCTCCAACTGTGCGACCGAGCCGCCGCGGTTCTCCCCCATCGCGTTCAGCTTCAGATACGAGTACGCCGCGCACATCGAGACGAGACACGCGAGCGTGAACGCCAGCCACGAGGCCGCGCCCGCGATGGTCGCGACGACGCCGAGGACGGCGAAGACGCCCCCGCCGATCATGCCGCCCACGGCGATCGACACCGCGCCGAACAGCCCCAGCCGTCCGTCCTCGGAGTCGGCCGTCTCTCCCATGGCGGGGTAACCCGCGGAATCACACTAAAACGATCCGGCCGAGGCGTGAGGAAAAGGGGCCACACGGGCCGTGCCGCCCCCCGATCGCTCCCGGCGAACGGCGGCGGAGAGACGGCCTCAGTTCGCCGCGATCACGTCGTCGATGCGGAGGATCATCGTGGCCGCCTCGGTGGCGGACTCCAGCGCCTCCCGCTTGACGGCCGCGGGGTCGACCACGTCGAAGTCGGTCGGGTCCGCGATCTCGACGGCGCCGCCGTCGATCACGATGCCGGCGACGCCGTCGCGCTCGTGGCGCGCGCGCAGGTCGACCAGCGCGTCGATCGGGTCGAGGCCGGCGTTCTCCGCGAGGGTGCGCGGGACCGCGTCGATCGCGTCGGCGAACGCCTCGACCGCCAGGGCCTTCCGGCCGGTGACGGCGTTCGCGCCCGCGCGGAGGCGGTCGGCGACCGCGACCTCGACGGCGCCGGCGCCGGGGACGACCTCGCCGTCCTCGTGGGCCGTGACGACCACGCCGAGGGCGTCGTCGACGGCGCGCTCGGTCTCGTCGACCACGTGGTCGGTCGAGCCGCGGACGAACAGCGTCACGGTCCGGGAGTCGTCGTTCCCCTCGAGGAACGTCACGTCGTCGCCGCCGTGCTTCTCGACGCGGACGGACCCCGCGGTCCCGAGGTCGTCGGCCTCGACGCCGTCGAGGGTGCCGAGGCGGCGCGCGCCGGTCGCGCGGGCGATCGCCCGGGCCTCGCTCGTCTTCACGTTCGAGAACGCGAGGATCCCCGCGTCCGCGAGGTAGCCGGCGACGGGGTCGGAGACCTTCTTCGAGCAGACCACCACGTCGACGCCGGCCTCCGAGAGCGTCTCGGCGATGGCGCGCCGCTCGGCGTCCTCCGCCGAGAGGGCGGCGTCGAGCTGGTCGACGGAGGTGATCGTGTACTCGGTGTCGATCTCGCCCGAGCGGACGTCGAGCTTCGCGTCCAGCACCGCGACGGTGGCGTCCTCGACGGTCCGGGGCATGTTGTCGTTCGCCGGCTCCTCCTCCATCACGACGCCGCGTACGAGCTCCGTCGACGCCGCGGACGCGCCCGTCCGGGTGAACACCCGGATGTCGTCGCGGTCGACGCGGCGGTCCTCGTCGGCCACCTGGAGGACGGCGTCGACGACGATCTCGGCGAGCCGCTCGGTCGCCAGGTCGCCGGTGCCCTTGCCGGTCATCGCCGAGGCCGCGACCGTCAGGAGGGCGTCGCGGTCCGCCTCGCCCCCGACGAGCATCCCGTCGACGGCGTCGAGCGCGAGCCGGAGCGCCTCGTGGTACCCCTCGACCACCGCCGTCGCGTGGACGTCGTCGTCGAGGAGGTCCTCGGCGCGCCCGAGGAGTTCGCCCGCCAGCACCGCGGCGGTCGTGGTGCCGTCGCCCACCTCGGCCTCCTGGGACTCGGCGACTTCCACGAGCATCTGCGCGGCGGGGTGCTCGATGTCCATCTCCCCGAGGATCGTCGCGCCGTCGTTGGTGACGACCACGTCGCCCGAGGAGTCGACGAGCATCTTGTCCATGCCCCGCGGCCCGAGCGTCGTCCGGACCGCGTTCGCGACCGCGCGGCCCGCGGCGACGTTCGACCGTCGCGCGTCGAGGCCGCTGGTCCGCTGGGTCGACTCCCCGAGGATGTAGAGGGGCTGCTGCATGTAGCTCATGGAATGATCAACGAGTAGAATGGTTGCGATTCTATATGAAGTTTTCGAGAAAGACGACGCAAAAACTGGAAGACTGCGGCGTGATAGCGCGGATCACCCTCCCGTCCGGGTCCCCGCCGAACCGGGACCGGGGAACGTCCCGCGTCCGGCGTGGTGAGAGACTGCAACACTCAAGTCCGGGGAGTCGCTCGGGGAGGGTAGATGCTCGAACTGGAGCACGGGTTCCGCGCCGTGGACGTCCACGCCCGGCTCGACCCGGACGACGGGGCGGTGGTCGCCTCGCGCGGCCGGGAGATCTCCCCGGAGCGGCTCCAGCGCGAGATGCACCAGGCGGGCGTCGTCCAGTCGGCGGTGTCCCCCGGCCCCAGGCCCGCCGGCGAGGGGTACCTCCGCGCGAACAACGCCGTCGCACGGCTCTCGGTCGACCGGCCGTTCCGGGCGATGGCGCGGCTCAACGGGCCGCGCGACCCCGGCGACTCGCCGGTCGCGCGCCTGCGCAACCTCGCGGCCGCGCCGGCGGACCACCACACGGACCCGGGCGACGTGGAGCAGTACGCCTACGACAGCCGGCTCCACGGCTTCGTCCTCGATCCCCTCCACGACGGCCTCCCGACGGAGGCGACCCTCGAACAGGTCGCCGCCTCGGGCGAACCGGTGCTCGTCCACGCCGGCCGGGGGTTCCCGCCCCGGGCGGTCGCCGAGGCGGTGCTGGAGTACGACTTCCCGGTGATCCTCTCGTCGTTCGGCGGCTACCCCCTCGACCGGGACCTGATGGACGAGGCGCTGGCGCTGCTCGACTCCCACGACGACCTCTACCTCGACACCGCGTTCGTCCGCTTCCGCGACGTGCTCGAACGCGGCCTGCTCGAACACCCGGACCGGGTGCTGTTCGGCTCGGGCGCCCCGGACACCCACCCGGACGTGGGGGTGATGGAGGTGCTGACGCTCGACGTCCCGGAGGACCTGATGGAGCGGGCGCTCTCGAAGAACGCCGCCCGCGTAATCGAGGGGCTGGCGCCCGGCGCGGACGCGTAGCCGGCGGCGACCGTCGCCGCTCGCCCGGGCCGTGA
The DNA here is from genome assembly GCF_051195075.1 of Halobaculum sp. EA56. Lineage (NCBI taxonomy): Archaea > Methanobacteriati > Methanobacteriota > Halobacteria > Halobacteriales > Haloferacaceae > Halobaculum > Halobaculum sp. EA56. The sequence continues at coordinate 355,819 of NZ_JBNTJX010000002.1, forward strand.
CCGGTCACGCCGGCAGCAGCCCGCTCGCGCGACCAGAACCGATCACTCCGTGCGGCGGTCGTACCGCGCCACCGCCCGGTCCGCCCGCGCGGAGACGCCGTTCGGGTTCCGCGTCGACGACCGGTCCTTCGCACGGGCGATCAGGCCGTCGGACGCGCCGGCCGCGATGCCCGCGGCCACGTCGCGGCCGTTGCCCACCCACCCGGTCGGGGTCGCGTCGCCGCCGAGCACGTCCCGGAACGTGCCGGCGGCGTCGCCGCAGGCGTGCCGGAGCGTCCGCCGGACGACCGTGGGCCGCACCCCGTAGTTCTTCACCAGGCGGTACGCCAGCGCCCGGTACTTCCACCCGAGGTCGCGCGTCTCGATCCCCCCGTCGGTGGCCTCCGACCGGCGGCGGGCCGCCATCTCGGGGCGCCACTCGACCTGCACGTCCATGCCGGCGAGGCGGTGGGCCGCGTCGCGGGCGCCGCCGGTCCGGAGGTACTCGTCGAAGCCGTCGAGGTCCGCCAGCACGTCCCGGTCGAAGACGACGTTCCGGCCGTTGAAGTACGACACCTCGCGGTCGGCGATCCGCCGCCGCTCGGGGCCCTCGCTGGTCGCGCCCCCCTTCACCGTCCGCCTGAGGGGCCCGGTGACCACCTCGGCGCCCTCCCCGACCGCCGCGGCGACGGTGTCGCGCCACCCGGACTCGACCCGGTGGTCGTAGCCGAGGAAGGCGACGGCGTCGCCGTCGGCGACCTCCAGGCCGGCGTTGCGGGCGACGTTGACGTTGCGCGCGGCGATCTCGACGAGGACGTCTACGTCGTCGCGCTCGCGCACCATCCCGGTCGTGCCGTCGGCGGAGGGACCGTTGACGACGATCACCTCCGCGTCGGGGGCGACGTCCGCCAGCGCGTCGAGGCTGGCGGCCAGCCTGTCCCGGCCGTTCAGGGTCGGGACCACCACCGAGAGTTCCATATCCGACCGTAGCGGGTCGAGGACTTAAAAGGGGGGTTTCGATCCGGCGCCGCTCGAACGGGACGCGCGGCGGGGTCGGCGGCGTCCGGCGTCAGCGGTTCAGGTAGTAGACCTGCTTGCGGGCGTCCTTGAACGAGTAGCGCGAGCCGACGAGGCCCTGCTCCTCCAGGCGGTTGAGCGCGTAGCGCACGGTGCGGTCGGGCAGCAGCGACTCCTCGGCGAGCTGCCCCTGCGAGAGCGGCGCGTCGCCCTCGAGGACCTTGGCGACGAGCTTCGCGCTCGGCGGCAGGTCGCTGAGGAGGTCGCGGTATTCGGTGTCGCTGAGCGCGTCTGCGGCGTCCGGGTCCGCGGTACTGGTGCTCATGTTACCGCGAAGTCCGAGGGTGGTGGTAAAGGTTGCCTCAATACAAGTCCAACTCGTGTATATCCCTTATACGCATTATATCACGTCCGCTGTCACGCGATCCGGCTCCCCGAGCGACGCGCGATCCCCCCGCGGTCGGGCGGACCGCGGGTCCGGTCGGACGGGCGCCCCGGTCCTGTCAGCCCGGTATCGTGTCCGACCGTGCCGCCGGATCGACCGCGACGCGAACGCCCAAGTGCGTCCCGTCCGAGTTCGCCGCCGTGATACCCGAGTCACACGCCGACGTCTTCGAGTCGGAGTCGTTCGCGCACCTCTCGACGGTCATGCCCGACGGCACGCCCCAGGTGACGCCGGTGTGGGTCGACCACGACGAGCGCGAGTACGTCCTCGTCAACACCGCCCGCGGCCGGCGCAAGGAACGGAACATCCGCCGGAACCCGAACGTCGCGGTCTCCGTGCTCGACCCCGAGGACCCGTACCGGTACGTCTCCGTGCGTGGCGAGGCGGAGCTGACGGAGGAGGGTGCCGACGAGCACATCGACGAACTCGCGCGGCGGTACATGGACGTCGACGAGTACCCCCACCACGGCGAGGAGTCCGGCGCGCGCGTGATCGTACGCATCTCGGCCGATCATGTCGTCACCAGCGGGTGAGCGAGCCGGACGGGCACCCCGTCGGGCGGAGCGGTGCGGCGATGCCCGACCCCGCTCCCGACGCACGCCCGTCCGTCGCCGGACCGCCGGCGGACGGGACACCCTCCGCGGGGAGACGGCGGGACGGAACCGCGGGCTATCAGTATCGTTTTACGGTTCGGCCGTGGACCCCGAGGTAGTGTGAAGGGCCAGGAGTGGTACCAGGCCGACTCGGTCGCCGAGGAGTACGACGCCAAGCGGTTCTCGAAGGGAGGAAGGCTCATCGACCGCCGCGAGAAGCGCGCCGTGCTCGAGGCGCTCGCGCCCGTCGAGGACGAGCGCGTGCTCGAGATCGCCTGCGGCACCGGCCGGTTCACGGTCATGCTCGCCGAGCGCGGCGCCGACATCGTCGGCCTCGACATCTCCGACGCCATGCTCGCCCAGGGACGCGAGAAGGCCCGCCGGGCCGGCCTGGAGTCGACCGTCGAGTTCATGCGCGGCGACGCCGCCCGCCTGCCGTTCCCCGACGACCACTTCGACGCCGTGTTCGCGATGCGCTTCTTCCACCTCGCGGACACCCCCGCCAAGTTCCTCGCGGAGATGGCCCGGGTTTCGAAGGACGTGGTCTTCTTCGACACGTTCCGCGGCTCCTCGCTGCGCGTCCTCTACAACTGGGCGCTCCCGATGGGCTCGCGGCTGTACTCCCGCGAGGAGGTCGAGCGCCTCATCGACGGCGCCGGCCTCAGCCTCCGCAGCGACGACCACGACTTCGTGTTCCCCTACGGCTTCTACCGGGAGGTGCCCAACAGCGTCGCCGACCCGTTCTGGTCGCTCGACCAAGGGATCGGCTCCTCGTCGCTGGGCGAGAAGCTCTCGTCGGTCTCGTACTGGACCGCCGAGGTCTGACGACGGGCCGGCCGCACCCTACAGCTCCTCGTCGATGACCTCGCCGACGGCGAAGTTGGACTTCACCTCGGTTATCTCGATCTTGACCCGCTCGCCGACCTCGGTGTCGGGAACGATGATCACGTACCCCCGCTCGACGCGGGCGATCCCGTCGCCCTGCTTCCCGAGGTCCTCGATCTCGACGTAGCGGACCTCGCCGCGCTCGACCGGCGGCTGCGGGCCGTCGGTCGTCGGCCGCCCGCCGTCGTCGTCGGCGCCGGTCGCCGACGCCTCCGAGCGGTCGATGAGCGCGACGCGGTAGACGTCGCCGGCCTCGACGGCGCCGGTGGCGACCTCGCGCTTCGGGATCTCGATGGTGTACCTGCCGTCGTCCTCGCGGACTTCGGCGCTGAACAGACAGAGGAGTTCGTCGGAGATTTCCACGGATACAGACCTCCACCGGCACCTTCGTCCGACGTGACATATACCTACCGCCGCGCGCGGCGGAGCCGGGGTCGGAACCGTCCCGTCTCCGTTACGTTTCGTCGAGGGGTGTCCCGTCCGGGCGCTTGGCGCCCTCGGAGTCGTGGACGACCGCCTCGCCGGGGTCGAGGTCGTGCGGCTCGTAGGCGTCGCGCACGCCGATCGCCTCCTCCAACTCGCGGACGGCGCGTTCCTTTAGCGCCGCCGCGAGCGATTCGGCGTCGGCGCGGTCGATGTCGCGGCCGAGCCCCTCGCACTCGTGGGCCCGGAGCGTCGGCCCGGCGTCGTCGGGGTTCAGGTCGGCCGAGGTCGCGCCGTCGGGTCCGGCGTCGGCGGATCCCGCGCCGTCGCCGTCCTCCGCTTCCCGTTCGGCTCCCAGCGCGACGCTGTCGACGGTCTCGCCCATTGGCTGGCTCGTCCCGCCGAGGCCGACCGAGAACGGGTACGTCTCGCAGATGAGCGGCCGGTCGTCGTGGACGGTGCAGGCACCGAGTCCCGACTCGTCGGCTTCGCCGGCTTCGCCGGCTCCGGGAGGCGTCTCCGACGCCTCCCTGTAGAAGACGCAGTCGCCGCAGGCGTCCGTCTGCAACGCCCACTCGAACGTCTCGCCCTCGGCCCCGTCGTCGCCGGCGGTCAGCCCGTACGGCATCGGCCGGGCCACGTCCCGCCAGTCGCGTTCGGCGGGCGCGTCGTCGCCGCCTCCCGCGCCGTCGGCACCGTCGGTTTCCCCGCCGTCCGCCCCCCGAAGCCGTCGGACCTCGTCGGGGAACACCGTCGCCGTGTGGGGGTCGTCGGCCTCGCTCTTGCAGCAGGCGCCACAGCGGGTGCACTCGAAGCCGACGGTCTCGATGGCGTCGGCGAGTTCGCCGACGTCGAGGTCGCGGGCGCGCGCCAGTTCGGCTTCGAGCGACTGCACGGACGGGTGTCGGGGCCTCGCGAACTAAACGCCGTCGGGTCGACCGGTGGCACACCGACCCGTCCACACCGCTACGGAGTGCTCGGGATCGACCGTGAGAAAACTTAGCGACGTTTAAGTACGTTCGCCGGGGTGACACGTGTATGTCGGCCGCATCCGATCGGTCACCCGACGACGTGCGTACACCCGACCCCCGCTTCTCGCCCCCCTCCGGCCTCCGAGCGGCGGTGGTTCGCCACGACGGCGAGCCGGACCGGTGTACGCTCTACCCGGAGGACGCCGACGACGCGGCGCTCGTGACGACGTGGCTCTCGGTCGACGCCGACTGCCTCGTCGCGCTCGAGGACGCCCGCTGACGGCGACGCCCCGCTCGCCAACCGCCCGCGGTCCCTCCCGGTTTTATCCGGTCGCGATCCCGACGGAGCCCGCCGTCGGTTCCCACCGTATTCGCCGCTCCCGCGCCAGCTTCTCCAGGTGCGCGACGACCGTCGCGCGCGCCAGGTCGCGCACCCCCGCGATGTCCTTCTCGTAGGCCGCGTCGAGCACCTCCTCTGGCGTGCTCGCGCCCGCCTCGACCGCCGCCAGCACGCGGCGTTCCCGGTCCAGCCGGTGGCGGATCAGCCGGGCGCAGGTCGCCCGGGCGTCGTCGATCTGTGGGCCGTGTCCGGGGAACAGCGCCGGGGGGTTCCGCGCGTGCAGGCGCCGGAGCGTCGTGAGGTACGCGCGCATGTCGCCCTCCGGTGCGGCGACGACGACGCTCCCCTCGGCGACGGCGACGTCGCCGCAGACGACGCCGTTCCCGGTCCCGAAGCCGACGCCGTCCGGGGCGTGACCGGGGAGGTCGAGGACGGTCGCCGGGCCGACGCGGTCGCCCGGGAGGAAGGTCCGGTCCGGCTCGACGCCCGTCGCCGCGGCGAAGCGGTCCCCGTATCCCCGTCTGGCCCACACGGTCGCGCCGGTCTCGGCGGCGTAGCCGGCGACGGCGCCGACGTGGTCGGGGTGGGTGTGCGTGACGGCGACGTGGTCCGCGACCTTCTCGCGGACGACGGTGTCGAGCGTGTCGGTCCGGGCGGCCGGGTCGACCAGCAGGGTCTCCCCCGTGCCGATGACGTACGCGTTCGTCTGCCCCGTCGGCGCGCGCGTCTCGACGGGGACCGAGAAGCGGTCGACGTGCGTGTCGCCCGTCGGCGCGGGGCCGCCGTCCGTGCGCGCGGCCTCGCGGTCGTTCCCGCCCGGCATCAGTCCGCGCTCCGCGGCGCCGGCGCGCCGGGGTACTCCGCGTCCGCGTCGACGCCGGGAACGCCCGCGTCCGCGAAGCGCGTCAGGTCGGCGTCGGCGCCCGCGACCTCGGCCGCCTCGGCGGCGCTGGCGTACGGCCGGTTCACGACCAGGTCGCCGGCGGTCCCCGTCCCGATCCCCGGGATCGCGGTCAGTTCGTTCATCGAGGCGCCGTTGAGGTCGAGCGGGTACGGCACGCCCGTCACCGAGCGGTAGCCCCAGTCGACGACGGCGACGTCGATCGTCCGTCCCAACTCGCGCTCGCCGGGGATCCCGACGAGGATGGGATAGGTGCCGAGCTGCCGGCCGAAGGTGGTGCCGTCCTCGTGGTACTCCAGGTACACGTCCGGGAGGACGGTTCCGGGGGGCATCACCCGCTCCAGCATCGGTCGGTCGACCGTCTCGCGCACCTCGCGCTTGTACCGCTTGAACTCCTTCTTGTGCTCGCGGGCGAGGCGCGCGCCGGTCTCTGCCATCTCGGTCCCCTCGAAGGCCATCACCTGCCGGATGTTCACGCGGCGGAGCATGAGCCCCTCGTCCATCACCGCGTCGAGGAAGTCCCTGTTGTGCTCGAACGTCTCGGCCGTCTCGCCCTCCAGCCCGTGAACGAGGTTGATGCCGGGGAGCAGTTTGGGGAGCCGGCGCGGCGCGGAGTCGCCGTAGCTCGGCGCGTCCTCCGGCCCCTCGCCGGGGCGCCAGCCCGCGGCCTCGTTGACCACGCGGACGGCCTCCAGGCACTCCTCGGCGCTCACGAGGAGGTTGTTCTCCTCGCGCACCTCGGGGTCGGCGGACTCGAGGCCGAAGGCGGCGGTGTCGCCGGGGGTGTTGTGCCGGGCGATCACCTCGATGGCCTCCCGCGACGCCTCCGGGTAGTCGGTGATCGTCACGGGGTTCATGTTGTCGAGGTGTAGCGTGCGGAGGTCCGGGGCCACCTCGCGGATGCCGCCGTACAGCTGCCGGAGCGCGTCCGGGTTCGGTGCCTCGCCGTCGCCGCCGAACGCGAGGATGTCGGCCTGCCTGCCGAGCCGGAAGTGTCGGACGCCGTGGTCCGACAGCGCGTCCACCTCCGACACCACGTCCGGCGCGGTTCGGAAGTCGGGGTCGCCGTACAGCGGCTCCGTGCAGAAGGAGCACCGGTAGGCACACCCCCGGGAGGTCTCCAGTTCCGCGATGAGGTACTCGGGGTGGTTGGGGTGCTGCTCGACGACGAACGCGCCCATGCTCGACCAGCGCGACACCTCGTCGTAGTCGCGGATGCGGTTGCCGAACCCCTCAAGCCCGCTGTCGACGATATCGAAGGCGGCCGCCTCCACGTCGCCCATGGCGACGAAGTCGTAGTCGAGGTCGTCGCGCTCCATCTCCTGGGCGCCCGCGTTCTCGTCGCCGACGCCGAAGCGGACCGGCCCCCCGAGGAGGGTGACGCCGTCGGCGGTCCACGCGAGCTCGCGCACCTCGTCGGGCTCGGCGGGCGTGCCGCCGACGTACTTGCCGGGGACGGTCATCCCGCCCACGTAGATCATGAGGTCGGCGTCGGCGACGTCGCCGCGCTTGCGCGGGTCGTCGCGCAGCTCGTCGATGGTGTGGTAGGTGACGTTCGACTCCGGGACGCCGGCGTCGACGAGCGCGCCCGCGGTGAAGCGGGGGTACGTCGAGACGTACGGGGGCACCCCGAAGTGCGCCGGCTCGTCCACGTAGCCGTCGACGATCGTGACCGAGAGGTCGGCCGGGTCCGGCGCGGTCATGCCCGTGGATGGACGGTCGAACGGCTAAAACCGTGCGGTCCGGGGGCGCGGCGCCACCCGGGCCCGTGCCGCCCCGCACCGGCCGGACCCGGCGCGGTCCGGCCCCTCCGGGGCGACCCGTGGCAGTCCCCCCTCGGTCGCCGTTCGGTTCCCCTCGCGAGCGCGTGCCCGCCGTCTCACCATCCGCCGCGGCGACGCGGGCCCTCGGCGTCGGCGTCGAGGCCGCCGACCCCCCCCTCGACCCCGCCGACGAGCGCGGCCTCCTCGTACGTCAGGCCGTCCCCGTCGGCCATCGTGTCGATCAGGTCGTCGACGGTCCGCGGCGGATCCGCCACCGTCTCCTCGGACACCGAGCGCTCGACCCGGTCGGCCTCCCGTCGGGCGCGCTTCTCCCGCTCGTGCTCCCGCCGTCTCGTGCGCATCTGTGACACACCCACATACCACACTGTCGGGCGGCCGCTAAAGTGTTGTGTCGCCCGCGACGGATCCCCCGCGGTCGGGTCGGAGCGGTCCCGACGGCGGAGATCGGTATCAGGCGTAGATCCGGGCCTCCAGCCGTTCGGGCTCCCCGTACTCGGCGTCGAGCGCGTCGGGGTAGTTCCGCGCGGCCGCGACCGCCGCCGCGACGGCGTCGAGGGCGTCGTCGGTCGCGACCGCGCAGTCGCGGGCCGCGTCGTCGCCGAACCGGACGCCGGCGTCGCGGAGCGCGGCGACGTTCCGCCGGCGCGCCTCCACGTGGCGGCGCTGGTCCCCCTTGTACCCCGTCCGGTCGGCGCCCGGGAGCCGGTCGAACACCGACGCCGGGTACGTCTCCAGCACGGTGAGGCCGGGCTCGGACGCGGGGAGCACCGGCGGGACGGCGACGCCTTCGTGGCCGACCAGTCGCCGCAGGAGGACGGAGATGCCGTAGTACGTCTGCGTCTTGATCCGGAAGCCGGCGGGAGCCTGTCCGCCGTGCTCGTCGTCGGTCGCCCGTCGCCGGGGCCGCCCGTCGGTCTCCGCGGCGGCCTCGACGGCGTCGTACAGCCCCCGCGGGCCGTCCACGTCGCCGAGGACGCCCCACCGGTCGGGCGTCCCCTCCACGAACGCCCGCCAGTCGTCGTCCCCGAGTACCCACGCCGGGAGGCCGAACGGGAAGTCCAGCCCCGCGACCGCGGGGCCCTCAACGGCCCCGAGGCGGTCGGCCAGCGCCGGGAGCACGTCGCCGCGGGCGGTCGAGTCCAGGCCGAGGAACTCCGAGGCGGACGAGAGGTCGTCGACGACGAGCGCGTCGCCGTCGGCGACGCATCGGGCCACCCACGTCGAGGCGCCCGCGCTCCGCTCGGCCGCGCTGAAGTCGACGCCGTACACCGCCGTCGGGGTCGGATCCGGGTCCACGGGTCCGCATCGGGCGCGAGCGACAAGTCTCCGGCGGCGTCCGACGCCGGCCGCGACGGGGGCGGACGGCCAGCGGCCGACCGACGGACCGACGGCCGCGACGGACCGCCGGGGTCGCGCGGTCGCGGAGTCGGCAAGCCCCGCTCCGCCCCACGCCGTTTATGCCGCGTGCGGTCCAAGCCGTGGGTATGCCCGCGACGAAGGAGATCAAGTGCACCAGCGCCGACTGCGAGTTGGACATGTTCGAGAACCACTACACCTACGACATCGCCGACGACCACACGGTCGCGGACCTGTCGTGTCCGCTGTGCGGCGGGACCGACTGCCTCGAAGAGATCGAGCTCTGATATGAGCGACCGAGACCCGGTGCCCGGCGGCGCCGAGCGCCTCAAGGACGTCGGCGAGTCCGCGGTGAACACGGTGCTCGACCGCGTCGGCCGGGGCGTCGCGAAGGTGCAGGAGCGGTCGCCGCTGGCGTACGACCTGCTGGAGTCCGAGGACGCCTACCTCGTCGTCTTCGACGCGCCCGGCGCCGAACGCAGCGACGTGCAGGTGCGGTTCAACGAGGGGGCCGTCGAGGTCCGGATCGACCGCTTCCGCGACTTCCGGGACGGCTTCGAGATGCGCTTCCCCGGCCGCGGCCTCGCGCTCGACGGGCGCGCCGAACTCCCGCCCGGCGCGGCCGTCGCCCCGGAGGACGCCACCTCGACGCTCGCGGGGAACGGGACGCTCCGGGTCCGGATCCCCAAGCGTGAGGACGGCACCGTCGCCGTCTCCGACGAGGAGCCGACCGGGGACGACGAGGCGGACGAGGAGGACGAGCCGGTCCGCCTGGAGATGGACGACGAGGAGGGTGACGGCGACGGCCACGGCGAAGCCGACACGGACGACGCCGACGCCGCGGAGGAGGCCGAGGGAACGGAGCCGGACGTCGACGCGACCGACGACGACGAGACGTAACCGGCCCGGATCTACTCCGGGACGCCGGTATCCTCGCCCGTCTCGACGGCCATCCCCTCGGTGATCTCGAACGCCTCGTCGCCGTCGAAGCGGCCCGGATCGAACTGCTCGACTCCCTCGTCCTCCCCGAGTACCTGCTCCGCGATGACCTCGCCGGTCGCCGGCGCGCGCATGAAGCCGTGGCCCTGCCACCCGGCGGCGACGTAGACGCCGTCGGCGACCTCGCCGAGCAGTGGGTCGCCGTCCGGCGTCGCCGTGCAGAGCCCGGCCCACGCCCGCTCGACGGCGGGGTCGTGGCCCGCCCGCTCGCGGAGGGTCTCCGATACCTCCGCTATGAACCACTCGTCCGCCCCGCGCTCCCACTCGTCCGGGTCGGCCTCCTCCGGGACCGTCCCGTCGCCCGCGAGCAGGCCTCCCGGGTTGGGGCGCGCGTAGACGCCGGCGGAGGCGTCGTACCACATCGGGCCGTCGTAGTCGCGCCCCGAAACGAGCGCCTGCACGCGGTAGGGCTTCAGCGGCACCCGGATCCCCGCGTCGGCGAGCACCCGCTTCGTGTGCGCGCCGGCGGCGACGACGACCGCGTCGAACCGACGCGTGACCGGGGCCTCGCTCGCGACGGCGACGCCCGGCGGCGTCGTCGACACCGACACCTCGCTGTCGGTCCGGATTTCGGCGCCGGCGGCCGCGGCGCGCTCGGCCATCGCGGCCACGTAGGTCCCGGGGTCGGTCCAGCCCGCGTTGCCGGCGACGGCCGCGACGGCCACGTCCCCCGCGTCGATGCCCGGGAAGCGGTCGGCGAGGGCCTCGCCGGAGAGGGTCTCCACCTCGCGCCCGTGGGCGCGCATGCGTCCGGCGGCGCCCTCGACGGCGTCGATCAGGTCGTCGTCGCCCTCGCGGGCGAGCATCACGTACGGGCACTCCCGGAACGCGAAGCCGTTCGTGCCCGAGAGGTCGCGGAACCGCTCCAGCGCGCGGGCGCCGACCCGGGCGTCCACGTCCTCGGCGTAGGCGTCGTACAGCACGCCGGCGGCCCGGCCCGACGCGCCCGACCCGAGGTCGCCCCTCTCGAACAGCGTCACGTCCGCGCCGGCGGCCGCGAGGTCGCGGGCGGCCGTCACGCCGACGGCGCCGCCGCCGACGACCGCGACGCGCCGCCCCGTTCCGGAGCCGGATCGGGGTCCGCTCCCGGCCATCAGCGGTGGGGCTCCGGCGTGAGCGCGTCGAACGGCCGCTCCGCGAGCCAGCCGACCAGCGCGTCGAGTTCGTCGGTCGCCTGCTCGAACAGCCGGCGGCCTTTCTCGGCCGTCCCCTCGGTGGGGGCGCCGACCGCGCCGGACTCGGAGAAGTCGGCGGTGTCGAAGCCGATCTTGGCCCCGTGAACCGACTTCCCCCACGAGTCGGCGGCGCCGTCCTCCGCCTCCGTGAGCAACGCCTCCCGGACCAGGTCGCCGGCGAGGTGCTGCACCATGCTCGTCTCCATCGCGTCCGCGTGACCGATCCCGGACTGGTCGAACAACTCCTCGTCGAGGCCGTCGAGGCTCGACCACCAGTTCCACGGCGCGGCGTAGGCGGTGTGATCGCCCCGAAGTCGCCGAGCGGCGCGCCGGAGCGCGTCCGTGTTGCCGCCGTGGCCGTTGCAGATCACCAGCTTGCGGACGCCGTGGCTGGCGACCGAGGCGCAGATCTCGCCCACGTAGTCCTCGAACGTCTCGGGGTCGGCCCACAGCGTGCCGTCGAACTGGCGGTGGTGCGCCGAGACGCCGACCGGCACCGTCGGGAGGACGACCGCGTCGTCGCGGTCGATCCCCCGGGCGACGGCCTCGGCCGCGAGGAAGTCGGTTCCCAGCGGGAGCGCCGGCCCGTGCTGCTCGACGGAGCCCGTCGGCAGGACCGCCACCTCGACGCCGTCCTCGAACGCCTCGCCCGCGCTCGTCGTCGTCTCCTCGTGGAGCAGTCGCATACCGGGCGGTTCGCTCGCGGCGACGTATGCGTTCGGGTGGCGGCGGGGGACGGGTCGGCGGCCCGGGGGCGTGTCGACCGCGTTACCGCAGCGTGTCGACGCCGGCCGCGGGGTAGCCGACGACCGTGTCGACGCCGGCGGCCCGGAGGTCGGCCACGCGCTCGCCGACCGTCCCTGGGTCGCCCACGAGCGCGAAGTCGCGGACGGCCTTCGAGAGCACCTCGCGGGCGCGGCCGGTCGCGGCGGCGTCCGTCGCGGCGCCCTCGGGGAGCGCCTCGCGGACGGGGCGGCGGCGGGCGGCGTAGGCGCCGACCGCGTCGAGGATCGCGTCCTCGTCGTCGCTGGGGACGACCGGGGCGTACACCGCCACGTCGCCGTCGAAGCCGGCGGCCCGGAGGGCGCGCACGTCGCGCTCGGTGGTCCGCGAGAGCAGTTCGTACTGGACGCCGCCGGCCGCGAGCGCGACCCGCTCGACGCCCTCGGTGCCGACCCACGGCACCCCGCCGGCCGCGCGGACGGCGGCCGCCGCGTCGCCGATGCGGGGGGCGACCGCGCGCCGGCGCTCCTCGTCGGTGAGGTAGGCGCCGTGACCCGCGACGAGCACCCGGTCGGCGGCGTCGGGGAGGGTCGCGACCAGCGAGTCGTCGCCGCGGGGGTCGAAGCCGTCGGCGCGCACGGGCGTCGTCACCCGGAGGTCGCGCGCGGCGGCGAGGGCGGCGAGGGTGTCGGCCTCCGGGAGCGCCTCGCGGCCCTCGTAGTCGAGACACACGAGGTCGACCGGGAGGTCCGCGGCGACGGAGACGTCGCACTCGGTCGGCTTGAGCGCGACCCCGTCGAGTCCTGTTCGGGCGGCGACGCTGTCGGCGGCTTCGGGTGCGGTGAGTGTCATCGGTGTGCGTGGGGGTGTCGGTCGGGGTCGGCTCGGCGTGCGCTCGCGGGCCGGGTCGCGGTCGACCGGGCGAGCGCGGCGGACGATGCGGCGCGGACAGAACGCGTCGCTCCCGGCCGGAGCGACGCCTCGTCGGGAGAACTAGGACCGTCGCGGAACGCGATCCATCGCCTGTGCGGCCATACACGTCCGATCGCGTTGTCGGGAATAAGCGTGGCGCCCGCGTCAGTATCGACCCCGGCGGCGGGCGACCTGCGGCCTCCCGACGGCCCGGGGCTTCTTGGGGCAGGCCCCGCAAGCGCGGGATATGTCAGACGCCGGCGGGGCCGACCGCGCGCCGATCGTCACGAGCGGCGAGCAGTCGATCACGGATCGGTTCGGGAGCGCCGACGGCTGGGTGAAGGCGTCCGTCGCGCTCGCGAGCGCCCTCGTGCTGTTTTTCCTCGCGCTCGTCGTTCTCAGCTACGTCTGATCCCGGGCGACGACGGCTACTTGCGTCCCCGCCGCCTACGCGGGGCGTGGACATCAGCAACCTCGTCGTGGACACCGACGACGGCGGCCGGAGCGTCGTCCAGTCGAGCCGCGTCGTCTCCATCCTCGTGCTGGCCGCCGTCCTCGTGTTGTTCTTCCTGACGCTCGTCGTCCTCAGCTACGTATAGGCCGGGCGTCACACCGGGAGGTCGGCGTCGGGGTCGACCACGCGGTCGACCTCCGGCGGCATCTCCCAGTCGGTGAGCAGCTCCAGCAACTGCACCAGCATCCGGCCGGTCGCGCCCCAGACCGTGTAGCCGTCGACGTGGAAGAAGTGGAGGCGGATGTCGCCGTAGTGGGGATGGTCGCGCCGCTCCGACTCGTAGTTCTCGCGGGCGGTGAGCGCCGAGACCGGGAGGACCGCGATCTCGGCGACCTCGTCGTCGCTGGGGACGTACTCGCGGTCGGGCGCGGTGGCGACGAACGGCGTGACGGCGTACTCCGAGACGGTCCGGATGTCGTCGAGCCGGCCCACGATCTCCGCCTCCTCGGGCAGGAGGCCGATCTCCTCGTTCGCCTCGCGGAGGGCGGTCGCGGTCAGGTCCTCGTCGTGCGCCTCGACGCCCCCGCCCGGAAAGCTCATCTGCCCGGGGTGGCTGCCGAGATGCTCGGCGCGCTTCGTGAACAGCACGTGGGGCGCGCCGCCGCGGTCGATGACCGGCGCGAGCACCGCCGCGCGCCGCTCGGCGTCGGTCACCCGGACCGGGGTGTGCCGGCGGACGCGCTCGAAGTCCATATCCCCCATGTTCGCCCGGTCGGCTTGAACCGTACGGTCGTGTCAGTCCGCGCGGGGTGTCGCCCCGACCCGGGCGAACTCACTCGTCCCCGCCGTCGATGGCGCCGTTCGCGGCGGCCTCGGCGTCGGCGTCGGCGGCCTCCGCGACGGCGTCCGGCGAGAGCGTCGTCTCCTCCCACGAGGGGAGGCGCGTGTCCGGACCGGGCGGGGCGATGGCGTCCGCGTACGTTCGCACCTGCTCGCGCTCGCCGGGCCGGTCGTACGAGAGGCCGTTGAACGCGGCGTCGGCGGCGTACCGGGAGACGTACGACTCGGCGGCCGCGCGGTAGGCGTCCGGGAGCGCGTCGTAGTCGACGGCGACGCCGTGCTCCTCGGCCGCACGCAGCAACGCCGCGCCCACGGACTCGCTCATGTCCGAGAGGCCGGTCGGCCCCGAGACGGCGCGGTGATCGTGTTCGTAGCTCCCGAGATCGACCTGCGCGGCGCCGTCGACGCCCACCTCGTCGTAGGCGGCCGCGAGCGTGCCGACCTCCAGCCCCCAGGTGCGCTGGACCGACAGCGACGCCGCCACGTCGCTCGTCGCGGCGAACTCCCCCGCGAGCGCGTAGCGGAACGCCCCCATGTACGCCAGGAACTCCGAGCCGGGGTTCGCGTCCCGGAGGGCCTGCACCAGCGGCGTGTAGAACAGCCGGAACAGCCGGCCGTACAGCTTGTCGTTCTCGACGCGGGCGTAGTACCCCTTCGAGAAGTCGAAGCCGTTCGCCAGCGGGAACAGCAGCCGGCGGACGTACGCCCGCGAGTACGACTTCGTGTCCGCGTCGTGGAGGACGACGAACTCCTCCGCCAGCGCCCGGCCGAGCGCGAGCCAGACGTCCCGACCCTTCCCGCGCTCGCCGTCGAGGCCGGCGTCCGCCAGCAGGTCGGCGACGCGGGGCCCGTCACACCACAGCGTCTCCAGCGGGAGGTCGAAGCCGTCGAGCCACTCGCGGAAGGCGCCCACCCGCTCGGCGGGCGCGCGCAGCGGCACGACCACCCGCGCCGGGTCGACCGCCTCCAGCTCCGAGAGGACGCGCTCGGCCGCGAGACCCGCGTACTCCCGCTCGGTCATCGGGACGACGACCGCCGCGCGGTCGGTCGGCGCGTCGGGGGCGCCCTCGCCGAACGCGTGGAGGGTGGCGACCCGCTCTTGCACGTACTCCATTCGTCTCCCGGGAGGGCCGGACGGCGAATAAACCCGGGGAAAGGGGTACGACCGTCGGCGATCGCCCGCCGACCGGCGGACGCGGATCCGACGCGTCACGGACGACCGGCCGACCGTGTCGAAGAGAAATTTTCTTCGATACTGGATATCGAGGAGATACTTAGTAATATTAATCACGTGTGAACCACTACCTCGTGTCGATGAGCCGGAACCGAGCCGATTATCTCTGGATAGCGGCCTTCGCGGTGCTCGTCGCCTTCGCGATCCCGTGGTTCCTGTGGGGCGACGCGACTGTCGCCGCGGGGCTCCCCCTGTGGCTGTGGTGGCACGTCGGGTGGATGGCGCTGGCGAGCGTCGCGTTCTACGCCTTCTCGCGCGGCGCGTGGGACCGCGGCGTCGACGCGGGGGTGATCCGCCGTGGCTGACCTCGGCGTCTCGCTGGGCGTCGTCGTCGGCTACCTCCTGGTCGCGCTGGCGGTCGGGCTGGTCGCGTACCGCCTCACCGACAACACCGCCGAGGACTACTACCTCGCGTCGCGGTCGGTGGGGACGGTGGTGCTGCTGTTCACGACGTTCGCGACGCTGCTGTCGGCGTTCACCTTCTTCGGGGGGCCGAACCTCGCGTTCGCGGCCGGGCCCGAGTGGATCCTCGTGATGGGCCTGATGGACGGCATCCTGTTCGCGCTGCTGTGGTACGCGATCGGCTACAAGCAGTGGCTCGTCGGGAAGGCCCACGGCTACGTGACGCTCGGGGAGATGCTCGGCGACCGCTTCGACTCGACGGGGCTGCGGGCGCTCGTCGCCGGCGTGAGCCTCCTGTGGCTGTTCCCCTACGTGATGCTCCAGCAGATCGGCGCCGGCCAGGCGCTCGTGGGGCTGACCGACGGCGCGGTCCCCTACTGGGCCGGCGCGGCGCTGATCACGGTGTTCATGGTCGCGTACGTCGGCCTCTCGGGGCTGCGCGGCGTCGCCTGGACGGACACGCTCCAGGGCGTGTTCATGCTGGGCGTCGTCTGGCTCGCGGTCGCGTGGATCGCGACCACCGCCGGCGGCGTCTCGGCCCTGACGGCCGGGATGGCGCAGGCGAACCCCGAGTTCGCGTCGCTGGGCGGCGGGCTCTACTCGCCCCAGTGGATGATCGGGACGGCAGTCGTCATCGCCTTCGGCGTCGCCGCCTTCCCGCAGGTGAACCAGCGGTTCTTCATGGCCGACCGCGTCGAGACGCTCAAGCGCTCGTTCGCGCTGTGGCCCGTGCTCGTGTTGCTGCTGTTCGTGCCGGCGTTCCTGCTGGGCTCGTGGGCGGTCGGGCTCGGGATCGAGGTGCCCGACGGGAGCAACGTCCTCCCGGTCCTGCTGACCGAGTACACCCCCGCGTGGTTCGCGGCGCTGGTCATCGCGGGGGCGCTGGCGGCGATGATGTCCTCCTCGGACTCGATGCTGCTGTCGGGGTCGTCGTACTTCACGCGGGACCTGTACCGCCCGCTCGTCGCGCCCGACGCGAGCGACGAGCGCGAGGGGTGGGTCGGCCGGATCGGGGTCGCCGTCTTCGCCGCCTCGACGTTCCTCGCGTCGCTGCTCGTCGGCGGCGGGGGCGGCCTGGACGTGCTGGTCACGCTCGGCGACACCGCCTTCGGCGGCTACGCCCAGTTGACCCTCCCGCTGTTGCTGGCGCTGTACTGGGCCGGGACGACCCGGACGGGGATGGTCGCGGGCATCGTGAGCGCCGAGGCCGTCTACCTCGCGCACGTCTTCCTCGTCGACCTGCTGCCGTTCCTCTCGTCGACCTACCTGACGTGGGACTTCGCGCTGTGGTGCATGCTCCTGTCGCTGGCGGTGACCGTCGGCGTGTCCGCGGTGACGGCGTCGGCGCCGGCGGAGAACGCGGAGAAGTTCGGGGTCGGCGCCGACTGAGGGCGGCGGGTCCGGGGGGCTCCGCCACGCGCCCAACGCTTATTCCGGCCGTCGACGACGGCGGGACATGGACGGCCACGCGATCCCGCACTGGTACGACCCCGAGGGCGCGGGCGGCCCGCTCACGCTCGTCGACGGCGAGGACTCGACGGTGTACGACGACGAGGGGAACGCCTATCTCGACTTCATGGCGCAGTTGTACTGCGTCAACGCCGGGCACTCGAACGGGGCGATCGTCGAGGCGATGACCGAGCAGGCGTCGCGGATCCCGTACGTCTCGTCGGCGAAGGGGAACGACGCGCGCGACCGGCTCGCGTCGATGCTCGTCGAGCGCGCGCCGGCGAGCCTGACCGACGTCCACTTCTCGGTGTCGGGCAGCGAGGCGAACGAGATCGCCGTGCAGGTCGCTCGCGCGTATCAGGACGCCCCGAAGGTCCTCACGCGGTGGCGCTCGTACCACGGCTCGACGTACGGCGCCGCGGCGCTCACCGGCGACCCCGAGACCCGCGCCGAGGTCGAGCGCTACGGCGCCGCCTCCGGCGTGTCGAAGTTCCTCCCGCCGCTGGAGTTCGGCGGGCCGTTCCCGGCGGAGACGCCCGAGGAGCTGGCCGAGCAGGCCGCCGACCACCTCGAGTGGGTGATCAGGAACGAGGGGCCGGACTCGGTCGCGGCGCTGATCACCGAGCCGGTCGCCGGGACCAGCGGCGCGTACCCCGCGCCGCCTGGCTACTTCGAGCGCGTCCGCGAGATCTGCGACGAGTACGACGTCCTCCTCGTCAGCGACGAGGTGATCGCGGGCTTCGGCCGGTGCGGCGACTGGTTCGGGATCCAGACGGAGGGCGTCGAGCCCGACGTGATCACGTTCGCCAAGGGCGTCACGTCGGCGTACGCCCCCCTCGCCGGCGCGCTCGTGAGCGAGGAGATCTCGGAGTACCTCGGCGAGGAGGGCACGCCGCTGGGACAGACGTTCGCGGGTCACCCGGTCGCGTGCGCCGCCGGCGTCGCGGCGGTCGAGGCGTACGAGGGCGGGCTGTTCGACAACGCGCGCGACCTCGCGCCGACGCTGGAGGAGCGCCTCCGCGCGGTGGAGACGGAGTTCGACGTCGTCGGCGACGTCCACGGCCGCGGGCTGCTGTGGGGCGTCGAGTTCGCCGACCCGGAGACGGGCGAGCACCTCTTCGACCCCCGCGTCGACGAGGGGGACAACCCCGTCGCCGCGGTTCGCGAGGAGGCGCGCGAGCGCGGCGTCCTGTTCGGCTCGGCGCGCCCGGACGTCCAGCTCGTTCTCTCGCCGCCGCTTTGCGTCACCGAGGCGGAGGTCGACGAGGCGGTCGGGACGCTGCGCGAGAGCATCGGGGCGGTGTTCTGAGCGCAGTCGGGTCCTCCGATCCGGCCGCGATTCCCGTATCGGCACTCGGGACGGCCCCGCCACGGCACGCTTTTCCCGTCACCCGAACACCACCCGAACATGCAGACACACGTCGTCCCGGTCGGCTTCGACTACGACCGGCTCATCGCGCCGCTCGTCCGCGACCAGTTCGACGTGGACCGCGTCGTGCTGCTGGAGGGTGCGGTGGGGAGCGAGGCCAACGTGGAGTACTCACGGAACCTCTCGCAGAAACTGGAGACGGACTTCCGGAACCTGCTCGGCGCCGAGACCGAACGCGTCCCCGTCGCCGACGTGTACGACTACGACGCCGCCTTCGAGCAGGCGTACGACCTCATCAACGGGGAGCTCGACGCCGGCCGGGAGGTGTGGGTGAACGTCTCCTCGATGCCCCGCCCCGTCTCGTTCGCGTTCGCCACGGCCGCCCACTCGGTCACGCTGGAGCGGCAGGCCGACCGCGACCGCATCCACACCTACTACACCGCCCCCGAGAAGTACCTCGAAACCGAGCTCGCCGAGGAGCTTCGCGCGGACCGCGACCTCCTCCGGGACCTCCTCGCTGCCGTCGAGGAGGGCGACGCCGAGGGGGGATCCGAAGCCGCCGTCGCCGACGGGGCGGACGCGTCGGACGCCGTCGAGGTCGACCGCGTCCGCGAGCGGCTCTCGACCGCGACGGACCTGCTCGCGGAGTTCGACGAGCGCGGAACGACCATCGGCGCGAAGGAGGTGAACGGCAGCCACATCATCGAGCTCCCGGTCGCCTCCTTCTCGAACGTGAAGCCGTTTGAGGAGGTGATCCTGTTCAAGCTCGGCGAGCACGGCGAGTTCGAGTCGGTGAGCGAGCTGGCGAAGGCGCTGGCGGCGGAGCTGAACGAGGAGTACACCGACTCGTTCCGCTCGAAGGTCATCTACAACGTCGACCGCCTCGGCCCGGGCGGGAAGGGATACGTCGAGCAGGAGTCCCACGGGAAGTCCTACCGGACGCGCCTCTCGCGGATCGGGGAGCTGTGGGTGCGCGCCCACACCGCCGACGACGCCTCCGACTACGACTGGTAGGCGTGAGCCGGGCCGGGCGGGGACGGAGCCGCCCTCCGCCGGCTCAGAACTCGAACCCGCGCGGCGCCGCCGACGGCGCGAGGGGGGTCGCCGGCAGCCGGTCCGGGACCGCGGGGTCGTTGAACGCGCCCGGCGCCACGTCGTTCGGCGCGTCGGGGTAGAACGCCGACGCGAGCGCGTGGAGCTGGTCGCGCCCGACGCCGAGTTCGAACTGGCCGCCGCCGTACAGGGTCACGTCGCGCTCGCGCGCCCACTCGATCGTTTCCGACAGCGCCTCCAGCGTCCCGAACCGCGAGGGCTTGACGTTGAGCCACGCGGGCTCCCACGGGAGCGCCTCCACGCTCTCGACGCCGTCGATCGGGTAATCCCACGAGACGCGGTGCTCCTCCCCCTCGAAGACGTGGCGTGTCTCGTCGGTGATCGCGGGGTCCTCGATCACCGCGTCCGGGAACGACGACAGCACCCAGTCGTAGAACTCGGCGTCCGGCTCCTGGTCCACCTCGGTCCCCTCGTACAGCCCCTTCAGGTCGAGCACGCGGACCCGCTCTGTCGGGAGCGCCCCGACCACCTCGTCGGTCCAGTCGTCGGTGGGGTCGAGCTTGAACCCGATCCCGGGGACGCGCTCGGCTATCTCCGTCACCCGGTCCGCGGACGGCGGGTCCCCCAGCCGCGTCGACGCCGCGAAGGAGACGGGCTCGCGCTCGCGGTCCAGCAGTCCCAGGAGGTCGGTGTCCGCCTGCCGGAGCGCGAGGTCCGTCGCGGCCGACTCGACGGCCCAGCGCCGGTAGGCGTGGCCGGTCTTCCGCTCCGGTTCCCCGGCCGGGAACAGGTCCACGTCGTCGAGGCGTTCGGAGAACTCGCGGAACGTCCACTCCCCGACCAGCGCCGCCTCGAACCCGAGGCCGTCGGCCGGGGTCCGCGGGTCGCGCTCGGGGTCCGCGAACAGCGCGTCGTGGTCGGGGGCGTCGTAGGTAACGTCCTCGCCGCGGCCGAGTTCGCCGTCGCCGCGGAGCCGGAACGTGGTGCTCACGCGCTCGAACCCCGAGGAGGTGTCGCGGGCGCGGCGCCTGAGGCCGACCGACTCGACCGTCAGCGGGAGGTCGGCGATCGCACGATAGAGGGTGGGAGTGCTCACGGGGGATCCGTCGCCTCGGCGGGAGATAATTACTCGCCCGTGTCGTCCGTGCCGACCGAGTCCCCCGTCCCGACCGGGCCGGCCGATCCACCCGCTTCGACCGCCCCGACCGAGTCGGCCGTGTCGCCCGCCCCGACCGCGCCGGCCTCGAGCAGTTTCACCCGCGTCGCCAGCGCGAGGAACGTCGCCGAGAGCGTGAGGACGACCGCGCCGGCGGCGGCGATCTCGTGGATCGGCGACAGGTGGGTGAACCCCTCCCCGGGCGCGATCACCTGCTGGCCGGGCAGCAGGGTGTGCGTCGGCGTCCCCGCGGGCGCGAGGAGGTAGTCGACCACGTCGTTGAGGCCGTACCACGCGGCCGCGACGGCGACCGCCCGGACGGGGAACTCGGAGATCCGGTACAGCAGGAACCCCTCGACGGTCATCGCGAGGTGCGAGCCGAACAGGAACAGGTACATCGGGAGCGCGGTCGTCGCGAGGAAGCCGTCGGCGAACGCCGCGAGCGCGAACGGCGTCCACAGCCCGAGCTTCCAGCAGCCGAAGAACGCGAGCACGGTCACGTACTCGTTCGGCCGACCCAGCACCCACAGCCCGAGCGCGAGCGCGATGAACAGCGTCGCCACCGGCGAGTCGGGGACGAACGGCCACATGCTCGCGGGCGTCCCCGCGAACTGCCACGTGATCAGCGGGTCAGAGAGCGGCAGCGGGTGGAAGCCGTAGTACCAGAAGCCGAACGCGGTGCCGACGAGGTTGACCGCGACGACGACCGCCGCGAGGCGGAGCCCGAGGTTCTCGACCGCGCGCGGGAGCGGGGCGACGTACCACGGGAGGTCCGGGCGGTCGGGGAGGCCGTCGTCGGACGTGAGGTCGGCGAGGAGGCTCATTCGGGTGTGGCGTGTGGTGGGGTGTGGGCGGCTTAGCCGTGGCGGTGGACGGATGTCGGCGCGTCCGTCTCGCGCCCCGGAACCACGTCCGGTTAAGCCGCGGGCGGTCGAAGCCGGGGCAGGACCGTGGCCGACGAGACGGACAGCCGGAACCCGGTTCCCGCGTCGCTGGCGGAGTTCTACCTCACCACCCCGTTCACGCTCGCGCTGTTGCTCGTCGCCAACGCCCTCGCGTTCCTCGTGGGCGTCCGCTACTACGTGGAGACGATGCCCGCGGTGGCGACGTTCCTGTGGCCGCTGTACGGCGACTCCCCGACCGCGCTCGCGCTCGGGACGCTCGTGCTGGCCGCGCTGATCCCGTTCGCGGGACGCCGGCTCTCGGCGGTCCCCCGGACGACCGCCCTCTCGTTCCTGACGACGCTCGCGGTCGTCTGGCTCGTGAAGACCGGGCTGTGGACGTTCCTCGCGCTGAACGTCCCGCTCGTCCGGCCGGACCTCCCCAACGACCTGTACGTCGGCTTCGACGCCGACTCGCTGTGGGCCTACTGGGGCATCCTCGCCACCCACGCGGCCTTCCTCGGGGAGGCGCTCCTGCTCGCACACGTCGGGCGCACGTCCCGGCGCACCCTCGCGGCCGTCGCCGCCCTCGCGCTCGCGAACGACCTCTTCGACTACGGCTACCTCCTCGGCCTCCCGCTCGCGAACCACCCGCCCGTGCGCTACGACCCGGGCTGGATGCTCGCGCTCGGAAGCCTCACGGCGACGGTCGTCGCCGTCGCGGTCGCGGCCGTCGTTCTGCCCTCCGGCGACTCCGGGGACCCCCGACGGAACGGGTAAATACGCGGAGAGTTTACCCCACGTGTATGGACTCCGCGGTACTGCTCGATCTCCTGGGAAACGAGAACCGCCGGCGGATCCTCCGGCTGCTCTCGCACAAGCCGTGTTACGTCACGGAGATCAGCGAGTACCTCGGCGTGTCGCCGAAGGCCGTCATCGACCACCTCCGCAAGCTGGAGGAGGCCGGGCTCATCGAGAGCCACACGGACGACCGCCGCCGCAAGTACTTCCACATCGCCCGGGACGTGCGCCTGGAGGTGAACGTCTCCCGGCACGGCTTCGGGACGAAGTCCGCCTACCCCGCGAACCCGAGCCTCGACATCCAGGGCCGATGCCCCCACATGCGGATCGACCTGGAGCTCTCCGCGGCGGACCCCGACGAACGGGAGGGGGTCGACGACCTCGCCGAGGAGTTCGACCGCCTCCAGGAGCTGGAGAACGAGCTCTCGCTGGCCCAGCGGTGGGTCCACGGGCGCGTCACCGACGTGCTCGACCGCCTGAACGACCGCCTCGGCGTCGACGCCGACTCCCGCTTCTACGCGAAGCTGCTCGCGGCCGTCGCGTCGACCGACGGCTCCCACCGCGCGGTGGTCGACGAGGTCGACGCCGACCCCGAGGCGGTCGGCGACGGCCTCCGGCGACTCGCGGAGGCGGACCTGCTCGTCCGCGAGGGCGACCGCTGGCGGATCGCCGAGGGGCAGGAGAGCCCGCAGGTGTAGCGCCGGCGACCGCGCGGTCGCCGCGTCGACCCGCGCCGGACGCCCGGCTCGTTCCCGGGACGGCCGAGACGGTCCCCGCCGGACGGACGGACGGACGGTCCCGCCGGGGTTACTCCAGGTCCGCGGTCAGACCGGCCTTCAGGTCCCGTCCGAAGTACAGCCCCGCGACCGACAGGAGTACCCCGACCGTCACGCCGACCCCGGCGATGGGGACGCCGTAATCGGCGAGGAGGTTCGTCCCGAGGACGACGCTGCCCGTCGTGAGCGTCCCGAGTAGGAACGCGCCCGCGGCCGCGAGCGCGCCGGCGACGGCGGTCTCCAGGTACGCCCGCCGCGAGCGCGTCAGCCCGAGCGCGAACGCGGCGACGAACAGCCCGAGGTAGCGCGCGAGCCCGCCGACGAGGGGGACCGCGGAGCCGGCGACCAGCCCGGCGACGAGGACCGCGAGGGTGAGGAGGAACCCCCTCGCCGAGAACGGCGTGCGGCCGAGCAGCGAGCGCGACCCCGAGTCGTCGGCTGCGGGGACGGCGCTCCCGTCCACCTCGGAGACGGAGGCGTCGCCGTCGCCGTTGCGCTCGGCGAGTTCCCGAAGCTCCTCCAGGCTCTTGGACATGGTCGACAGTCCGCGGCGCGTCGTGATGGGTCTTGCGCCGGCCCGGTCCGACCGCCCCGCGGCGGCGACGCGTCCGGCGTGCTCGGGGTCGGTCGCGGACCCGACAGCGGTCGCTCGCGTCCGGTCGAGGAGTGGCGGGGCCGCCCGCGTCGTGCGGTCGCGACCCGCCGTCGTCGTCGCGGACGGGCAGGTTCAAGTTCGCGCCGGCCGCTACCGTCGGGTATGACCCCGAGCCCCGGAGACCGCGTCCGCGTCGAGCGCGCGGGCGTCACCGACGAGGGCGTGTTGATGCCGTCCAGCGACGCCGACCACCTCGTGCTCAAGCTCGACGGCGGCTACAACGTCGGCGTCGACCGCGAGGAGGCGGCCGTCGAGGTGCTCGAACGCGACGTCCACGCCGTCGGCGACGAGGGGGCGGACGACGACGGGGGCGCCGCCTCGGCCGTCGAGTTCGACGGCGACCTCCCGACGGTCGCGCTCATCTCCACCGGCGGCACCATCGCCTCGACCGTCGACTACCGCACCGGCGCCGTCACCGCCCGCTTCGACGCCGAGGACGTCCTCCGCGCGGTCCCGGACCTGGCGGGCCGGGCGAACTACCGCGGGCGCGTCGTCGCCAACATCCTCTCGGAGAACATGAACCCCGAGATCTGGCGCGACCTCGCCGAGGCCGTCCGCGAGGAGGTCGAGGCCGGCGCCGACGGCGTCGTCGTCATGCACGGCACCGACACGATGCAGTTCTCCGCGTCGGCGCTGTCGTTCATGCTCGACACGCCGGTCCCCGTGGTGTTCACGGGCTCCCAGCGCTCGGCCGACCGTCCGTCCTCGGACAACGTGATGAACGCCGTCTGCGCCGTCGAGGCAGCCAAGTCCGACTGCGCGGAGGTGCTCGTGTGCATGCACGGGACGCCCTCCGACGACTACTGCGCGCTCCACCGCGGCACCCGGGTGCGGAAGAACCACACCTCCCGCCGGGACGCCTTCGAGACCGTCGGCGCCGAGCCCCTCGGGCGCGTCGAGTACGGCGCCGACGGGGACGACGTCTCCGTCGAGTTCCGCGAGGGACGGACGTACGCGCGCCGCGGCGACGCCGACCTCGACATCGCCCCCGACCTCGCGGAGGACGTGGAACTGGTGAAGTTCACGCCCGGGATGGACCCCGCGGCGCTCGACTACCTCGACGGGAAGTCCGGGGTCGTGATCGAGGGGACCGGCCTCGGGCACGTCCACACCGACCTGATCCCGCGGATCGAGGAGCTCGTCGACGGCGGCGCGACGGTCGCGATGACGAGTCAGTGTCTGGAGGGACGGGTCTGTGACCGCGTGTACGACACCGGCCGCGACCTGCTCGACGCGGGCGTCGTCGAGGCGGGCGACACGCTCCCGGGGACGGCGAAGGTGAAACTGATGTGGGCGCTCGCGAACGTCGCCGACCCCGAGGACGCGATGGGGCGGGACCTCGCCGGCGAGCTCACCGAGGAGTCGAAGCCGTGGGTATGAGCGGGAGCGACGTCGTCGACGAGGACCCCGACGAGGGGGTCCCGGTGGCGGGGACGGCCGACCACGAGTTCGCGGTCCGGCAGGCGCGCGAGTCGGACGTGGCGCACGTCGTCCGCTTCACGCGGGACACCTGGGGCGACAAGCACGGCGACTACATGCCGGACGTGTTCGCGGAGTGGGTCGAGACGGACGGCCCCCGCCAGCGCACGTTCGTCGTCGACGTGGACGACGGCGACGACGTGGCCGGCGTCGTGCAGTGCGTGCTGCTGTCGGACACCGAGGCGTGGGCCCAGGGGATGCGCGTCAACCCCGACTACCGGGGCAACAGCCTCTCGTCGCCGCTGTCGCGGGCGGGCTTTCGCTGGGCGCGCGAGCGGGGCGCGGTCGTCTCGCGCAACATGGTGTTCTCGTGGAACGTGGCCGGCCTCGGGCAGTCGCGCGGGGTCGGCTTCGACCCCGCGACGGAGTTCCGCTGGCTCCGGCCCGAGCCGGACGCCGACGCCGACCCGGCGCTCGACGTGACCGCCGACCCGGACGCCGCGTGGGCGTACTGGACGCGGTCCGAGGCCCGCGACCACCTCCGCGGGCTGGCGCTGGACGCCGGGGAGCCGTGGGCCTGCTCGGAGCTGACCCGGGCGGACCTCCGAGCGGCGGCCGACCGCGACGGCCTGTTCGTCGTCGCGGACGGCGGCACCCGCGGGTTCACGTCGCTGGCGTACACGTACGACCGCGAGACCGAGGACGGCGTCGCGGAGACCTGGGGCGTCTACCACGTCGCCGCGTGGGACGACCCCGACGCGCTGTCGGCGCTCACGGACGCGGTCGCCCGCGACGCCGCCGAGCGCGGGATCGACGCGACACGGATCCTGATCCCGGAGGGGGTTCGGTGGGTGTCGGACGCCGCCGCGACGCGGACGCCCGTCTCCGACGAGCCGGACTTCGTGATGGCCGCGGACCTCACCGACGACGCCCTCCTCTGACGCCGGGACGGATCCCCCCTCACGGACGACCCGACCGGACGTCCGCGCCCGACCGTCTCGCGGCCGACCCGATCCCCCCACGTCGGCGGGTCGCCGCCACAGGAGTTATTCTGTCGGCGACGGAAGGACGCCCCATGCCACTCGACAGCGCGCTCGTCGCGGCGACGCACCCGCTCCAGTTCGGCGTGCTCGATCCGGGCCTGTTCGGTCTCCTCAACGTCGTCGTGGCGATCGTCGTCGGGTACTTCACCTACCAGGACGCGAAGACCCGCCGGACGGACTCCCCGAAACTGTGGGCGGGCGCGATGGCGCTGGCGTCGCTGCTGTTGAACCTGCTCGGGTTCCTCCTCGCGTTCGCCGTGTACTACGTCGTCGTGATCCGCGACTGAGGGCGGGCGGGATCGCGGCGACCGTCGGCGCGACCGGAGCGACGGAGTTTTGCCGGTCGCGGGAGTCGCCGGCGGACATGGTCCCCCTCCCGCTGTTCGGTCCGTTCCCCGGCGGCGTCGAACTGCTGATCGTCTTCTTCGTGTTCGTCCTGATCTTCGGGCTCCTGATCCCGGTCGGGATGGCCTACTGGGTGTACCGCGACGCGCAGTCGCGCGGCAGCGACGACGCCACGCTGTGGGCGCTGGCGACGGTTCTCGCGGGGCTGTTCGTTTCGGTGTTCGGCGCCGGGGCCGTGCTGGTCCTCTACCTGCTCGTCGGCCGGGAGTGACGAGGGCGGGCGGAACCGGCTCACCGCCGGGTGACGAGCGCGTACGCGAACGCGACGAGCCGGGCGGTGAGCCGTCCCCCGAGACGGCTCAGACCTGCACTACCCACGCGCGGTAGTCCTCGGGCCGGTCGTACACCTCCAGGAACGCCCGCTCGATGAACCCCGCGAGGCGGTTCGCGTCCGAGCGCGCCGAGATGCGCACGTTCGTCCCCTCGGCCTCCTCCGGGGTCTCCCGCTCGTCGATCCGGAACTCCGGGTACTCGTCGAGGAGGTCGTGCAGGCGGGCCAGCTCCTCGTCGGTGCAGTCGAGGTTGAACGTCTTCTCGGCGAACTGGATCCACGGCGGCGCCCCGTCGCCCCTCCCGTCCCCGCCGTCCGCGTCGGCGTCGGCATCGGCGTCGACCTCCTCGCCGTCGCCGCCGGCCGACTCGCCGAACTGGAGTTCCTCGCGCGGCGGCTCGACCTCGACGGTGAGGAACGCGCTCCCGCGCTGACGGTGTGCGGTGACGGCGTCGGCGAACAGCTTCCGCCGGTCGGCGGGCGCGTCGGCGTCGAAGCGGGTCATACGCGGAGGTACGCCCGACCGGGGTAAAAACCGGGCGCTCCGGGGCGCGCGGCGCCCACGCCGTGTGCGTGCTGTGGCGACGGCGTCCGGGACGCCGCGTCGCGGTTGCGTTCCCGCCGAACCGCGCCGGATTCAGCACGCCTTTCACCGTGGCCCCGGAGCGTGGAGGTATGGCCGACCACCGAATCCTGCTGCTCGGTCCGCCGGGGGCCGGGAAGGGCACCCAGGCGAAGCGCCTCACGGCCGAGTACGACCTCGACCACATCACGACCGGCGACGCGCTCCGGCAGAACAAGGACATGGAGACGGAGTACGGCACGCCCGGCGAGTACATGGACGCCGGCGAGCTCGTGCCCGACCCCGTGGTCAACGAGATCGTCGTCGCCGCGCTGGAGGAGGCCGACGGGTTCGTGCTCGACGGCTACCCACGGAACCTCGACCAGGCGGAGTTCCTCAGCGAGGAGACCGACCTCGACCACGTCGTCTTCCTCGACGTGCCCGAGCAGGAGCTCGTCGACAGGCTCACGGGCCGACGGGTCTGTGACGACTGCGGCGCCAACTACCACGTCGAGTTCGACCGCCCCGAGGAGGAGGGCGTCTGCGACGAGTGCGGCGGCGAGCTGATCCAGCGCGAGGACGACACCGAGGACACCGTCCGCGAGCGCCTGCGCGTCTACCGGGAGAACACCGAGCCGGTCGTCGAGCACTACCGGGACGAGGGCGTGCTCGTGGAGGTGTCCGGCGAGGGGACGCCGGACGAGGTGTTCGGGCGCCTCCGCGACGTCGTCGAGAACTGAGCCGCGGCGCGGCCGCGAAGCGGTCCCGTCGGCGACCGCCGACGGACGTGCCGCCGCCGCGGGCCGAGAGTACAACCTTCTTACGTGGCTGTCGCTTAGCGGGGGTCAATGGCACGAATCGAGAAGCGCGTCCGGGAGCTCGCCTCCGAGCCCGAGATGCGCGAGGCGATCGAGCTCGTCCTCGAGCGCGCGGAGGACGGCGAGATCCGGTGGGTGGACGTGCGCGAGGACCTCTCCAGCGGGCAGTGGGGCCGCCTCATCGAGCGCGGCGTCCTCGAGGACGGCGAGGCCGGCTTCGCGCTCGCCGACCGCGAGGCGATCGAGGCCGGGCTGGAGTCGCCGGACGACGGGAGCGACCTCACCGCCGGCAGCGACGTGGAGCTCCCCGACTCCGACGGCGCCTCCTGGAGCATCTACGACAAGGGCGCGGCGGTCGTCACGCTGCTGTTCTTCGTCGGCTACTCCTACGGCCCGGTGCGCAACGTCGTCGGCAACGGGATCGACGTGATCTTCGGCCCCCTGCAGGACGTGCTCCCCCTGTACGCGGTCATCATGATCATCGCGACGCTCACCGGGCTGTACTCCACGCTCCTGCGCGCGAACCTCATGGACATGGACCGGATGTCCGCCTACCAGGAGCGCATGAAGGACATCCAGGAGCGCCGCAAGGAGGCGAAGGAACGCGGCGACGACGAGGCGATGCAGGCCATCCAGGAGGAGCAGATGGAGGCGATGGGGGACCAGCTCGGCATGTTCAAGGAGCAGTTCCGCCCGATGGTGTGGATCATGGTGCTCACCATCCCCGCGTTCCTGTGGATGTACTGGGGGATCGGCTTCCGCGGCGCCGAGGGCGTCTGGACCGACCTCCAGCCCGTCGTCCTCCCCATCGCGGGGCAGGTCGGCTGGACCGAGAACATCCTCGTCATGCCCACCTGGATCATCTGGTACTTCCTGTGCTC
Organism: Halobaculum sp. EA56; assembly: GCF_051195075.1. Classification (NCBI taxonomy): domain Archaea; kingdom Methanobacteriati; phylum Methanobacteriota; class Halobacteria; order Halobacteriales; family Haloferacaceae; genus Halobaculum; species Halobaculum sp. EA56. Next base: position 384,791 of record NZ_JBNTJX010000002.1, read on the forward strand.
GATGGCGTTCACCCAGATCATCCAGAAGGGCCTGAACATGTCCATGTCGCCGTCGACGTAGGCGCGACGGCGCCGCACGGCTCGCTTCCTTCTGCTCTCTCCTCCCTCTCCCGCCCCGTCGGTTTCCCGCCCGCTTCCCCGAGTTCGGGTCTTCCCGCCTGCTTCTCCCGCCGCTACCTCGTCGCCGACTTCCACTCGCGGAGCCCGACGACCCCGCCGCCGTGTTCCGCGGGGTCGGCCTCTGTCGCCGCCCACACGAACATCGGCGCGACGTCCTCTGGGTCGCGGCCGCCCTGGTTGCCCGTGAGCGCGGTGTTCACGAGGCCCAGATCCAGCGTGAGCGCGGTCGCCTCCAGGTCCGCATGCGCCTGCCGGACGACCGCCTCCGCGCCGGCCTTCGAGACGGCGTAGGCGCCCATCCCGGGCTTCGCGTCGCGCGCGACCGACCCCGAGGGGACGAGCACCCGCGCGCCGTCCGCGAGGTGCGGGGCCGCCTCCTGCACGGTCGCGAACACGCCGCGGACGTTCGTGCGCACGGTGTCGTCGAACCGGCTGTACGGCTCGTCGTGGATCGGCATCTCGCCGGGCGAGCCGTGGTTGACAGCGGCGTTCGCGACCACGGCGTCGATCCCGTCCCGCTCGCCCGCGCGGGCGGCGTGCTCCATGAGGCGTTCGAGGTCGAACTCGTCGCGTACGTCCGCGCGCATGCCCGACACCGATCCCTCCGTGGAGAGCTCCTCGACCGTCTCCTCGACCGCGCCGCCGTCGCGCGAGCAGACGACGACGTGGGCGCCCTCCCCGGCGAACGCCGACGCGACCGCGCGGCCCACGCCGCGGGTCCCGCCGGTGACGACCGCTGTGGTTCCGTCCATGGGTCGTGGTGGGCCGGGGGCGACGTATGGGTTGCGGGCCGGACCGACGACGCCGGGCGCGGGCGGTCGCCGCGGCCGACGGGGATCCGGCCGGATCGATCCGCCCATCCTTTATGCACCTTCCCGCCGTATCCCGGTTGATGCGAGCACCTCGTGACCGCTCCTCGCTGGCAGGCGAGGACGTGGTCGTGGTCGGCGGCGGCTTCGGCGGGCTCTCGACGGCCTGCTACCTCGCGGACGCCGGCGCGGACGTGACCCTCCTGGAGAAGAACGAGCAGCTGGGCGGCCGCGCCTCCGTGCTGGAGGCGGACGGCTTCCGCTTCGACATGGGTCCCTCGTGGTACCTCATGCCCGACGTGTTCGAGACGTTCTTCGGCCACTTCGGCCGCGAGCCCGCCGACTACTACACGCTCTCGCGGCTCGACCCGCACTACCGGATCTTCTTCAAGGACGGGGACCGCGTGGACATGGTCCCCGACCGGGAGCGCAACCGCGAGACGTTCGAGTCCTACGAGGCGGGCGCCGGCGACGCCTTCGACGACTACCTCGCGAAGTCCGAGCGCAACTACGAGATCGGGATGAGGCACTTCGTGTACGAACACCGCGACGACCTCGCGGACTTCGTCGACCCGGACGTGCTCCGCTACTCGTGGGGGCTGTCGCTGATCGGGTCGATGCAGGACCACGTGGAGGAGTACTTCGACCACCCGAAGCTCCAGCAGATCATGCAGTACACCCTCGTGTTCCTCGGGGGGTCGCCGCACAACACGCCCGCGCTGTACAACCTTATGAGCCACGTCGACTTCAACCTCGGCGTCTACTACCCCGACGGCGGCCTCGGCGCCGTCGTCGACGGCATCGCCGAGCTGGGCGCGGAACTCGGCGTCGAGTACGTCACGAACGCGCCCGTCACGGCGATCAAGGGCCGGCGCGGCGGGTTCAAGGTGGAGACGGCCGCCGGCGACGGCGACGCGGGGGTCGGGGGGACCGCCGCCGCCGCGGACGGCGGGGCGGTCACCGCGGGGTCGGGGGAGTCGTACTTCCCGGACCTCGTCGTCAGCGACGCCGACTACGCCCACACCGAGCAGGAGCTCCTGGCGCCCCGCAAGCGCCAGTACGACGCCGACTACTGGGAGTCGCGGACGTACGCCCCCTCGGCGTACCTCCTGTACATGGGCGTCGAGGGCGACGTGGGGGACCTCGCCCACCACACGCTCGTGCTCCCGACCGACTGGGACGACCACTTCGCACAGATATTCGAGGACCCGGCGTGGCCCGACGACCCCGCCTACTACCTGTGTGTCCCCTCGAAGACCGACGACTCCGTCGCGCCCGAGGGGCACTCGAACCTGTTCGTCCTCGTCCCCGTCGCCGCCGGACTGGAGGACACGCCCGAACTCCGGAGCCGCTACCGCGACCTCGTGCTCGCGGACGTCGCCGACAACACCGGCGTCGACCTGCGCGACCGCATCGTCTTCGAGCGGGACTTCTGCGTCGACGACTTCGCCGGCCGCTACAACGCGACGAGGGGGACGGCCCTCGGGCTGGCACACACGCTCCGCCAGACCGCCCCGTTCCGGCCCGGTCACGAGTCCTCGGCGACGGACGGCCTCTACTTCACGGGGTCGACGACGACGCCCGGCATCGGCGTCCCGATGTGCCTCATCTCGGGGCTGCTCACCGCCGAGGCGATGGCCGAGTCGGCCTGAGGGCGCCCATGTACGCAGACGCCGCCGCACGGCTCCGCTACCTGCTGAAGCTCTCGCGCCCGCGCTTCTGGTTCTACCTCGCGGGGCCGGTCGTCGTCGGCGTCGCCTTCGGCGCCGCGAGCGTCCCGGAGCTGTTCCGGCCCGCCAACCTCCTGCTGTTCGGCTACTTCCTGATCCCGGCGAACCTGTTCCTCTACGGCGTCAACGACGTGTTCGACCGCGACGTCGACGAGGACAACCCCAAGAAGGAGGGCCGGGAGGTGCGCTACGACGGCGGGCCGCTCGTCCCGGCGGTCGTCGTCGCCTCGCTCGCGCTCGGGGCGGGCACCTTTCTGCTGACCCCGCGGGTCGCCTGGCCGTACCTCGCGGGCTTCTTCCTGCTGGGGGCGGGCTACTCGGCGCCGCCGCTGCGGTTCAAGACGACGCCGCTGCTGGACTCCGTCTCGAACGGCCTGTACGTCCTCCCGGGCGCCGCGGCGTTCGCGCTGCTCGCCGGCGACGCGCCGCCCGCGGCCGCGCTCGTGGGCGCGTGGCTGTGGGCGATGGGGATGCACACCTTCTCGGCCATCCCCGACATCGAACCGGACCGCGAGGCCGGGATCCGGACGACCGCGACCGTGCTCGGCGAGGAGCGCACGTACGCCTACTGTGCGGCCTGTTGGCTCTCCTCGGCGGTCGCGTTCGCGGTCGTGGACAACCGCATCGGCGTCCTCCTGCTCGCGTACCCGGTGGTCGTGTTCGCCATCTACTGGTCGGGCGTCGCCGTCGACCGGGCGTACTGGTGGTATCCCGCGATCAACACGCTCGTGGGCGCGCTGCTCACGATGGGCGCGCTCACCCGGATCGTCCCCCCGGAGGCGGTGCTGCCGTGAGTCCCGAAACGCCCGTGGGGCGCCTGACCGCCCTCCGGGAGGCGATGCCGGCCGACAGGCGCGAGGCCGAGGCGCGCCTCGACGCGCTCGTCCGCGACAACCGCTTCACCATCTCGGTGGTGTTCCCCGTCGTCGGGGCGGTGCTGCTCGTCGCCAGCGCGGAGGGGGTCTTCGCGGGGACCCCGCTGGAGCCGCTGGCGTTCAACGGGGCCATGATCCTGCTCGGCACGCTCGTGATGCGCTCGCCGCTCGTGGCCGGGCTCGCGCCGCTGGTCGGGCGGCGGGAACTCGTGGGGATCGGCCTGCTGTCGGCGTACGCCTACGCCATCGAGTACGTCGGGGTGACGACGGGGTGGCCCTACGGCGAGTTCGCGTACCTCGTCGCGCTCGGGCCGGAGCTGGGCGGCGTCCCGCTCGGCCTGCCGGTGTTCTTCCTCCCGCTCGTGGCGAACGCCTACCTCCTGTGCCTGCTGCTGCTCGGGGACCGGGCCGAGCGGACCGCCGTGCGCCTGCTCGCGGTGATCGGGCTCGTGCTGATCATGGACGTGGTGCTGGACCCCGGCGCCGTCGCGCTCGGCTTCTGGGCGTACGCCGGCGTCGAGAACGTCGGGGCGCTGGGCGTCCTCGCCGGCGAGGGGTTCTACGGCGTCCCCCTCTCGAACTACGGCGGGTGGGTGGTCTCGGCCACCGTCGCGACGGTCGTCCTCGACGCGGCCTTCGACCGCGCGGCCCTGCGCGCGCGGCTGGCCGAGTGCGAGTTCATGCTCGACGACATGGTGAGCTTCGTGCTCCTGTGGGGCGGCGTCAACTGCTGGTTCTGGAACCCGATCGCGGCGCTGGTCGCCCTCGGCATCGGCGTCGGCCTCGTCCGGGCGGACCGCTTCGACGCGGCGCTGTTCCGGCAGGCGTTCTGAGCGCCGGCGAGCGGTGTGGCGTGTCGGGGGAAGGGATCGCGGCGGGACTCCGCCGGTTACCGGACCGGGAGGCGGTCGCCGTGGCCGGCGCCCGAGCGGCTCGACTCGCTGTCGCCGTAGGGGACACAGGAGACGCGCCGGAACACCGTCTCGGGGTCCTTGCACCGGAACCACGCCCACCGGGTCCGGACGAACAGCTTCAGCTTGCGCACCGTCCCGAGTTCGGGCGTCTCGGTGAGGGTGTCGTACTCGCGCTCGCGGATGAGCGCGTGGTGTTCGGCGTACAGCACCGCCGCCAGCAGCACGGCGAACTGACAGTCCTCCGGGAGGTACTTGATCCCGGCGACGCCCTCCTTGTACAGCGATTCCGCCCGGCGGAGCTCGTGGCGCATCGCCGCGGCGACGGACTCGTCGAACTCGAAGTTCCGGAGCTGTTCCTCCGTGACGCCGTACTCGCGCAGCGTCTCCCGGGGCAGGTAGATCCGGTCGAGGTCGACGATGTCCTCGCGCACGTCCCGCAGGAAGTTCGTGAGCTGGAACGCCTCGCCGAGCGCGGTGGCGTGCGGGAGGGCGACCTCGGGCTCGTCCGGGGCCATCACCGCCGTCATCATCCGGCCGACGGCGGCGGCGGAGCCGTCCATGTACGCCTCCAGGTCGTCGTACGTCTCGTAGCGGTCGGTGTCGATGTCCGAGCGCATCGCCCCGATGAACGTCTCCACGTCCGAGTCGGCGATGCCGTGCTCCTCGCGCATCTCCGCGAAGGCGGCCAGCACCGGGTCGTCGGTCTCCTCGCGGCCGAGCGCGGCCTCGCGCAGGCGGTCGAGCTCCCGCCGCTGCTCGTCGGGCGGGGCCGTCTCGGCGGCGTCGACGACCTCGTCTGCGACGCGGAAGAACGCGTACAGGACGTACGTCGGCTCGCGGACCCGCCGGGGGAGGACGCGGGTCGCGAAGTGGAAGGTCTTCCCGGTGCGCTGCTGGATGCGCTTGCTCCGGGCGATCTGGTCGTCGTCTACCATCGGTGACTCGGCGCACCCCACGCGCTGTCAGCACTGTGCCGTCCCTGCATCTGGATGAACCGTGTTACGGGAGCCGACACCATAACACTTGGTGCGGTTCGGGCTTGCGGTTTTCGTCCCTCCGGCGTGCGGCCGGACCCGGGGGTTCCGCCCGTTGACCGCGACGGGTTCACCTGTAGAACGTGTCCGAACAGTCGAAGACGACCCCGTGTTCCGGACAGACGTACTCGCAGTGGCGATGGACCATCGACGCGCCGCAGTACGGACAGGGGCGGGTCCGCTTCACCGTCTCGCCGTCCTCCCCGGTCGCCATGCCCGTCGTTCGGGCCGCGCCCCTCAAAGCCGTTCGGGTCCGTCCGGGACGCCGCGTCGGCCCGTCGCGGCGACGACACGAGAGATCCCCGTGAACCCCGATGACCGGCGTCGCGGCCGGTCGCGCCCCGCGGAACCGATTTACCGCCGGGGCCCCTGGTGGGGACGAATGGAGTATCCCGCCCCCCGCCGCCTCGCCGTCGCCGCGGCCTCCGGCGTCGCCGTCGTCGCGGGGACGTTCCTCGTCGCCGGGTTCTCGCCCCGCTGGACGGTCGTCGCCCTCGCCCAGACGCTGTTGCTGCTCATGCCGGACGCGCTGCTCGCGGCGGGCATCCAGGGGCTCGGCAGCGCCGGCCAGGTGCTGCTCGTCGCGGGCGCGGCCGCGCTCGCGACGGTGGCCTTCGGCGCCGTCGCGCTGCTGGCCCTCCGCGTCGGCCGCCGGGGGGGACGCGAGCGCGCGGAGACGGTCTTCCTCGTCGGCGCCGCCCAGGCGCTCGCCGCGTTCGTCCTGTCGGTCGCCCCCGGCGCCGCCGCCGTCGGCGGCCTCCTCGGCGGGGCGACGGTCGCGCTCGCGGGCGAGGCGGCGACCGGGCGGGTCGACCGCGCCCGCCGGGGCGTGTTGCGGTCGGCCGGCGCCGCTGCCGTGGCGGTCGCTTTCGCCGGCGCCGGCCCGCTCGCCCGGGCTGTCGGCGGCGGATCGGACGCGGACGACGCGGGCGAGGAGACGTCGGTCGACCCGACGGTCGAGCGCCTCCTCTCGGTCGCGGACGACCGCTCCTTCGACCTCGCGGGCGCGGAGCCGCTCGTCTCGGAGTCGCACTACGTCGTGGACAAGAACGCCGCCGACCCGCGGGTCGACCCCGCGGCGTGGTCGCTGCGGGTGACCGGCGAGGTGCGCGAGGACCTCGACCTCGACCTGGAGGCGGTCACGGGGCGGCCCGCACAGCACCGCTTCGTCACGCTCCGATGCGTCGGCGACAAACTCAACGGCCGGAAGGTGGACACGGCGCTGTGGACGGGGGTCCCGATCGCGGGCCTGCTGGAGGAGGCGGGCGTCGACGCGGACGGCTGTTGCGTCATGGTCCGGGCGGCCGACGGCTACTACCAGGCGTTCCCGCTGTCGGCGCTGGAGCGGGGCTTCCTCGCCTACCGGATGAACGGTCGGCCGCTCCCGCGCGGGCACGGCGCGCCCGTCCGGGCGCTCATCCCCGGCCACTGGGGGGAGATCAACGTCAAGTGGATCACCGAGATCGAGGTGCTCGACGAGGAGGCCACCGGCTACTGGGAGGAGCGCGGCTGGCACGGCACCGGCCCGGTGGCGACGAACGCGAAGCTCCACCACGTCGAGACCGACGACGGCCGCGTCGAGGTGGGCGGCCACGCCTACGCCGGGACGCGCGGCGTCTCGGCCGTCGAGGTGTCGACCGACGGCGGCGACACCTGGACGGAGGCGGAGGTGACCGAGCGGCTCCCCGGGCCCACGCCCGCGGACGCGGACCCGGACGACCCCGCGGTCGCCGCCGGCGAGGCGGCCGACGCGTGGCGCGGGTGGCGCCACGAGTACGAGGCCGACGCCGAACACGAGGTGGTCGTCCGCGCCGTCGAGCGCGACGGCACCGTCCAGTCCCCTGAGGAGTCGGACCCGTTCCCCAGCGGCGCCTCCGGGTGGGTCTCCCGGACGGTCGACCCGTGAGCGATCGGAGGGGTTATTAACGAAAACGGCGGCGCTAGTAACATGACCGACCTCCTCGCCGGCCGCCCCGGCGGCGGCGCCTCCAGGGGGGCGCGGGTGCTCGGCGCGGCGAGCACGGCCGCGCTCGTGGCGGCCTCGGGGCTGGCGCTCGCGACCGGACGGGTCAAGCTGTTCGGCATCTCGTGGATCGCCTTCGCCGCGATGGCGGTCGCGGGGTGGTTCGGCGCGCGCGCCCCGCGGACCCACACCGGCACGCTCGTGTGGGGCTACGGCCTCGCCGCGGGCGCGATGATCACCAGCGCCGCCGTCTTCCTCCTGCCGCAGGCGATGGGCCAGCACGCCGTCTTCGGCGGCTTCGGCGTCGCGCTCGGCCTGCTCGTCGGCTACGGCGCCCACACGCTCGGCCACCGGCTGGCGCACATGGACCTCCCGATCGACCGCGCGCTCGCGGAGCTGACCGCCCACGCCGTCAGCGCCGGCGCGATCATCGGGATCGTCTACGGCAACATGCCGGAGCTGGGCCCCCTGCTCGGCGTCGCCATCGTCTCGCACAAGGGCCCCGCCGGCTACGCGGCCGTCCACCGGTTCACGGGCCGCGGCGGCGACCCGGTGGCGATCCTCCTGCCGGCCGCGGGCGTCGGCGTCGCCGCCGTCGCCTCCTCGTTCCTCGCGCTGCCGGCGTCGGGCGCGGTGCGCGGCGTCGTCTTCGGCTTCGCCACCGGCGTGTTCCTCCACGTCGCGATGGACTTCCTGCCGGAGTGTGAGATCGGCAGCGAGGTCCACGAGTCGCTGAGCCGGGAGGGCGACGCCCACGCGCTGCTCGACCGCCTCCGCGTCCACGCCGTCGCGAGCACGGTACTCGGCGGCCTGGCGGTGTTTCTCGCGTGGTCGGTCGTCGCCTGACCCGAGGACGCGAGCTGTCGGCGCGACCGCACGACGGGCCTCCGGGAGTGGACGCCCGGCCCGCGCGGACCGGGCGGCCGGCCCTCACCCCCGCAGTCGCCGGACCTGCCAGGAGATGCCCGCGGCGGCGACCAGCAGCACCGCGAGGTTGAACGCCGCGTGGAACAGCGATCGGTACTCGCGCACGATCCACTGATTGATCGTACGGGATACCGCGCCGTAGAACTGGATCCCCGCGACGAGCGCGAGCGCCACCAGCGCCGCCAGCGCGACGTAGTTCACGTACCGGGTGAAGTCGCCGGCGAGGCGACCGTCCGTCCCCGCGGCGTCGGGGACGGCCGCGGCCTCGCCGGTCGTGCCCGCCCCCTCGTCGGTCGCGGTCGATACGTCCTCGGTCGTGGATGGGTGTTCCTCGCTCATGATCGCGTTCGCCTCCGTGCGAGCAGCGCTGCGGCCGCCAGCGCGGCGACCGCGACCGCCGGGCCGAACCCCGGCCCGCCCGTCTCGGTCGCGCCCGCGGTCTCGGCGGGCGCCTCCGTCGGCCGTCCCTCGCCGCCGTCGCCGGCGAAGTCGCCGACCTCGAACTCGACCTCGCGGGTCGTCTCGTTGGCCGAGATGGTCTCGGTCGGGTCGAGGTTCGCGACCGACCGGGCGGTGTCGACGAGGACGCCGTCGCGGTACACCGCGGCGTCGACGTAGTAGTTGTAGTCGCTCGGGACCGTCAGCGTCGTCGTCGCGTCGGCGGTGCGTCCGGGACCGATGCCGCTGACGACGGTGGACTCGCGGGCGGCGACGATGTTCGAGTCGGCCTGCCGGAGGATCACCTCGACACGGAGGTCGCCGCTGTCGGACTGCCCGCGGTTCGTCAGCGACGCCGCCACCGCCAGCGTCGTGCGGTTGCGCTCCCGGTCGACGGAGTCGACCGAGACGGCCAGCGGCGGCACCGCCTCGCGCTCGGTGAACCGGACCTCCGTGCCGAGGGCGCCGAGCCCGGACACGCGCGTCCGCTCGCTGTCGACCAGCCGGCCGTCGTGGAAGACGGCCGTCTCGATGACGTACCCGCCCTCGCGGGGCACCTCGATCGTGACGTTCACCGGGACGCTCCGGTCGCCGGTCAGCTCCGGGAGGTCGACCGACCGCTCGGTCGTCAACAGCCCCGACTCGGCGTCGTACGCCCGGAACCGGACGGAGACGTTGTCGGTCGGGTTGCCGCGGTGGCCGACGCGCGTGTGGAGGATCAGCTCCGCCGTCGAGCCGTCGACCTCGCCGGGACCGATCGCGGGGGACTCGGCGATCCGGACCGGGCCGGGACGGACGGGGCCGTCCGCGGACGGGTCCGCGAGGACGCCGGGGACCACGGCGACCCCGAGGAGGGCGACGAGCAGGACGGCGACCGCGCCGACGGTCAGCCGTCGTTCTCGTGACATGCGGGCGAACCTCGATAGGGACGGGGTAAACCCTTTGTGCCGCGACAGGTCCGACGGTCGCGGCGAAGTTCACGATCGAAGGTACAGTTATGCGTGTCGCCGGAGCACCACGCCCACGTGCTCTACGTGCTCGCCACGAACTCGACGGAACGGAGCGCGGCGCTGTGTGACTACCTCGAACCGCGGGTGGACGGGACGGACGTGGTCCACGCGGTCAACTCACAGCGCGGGGGGGACACCACGACACAGCGGGAACTCGACCGGGGGAAGGACGCACTGGCGGTCGTGGAGACGCGCCTGTCGGGCCTGACGGACGTCGAGACCCACCAGCTCGTTCGGGGGAACTCCCCCGCGGAGGACGTCCTCGGCTTCGTCGAGCGCCACGACGCCGACGAGGTCGTGATGGGGATCCGGAAGCGGTCGACCACCTCGAAGCTCCTCTTCGGCAGCGTCGCCCAGGACATCCTCATGAACTCCGACGTGCCGATGCGGGTCGTCCCCGTCCCGGAGGCGTAGCGGTCGACGCCGACGCCGCGGCCCCGTGCCACTCCGTCGCACCCCACCGGTCGATTCAAGCGTCGACGGCCGGGATCGGTCGGATATGCCGGGCCCCGTGTTCCGCCGCGGCGAGACGGTCGAACTGCGCACGGTCGAGGAGGAGGACGCCGCGTTCCTCGCGTCGGTCGTGAACGACCCGCGGGTGCGGGCGGGCACCTCGATGGCCGACCCCAACTCCGTCGACGACGAACGCGAGTGGATCGACGCCATGGGGGACACCGACGAGGCGCACTTCCTGGTCTGCGTCGACGCCGAGCCCGTGGGCATCGTCGGGGTGAACGCCCCGAACGAGACGTGGGGGACCGCGGAGCTGGGGTACATGCTCGACCCGGACGACTGGGGCAACGGCTACGCGACCGACGCCGCCCGCGAGGCGTGCGGCTACGCCTTCGAGACGCGGCGGCTCCACAAGGTGTACGCCAAGGTGTTCGAGACGAACCCGGCGTCCGCGCGCGTGCTGGAGAAGGTCGGCTTCCGCGAGGAGGGGACGCTCCGCGGGGAGGCGTTCGTCGACGGCGAGCATGTCGACGTGACCCGGTTCGGCCTCCTCGCCGACGAGTGGTTCGCGGAGCGGTAACGTCGCGACCGCTACTCCAGCAGTTCCTCGGCGAGCATCGGGACGAACGTCCCGACGTCCGTCACCATCCCGACGGCCTGCGCGGAGCCGCGGTCGAGCAGTTGCGTGACCGTCGCGGGGTTGATGTCGACGCAGACGGTGCGCGTCGTCGACGGCAGGCAGTTCCCGACGGCGACCGAGTGCAGCAGCGACGACAGCATGAGCACCAGGTCCGCCTCGCGCGCCTGTTCGCGGATGGCGTTCTGCGCCTCCACGGCGTCGGTGATCGTGTCCGGGAGCGGCCCGTCGTCGCGGATGGAGCCCGCGAGGACGAAGTCGCGGTCGTTCTCGACGCACTCGTACATCACGCCCTCGGTGATCAGCCCCTCCTCGACGGCGGCCTCGATGCCGCCCGCCCGGATCACCTCGCTGATGGTGTAGATGTGGTGTTTGTGGCCCTTCCGGGGGTGCTCCATCGTCTCCACGTCCATCCCGAGGCTGGTGCCGTACATCGACCGCTCCATGTCGTGGACGGCGAAGCCGTTGCCGGCGGAGATGGCGTCGACGTACCCCTCGCGGACGAGGCGGGCCAGCCCGGGGCCGCCGCCGGCGTGGATCACCGCCGGCCCGGCGACGCACAGCACGTGCCCGCCCTGCGCCTTCGTCTCGGCGACCGCCTCCGCGATGTCGCGGATCAGCGAGGCGGACGGCCGCTCCGCGGAGACGCCGCCGCGCATGAACCCGAACGGCCCCGAGGAGTCGCGGGGACGCTCCGGCGGCTTCACGCGGATGCCCGCGTCGCCGGTGACGACCAGGTCGCCCTCCCCGATCCCGTTGAGCACCCTCGTCTCGGCGGTCACGTCGCCGTCCCCGGTCGGCTCGACCGTTCCGTCGGGGGCACGCTCGACCCCCTCGACGACCACCGCGCAGTCCATCTCGATGTTCCCGACGGGCACCCACTCGCCGTCGACCCGGACGTCAGTCGGGTGGTTCGTGGTCGAGTAGAAGCCGTCCGGGACGACGTGGTCGGCCGGAGCGGGCTCCAGCGTCGCGTCCGTCGGCGCCGCCAGCGTCGCGCCCGACTGGTGGAGCTCGTGGAGGATCGGGTGCAGCGTCGCCTCGTCCTCGGCGATCACCCGCATCCGACAGTACGACTCCTCGTCCTTGCTCGTCCCCACGCGGAACTCCTCGATGTCGAACTCCCCGCCCAGCTCCATCACGACGGTGAAGGCCCGCTCCATCAGGCCCGAGTCGATGATGTGGCCCTCCAGCTCGACCACGTCGCTGACAGTCATACCTGCCCTCTGCCCCCCGCCGGTGAAAAGCTACCCGTGACCGCGGTATCGGCCGGGACCGACGGCGGGGACGGACGGGTCGGCGCCGGCGGCGACGCCGTCGCGTACGGCGGGGTCGACCGGGGGCGTCGGCGGTCCCGCTCGCTCACCCGTCGAGCGCCTCGTCGAGGAACGCCACCTCGTGGGCGAGTACCTCGACGAACCGGTCCTCCCACGGGTCGAAGTGACCCATCGGGAGCGCCACCAGCGACGGCTCCGGGAGGGCGTCGACGAGGCGCTCGGCCGTCGGGTACGGGACCACCTCGTCCTCCGTGCCGGCGACGACCAGCGTCGGACACCGGACGTCGCCGGCGGCGGCGACGGGTCGGTACCGCGGGAGCGCGAGCAGCGTCCGCGCGCGCGTCCGGTTCTGCCACGTCGACTCCCGGGGGATCAGCGCGGCGTAGCCGTCGAGCGCGCCGGGCTCGTTCAGCGCCGCGAACTCGCCCGGCCGGCCGTACACCTTCACGCGGTGGGGACGGCCGACGAGCCCGCCGAGGCGGTCGCGCAACCCCGAGAGCGTCGCCCGCAGGAGGTACCGCGCGGACTTGCTCCGCAGGATCGAGCGCCCGTCGGCGAACGGGGTGCGCGCGACGACGGCGTCCACGTCGTGTCGGTCGGCGGCGACGCGGACCGCGTGGCCGCCGCCGAGCGAGACGCCCCACAGCGCGAGCCCCCGTCCGAGGTCCTCGACCCCGCGCACGCGGTCGACCGCTGCCCCCCAGTCGGCGACCTGCCGGCCCGGCAGGACGAGCGGCTCGTCCCCGGAGGCGCCGAACCCGCGGTAGTCGAACGCGAACGCGGCGTAGCCCGCGGCCGCCAGCCGCTCGGCGATCCGGCCGAGCCCGAACGCGGCCTCCGCGGCGAGTCCGTGCCCGAGCACGACGGTCGCGGGGTCGTCGACGTCGCGCGGGCGGTACAGCGTCCCGACGCAGGTGTCGCCCTCGACCCCGAAGGTGAGCCGGCGGGTGGAGAAGCGCTCGCGGGAGGGCCGGTCGCCGTCGACGCGCCGCGCGGGCGGGCGGTCCGGCGTCGTCCCGGCGGTCACTGCGGGCTCCCCTCGCCCCCGGCGGCCGGGGCGTCGACGTCCGGGTCCGTCTCGACGGAGTCGAGCACGCGCGCGGAGAACTCCTCCTCGGAGATGCGGTACTCGTCGAGCGCCTCGAACCACTCGCCCTCGACGTGCCAGGTCGCCTGTACGTCGTCCTCGAAGCGCAGCGACGTCGCTTCGACGCGACGGGGCTCGAACTCCCCCTCCTCGACGAGGTCGATGAACGCGGTACACAGGGTGCCCATCTCGCCGTGGTCCGGCTCGGCGCCCGGCAACGTCGTCGTGTAGGTAACCTCGACGCGGTCGGCGGAGACGCTGACGTCGGCCACGTCGATCCCGTTGTTCCGGAGCTCCCGGGCGAGCGCCGACTCGTCGATGCTCATGGGTGTCGGTAGAAACGCCGCGACCTTACCGATTCCGGGGCGACGTCGAACGGGACGGCGGGGGCGGAGGGGTGGGGAGTCCATGTCAGAGGCACAACGTCCCTCCGGCCCGTCGCCACCAGTACTCTCGGCGTAATCCGTCTTAACCGCTCGGTGAAGCGCAGTTCACCTCCTGTTCGTTCCCGGAAAGGAAACCGGTTTATTCGCCGGGGGAGTGGACGGACCGTGATGGGAGGTGACGAGTCGTCGCCGCGACGGACCTTCGAGCTGCTCGCCGACGAGACGCGGCTCGGGATCATCACCGCCCTCGGCGACGCAAGCGGCCGGGGCGGCTACGCGACCCTCGCGTTCTCCGAACTGCAGGAGGCCGTCGGTGTCGAGGACAGCGGCCAGTTCAACTATCACCTCCAGCAGCTGACCGGCGACTTCGTCGAGAGCGACGGGGGCGGGTACAAACTGACGCTCGCCGGGATCCGGGCGTACCAGGCGGTCGTCGCCCACAGTTTCACGCCGCGGACGCGTATCGAGCCGTTCCCGGTCCCCGACAGCGAGCCGTGCGATGCCTGCGGCGGGACGCTGGAGGCGTGGTACGAGGACGGGCGGGCCCACATCGCCTGCTCGGAATGCGGGGACGTCGTTCACTACTACCCGCTGAGCGCGAAGGACTTCGACATGGACGACCCGGGGTCGTTTCTCCGTGCGGCCGCGATCAGGGTGATACGGGACGAGTCCTCGATGCTCCACGGCGTCTGCCCCTACTGCACCGGCGAACCGGTGTGGTCCCTAGAGCCGTCGAGCGACCACTGGGAGGAGAAGGACCTCCGGGAAGAGGACCTGATCGCCCACGTCGCCTGCGAGCGCTGTGCGTGGTTCGTCTACGGGGACCCGGCCGGAAAGCTCCGGTTCCACCCGGTCGTCTCGTCGTTTCTCCTCGACCACGGCGCGGATCCCTGGGAGGACTTCCCGTGGCGACTCCCGTTCGACCGGGACCTGACGGTGCTGTCCATGGAGCCGCCGAAGGCGGAGATCGAGTACGCGATCGACGGCGACCGCCTGCGCGTCGTCGTCGACGAGCACTTCGAGGTCGTCGAACACGAGGAGATTGGCGGGGACTGATGGTTCGTCTCGTCGCTACGGGAGGGCGTCCGCGTCGATCCCCAGCCGTTCGCAGGCGAACCCCCACCGCTCGGCCTGCTCGCGCACCTGCATCGACAGCGGCTTGCCGACGCCGTGGCCGGCGTCGTCCTCGACGCGGAGGACCACCGGTCGGTCGCCGGTGTTCCGCTCCTGCAGGAGCGCGGTCATCTTCCGCGCGTGGCTCGGGTGGACGCGCGTGTCGCCGAGGGCGGTGGTGAACATCGTCGCCGGGTACGCCGCCTCCGGGGCGTTGTGGTACGGCGAGTACGCCCGGAGGTACGCGAACGCCTCGGGGTCCTCCGGGTGGCCGTACTCGGTGGTCCAGGAGGCGCCGAGCAGGAAGCGGTGGAACCGGAGCATGTCCAGCAGCGGGACGTGACACAGCGCCACCCGGAAGCGCCCGGGACGTCGGGTGATCAGCGCGCCGACGAGCAGGCCGCCGTTCGAGCCCCCGGCGACGCCGATGCGGTCGGGGTCGGCCCAGCCGCGCTCGGCGAGGCCGTCCGCCACCGCGAGCGCGTCGTCGAACACGCGCTCCTTGTGTTCGCGGCGGCCCGCCTCGTGCCAGGACTCGCCGTACTCGGTGCCGCCCCGAAGCGTCGCCAGCACGAACACGCCACCGGCCCCGAGGAACGGGAGCCGGAACCGGTCGAACGTCGGCGTCCGGTTCACCCGGAAGCCGCCGTACCCCGTCAGGAGGGCGGGGTTCGACCCGTCGGGCTCCACGTCGCCGCGGCGGACGACGAACGCGGGGACCTCGGTGCCGTCGGCGGACTCGAACCGCTCCTGGCTCACCTCGATATCGAACGGCACGTCCGTCGACTGCGCAGACAGCGTCTCGGCGCTCCCGTCCGCGAGGTCGACGCGGCGAACCGAGGGCGGTTCCGCGAACGACTGCACGGTCAGGTACGCCTCGGGCGCGTCCCCGGCGCCGTTGACCCCCGCGACCGTCGGGAACGCCGGCAGCGACACGTCGCGCTCTCGCTTCCCGTCGGCGTCGAGGACGACGACCTCGGACCTGGCGTCGCGGTGATAGTGCGCGAGCAGGCGGTCGCCGGCGGGCTCGACCCCGCGGAGGACGGCGTCCGTCTCCGGGAGGAGTTCCGCGTACTCCGACGGGTCGGCGCGGTCGCCGTCCAGCGCGGCGTCCAGGTCGGCCGACAGCACCCGCCCGAAGTCGGCGCCGTGGTTCGTGGAGAGCAGGAGGCGCCCGCGGTCGCCGTCGACGGTCGGCTCGAACACGGCGTCGTATCCCGTCAGAACCGGCGAGAGGGTCGCCTCCGCCGGATCGCCCCGGTAGCCGTACAGGTCGGACCGCTCCCACCCCTCCACGTACGCGGCGACGAGCGCGTCGCCGTCGGCGACGAGCGTCGGCCACGTCGTCTGGTCCACGTCCGCGGCGACGACGCGGTCCTCTGCGGGGTCGGTCCCCGACCCGAACTCGTGGAACCGGATCGTCTTTTCGAGCTGGCCGTCGGCGTCGTCATCCCCGTCCGGCCCCGCCGGGGCGACGCCGGTGGAGACGTAGTAGAAGCCGCGTGGACCGCTCCGCGCGTCGTCCTCACCGTCCCCGCCGCGCTCGACCCACGCGAAGCCGGCCGCCTGCGTCCGCCCGACGCCGGCGACCGTCTCGACGGCCTCGCCGGCCGCGACGTCGACGATCCGCACGTCGTACTGCTCGTCGCCCCCCTCGGCGACGCCGTAGGCGAGGTACTCCCCCTCCGGTCCCGGCACGAACCAGTCGACCGAGACGGTGCCGTCCTCGCCCCACCCGTTCGGGTCCGCGAGGACGGTCCCGTCCCCGGTGCCGACGGACTCCGGGCCGTCGTAGGCGTACAGCACCGGCTGTTCCTCCTCGGGCGCGCGCACCTCCTGGAACAGGCGGTCACCGGCGGGTGTGACGGGACCGTACTCGCCCACCCGCCCGAGGGACTCGAACCGCTCGGCCAGCGCCTCGCGGTGGGGCGTGTCGAGGACGGCCTCGGCGTACTCGTTCTGGGCCGCCGTCCACGCGGCGACCTCCTCGTCTTCGCCCTCCAGCCAGCGGTATGGGTCGACGATCGACTCGCCGTGGAGGTCGTCGGTGACCGGTCGTCGGGGCGTCTCGGGGGGACCCTCCGGGTCGGAAGCGTCGCTGTCGGCCATCGGTCCCTACTGCGGGCGTCGCCGGAAGTAGCTACCCCTCGGCGGGGCGGTTGCCGGGAGCGGGGGCCGCGGGGTACGACCGGGGCGTAGCCCGGGTCGGGTTCCGGCCCGGACGGCGGCTACCGCCCGAACAGCCGGTCGAGGAACCCGCGGTCGCTGGGGCGCTCGGCCAGCAGGACCGAGGCGTCGACCTCGTCGACGACGTCGAGCGCGAGCGCGCCCGAGACGAGCCGCGAGAGCATCCCGCGCTCGGTGGCGCCGATGACGACCAGCGAGCAGTCCTCGCTCTGGCGCTCGATCGCCGCCTCCACGTCGCCCGACTCGACGACCCGCTCCGCGTCCCCGAGCCCGTGTTCCTCGGCCCAGGTCTCCAGGAACGCCTCGCCCTCCTTCACGTCGTCTCTGACGTGGAGCAGCCTGACCGCCGAGCCGTACGCGTCCCGCAGGTAGCCCGCGACCTCCGCCGAGAGGTCGGAGTCCGGGCCGCCCGCCGTCGGGACGAGCACGCGCTCGGGGTCGAAGCCGCGGTCCCTGAGCACGAGGAAGTCGCACGGGAGGTTGCGCGTGAGCTCGTCGACGCGGCCCTCGACGCGGCCGGGGGCGCCGTGGCCCTCCGGCCCCCAGCCCATCACCACGAGGTCGGCCTCGTGGGTGCGGGCGGCGTCGAACACCTCCTCGAAGGAACGGTGGGAGACGATGGTGCTCGTCTCGACCGGGACGCCGACCTCCTCGGCGTCCAGGCGCGCGCGCTCCAGCAGCTCCTCGCTCCCCTCGTCGAACTTCCGGACGTTGTCCGCGGCGTACTCCAGGGCGGTCTGGTCGGGCACCGAGACGATGTGGACGGCGTCGACGACCCCGTCGCGCTGGCGGGCGATGTTCGCCGCCAGCTCGATGAGCGTTCCCTCGGTCGCGGGGTTCGCGAGCGGCACCATCACGCGGTACTCGCCGCCGTCGGGCGCCATCGCGTCGGCCGCGTCGACCGCGGCGTCGGGCATCCGGTCGGCGCGGGCCCGGACGTACTCCGAGAGCGCCCCCTCGGCGGTCGTGCGCGAGCGGGCGTACCCGAAGTACCACACGACCGCGAACGCGACGAACGCGCCGCCGACGAGGACGACCGTCGGCTCGATGAAGACGATGAGCGCCAGCGAGACGACCGCCCCGAGCACCGGAACCGCCGGGTAGAGGGGTACGGTGTAGCTCGGCTCGTACCCCTCGACGTTCGCCTCGCGGAACACGATGAGGGCGACGTTGAGCAGGGCGTAGATGACGAGGTGGAGCACCGACCCGAGCGTCGCGAGCGTGTTCACGTCCGCGAGGACGATGAACAGCAGGATGAGCGCGCCCGTGATGCCGATCGAGCGGTACGGCGTCCCGAACCGCGGGTGGATCTCGTTGAGGTCCGGGGAGACCAGCTTGTCGCGTCCCATCGCGAAGTTGATCCGCGAGGACGCGAGGATCGACGCGTTCGCGCTGGAGGCGGTCGCCAGCAGGCCGCCGATCAGCATCGCCACGGCGCCCGCCGGCCCGAGCACGATCCGCGCGACCTCGACGACCGCGATCTGTCCGTCCGGGATCCCCGCGATGAACCCCTGCTCGACGGCGGCGCTCATCACGACGAGCACGAGCGCGTAGATGACGGTCACGATGACGACCGAGCCGATGACGGCCCGCGGGAGGTTCCGTCCCGGGTCCTTGATCTCCTCGGCGACGGAGGTGATCTGGACGAACCCCAGGTAGGAGACGAAGATGAGCCCGGTCGTCGTGAGCATCGGCCCGAAGCCGGTCCCCTCGGCGAGGTTCGCCGGGTCCGCGCGGAGCGTGCCCGCGATCGTGAACACCGCGAGGATGAGCACCAGGAGCACGACGATCACGTTCTGGAGGCGCCCCGTCTCCTTGGCGCCCACGTAGTTCACGAGGACGAACAGCGCCGCGCCCGTGAGCGCGACCGCCTTCACGCCGACGGGAACCGCGACCCCGACGAAGGGGATCCCGATCGACCCGCCGGTGATGTTGACGACGTACTCCCCGAACCCGACCATGTAGAAGGCGGAGGCGAACGCCAGTCCCATCCAGTTGGCCCACCCGGCGACCGAGCCGAACATGGGCCCCAGCGCCTGGTTCACGTAGTAGTACGCGCCTCCCGACACCGGCATCGCGGTGCCCAGCTCCGAGGCGGAGAACGCCGTCAGGATCGCGATGGCGCCGCCGAGCACGAACGAGATCACCGCGAACGACCCCGCCTCGGTGATCGCGACGCCGGGGAGCACGAAGATACCGGCGCCGATCATCGTCCCGACGCCGATGGTCAGCGCCGCCAGCGGTCCGAGGTCCTTCGCGAGCTCCTCGTCGCCGCTCATTCGTCCTCGACCTCGACCCGGGGGAGGCTGACGACGGGGCGGTCGGCGTCGCGGACGAGGCGCAGCGAGAGGTCCCCGGTGAGCAGTCGGACGAACCGGCCGCCCTCGCGGGGCGTGAACACCACCGCGCTGGCGTCGACCTCCGCGGCGACCGCGAGGACCCCCTCGACGATGTCGGTGTCGTACACGATCCGCTCGTCGGCGACGACGTCCGGCAACGCCGCTTCGAAGGCCTCGAACGCCTCCCGGGCGACCGCCTCACGTTGCTCGACGCCCGCCTTGTCCGGCGCGCCGCCGGCCTTCTCGACGACGTACACGAGCGTCACGTCGCCGACCTCGGCGCCGTGGGCCCGCATCGCCGCGGCGGTCGCGCGCGCGTCCGCCTCGGAGGCGACCGGAACGACCGCGTTCGAGAGCAGGTCGCTCACGGACGGCCACCTCCGCGTGGGTCTCCGTCGCGAACGGGGGGCGAGGAACCGCGACGGCGCGTCGGTGGGACGGACGCACCGCTGCTGTCTCGTG
Source organism: Halobaculum sp. EA56 (assembly GCF_051195075.1). Taxonomy (NCBI): domain Archaea; kingdom Methanobacteriati; phylum Methanobacteriota; class Halobacteria; order Halobacteriales; family Haloferacaceae; genus Halobaculum; species Halobaculum sp. EA56. The sequence continues at coordinate 404,552 of NZ_JBNTJX010000002.1, forward strand.
TGTCCATACAGACGCCATACACCGAGCCGGATTAAGCGCTCGCACTCGTCGCCGGTCCCGACGCCGGTTCCGCGGCCGTCCGCCGGCGTCGACCTCAGCGGAGCTCGTCCAGCGACACCGCCACGTCGGCGTCGACGGTGATCCACGTCGTCTCCAGCGACTCCGGGGCGTACACCGTCACCGAACTCGGGCGCTCCCCGTCGTCGAAGAGGTACCGGAGGTCGAACTCCGGCAGCTCCTCGAGGCGCTCCCCCTCCAGTCGGGTGCGGCCGTCACTCGTGTGCATACGCGTGCTTCCCGCACCGAGTATTTCATACTGACCACTCGATTATCGAACCCGAGAACTGAGGGGTCCGACACGGTCTAGCCGGACGGCGACGGGAGGTCGCCGGTTCCGATAGCGCGAGAACTCAGGGGTCGGAGCGTCGGCGCCGGTCAGTCGTCGGACCCGAACATCTGGCGCATCATGGGGTGCATCTCCATGAGCTGCTCCTCGGCGATCTCCTCGTACAGTTTGTAGGTGATCGACACCGTCAGCAGGAGGCCCGTCCCGGAGACGCCCCCGAGCGTGCCGAGCATGTTCGCCAGCACCGCCAGCGCCCCGACGAGGGCGCCGCCGATGACGGTCACCTGCGGGATGTACCGCTCCATCACCTTCTCGATCACCTGCGGGTTCTTCCGGAAGCCGGGGATCTGCATCCCGGAGTTCTGGATCTGCTGGGCGGTGGACTCCGGCCCCATGCCGGTCGTCTCCACCCAGAACACCGCGAAGATCGCGCCGCCGACGATCATGAAGGTGAGGTCGACGAGCACCCGGATGACGATCTGCCACGGCTCGGCGCTCACGGTGAACGCGCCGGTGAACCACATCCAGTCCGAGCGCGACTGGATGGGCGCCAGGTAGTAGAACAGCCCGCTCACCGGCTGCCCCTGCGAGTAGACGCCGACGAACGCCGGCAGCGTGACGTAGTTGTTGAGGATCTGGCCGAGGAACTGGATGTTCGCCTGCAGCGCGCGAACGAGGATCATCGGCAGGACGGACGCGTAGATGAGCTTCACGGGGAAGCGACCGCGGGCGCCCTTCACGCGGGCGTGGCTCAGCGGGATCTCCACGCGCACGGACTCGGTGTAGACGACGATCGAGAAGATGAGGACCGTGGTGAACAGCGCGAGGAGGTTGCCTGGGTCGAACAGCAGCGACTGGAAGAACGGGTCGAGCTCGATGCTCCCGGTGATGATGCCGTACCACGCGGGGAAGAAGCCGGTGACCTGCGTGCCCAGCGCGGGAACGGCGAACAGGCCCGCGACGAGCTGCTGGCTCACGCCCGCGATGATGAACAGCCCGATCCCGGAGCCGACGCCCCACTTGGAGATGACCTCGTCCATGAACAGGATGAGCAGGGCGCCGACGAACATCTGCGCGAACAGGACCGTCTTCAGGCCGAAGACGCCGATCCCGAGCTGGTTCGCCAGTTGCGTGTTCACCGGGAGGTAGTTGCCCGCGAACACCATCGGCAGCCCGGTGAGACAGATCATCACGACCACCAGCAGCTTCTGGAGGCCCTGGTACAGCACCTGGTCGCGGGGATCGTCGGTGTCGAGACCGAGGAGGTCCGCGCCGCCGAGCAGCTGGAGGACGATGGACGCCGTGACGATGGGACCGATGCCGAGCTGGAGGATGGACCCGGAGGACCCGGCGAGGATCGACCGGAAGCGGCCGTAGAAGTCGCCCCCGGCCCCGCCCGTCGCGAGCCCGAACATCGTGATGTTCGTGAGGAAGAAGTACATTACGAGGATGCCCGCCGTCCAGGCCATCTTCCGCTTGAAGGGGACGTGCCCCTCCGGACGCTCGACCGTCGGCATCCGCGTGAGCACGGGTTCCGCGGTCTCTTTCCAACCCATATTGCGTGTGTCTGGTCGGCCGGCACACCTTAACGCTTCGATTGGATATTCCGCCCGCCCGGCCGCGGATGCGCCGCAGGCGAGGGGATCGGCCTCCCGCGACGGACGGGCGACGGGATCGGTAGTCGCCCGCTACCGGGCCCGCGAGGGCGACGGCACCGCCCCGCAGCGCTGCCGCTCGTCGACGGTGCATCGCGAAGAATCGGGAGCCGGAAACCGCGGCGGCGTGTCGGGCGACTACTCGTCGGTGTCGTCGCCGTCCCCGTCGTCGGCCGCCTCGTCGTCGGCCTGTGCCTCCTCGGCGCGCTCGGTCAGCTCGGCCGAGCCGCCGGCCTCCTCGATGAGGCGGCGGGCCTCGGCGGTGAACGCGTCCGCGACCACGTGCAGCTCCCCGCGGACCTGCCCGCCGCCGAGCACCTTCACCACGTCCGCCTCGTGGCCGTCCTCGGCCACGTCGCGGGCGTCGAGGGCGTAGCCGTCGCCCTCCTCCTCGGCGAGGCCGTCGGCCGCCAGGAGGGCGGCGTCCTCGTCCAGCTTCTGGACGGAGACCTCCACGACCTCGTCCTGCACGCCCTGCGGTCGCTTGAAGCCGTACTTGCCGAGCGGACCGTACAGCTGCCGTTCGTGCTTCTTGCGGCCGGCCGCGCCGCGGCCGCCCCGGTGACCGGCGCCGCGCCGGTTCTTGTGGGAGCCGCCGCCGTGCGTGCGCGAGCCGCGCTGGCGTCGCTTCTTGTTCGTCATTAGCGCATCGCCTCCAGCAGGGTGTCGATGTCGTCGTGGTGACCCAGCGCGCCGCCGTTCTTCACGGCGTGCTTGATGCCGTCGTGGCCCCCGCGCGGGGCGTGCAGCCGGAGGACGGGCGAGAGGCCCTGCTCGCGCAGGGTCGTCTCCTCGTCCACCAGCGCCGCCGCGAGCGCGGACACGTCGTCGTAGTCGGTGTTGTCGGCGACCCACCCGTCGTCGATGTCGGCGTCGCCCTCGAGGGGCTCGCCGCGGCGCGAGAGCAGCATCTCGACCGTCTCGACGTCGGGCTCGCCGAACGCGACGAAGTCGTTCACCTTCGCGATCATCCCGCGGTAGGTGTCCTCCTCGGGCACCAGCGCGCAGTGGTTGATCGCGTGGATGTTGAGCATCTTCAGGGTGTCGCGCTGGGCGGCGGACATGTCGATCTCGCCGCGCAGTTGGACGACCGCCTGCATCAGTTACCACCCTCGGCTTCGCGCTGGACGCGCCGCGCCCGGTCGGGCGTGCGCGCCTGCGAGGCGTTCTTCAGGGCGTTGAACGTCGCCTTCGCGAGGTTGACCGTCGTCCGCGTGTTCCCCGTCGAGGACGTCCAGGCGTCCTGGACGCCCGCCAGCTCGAGGATGTTGCGGACGGTCGGCGCCGCCGCGAGGCCCAGCCCCTGCGGGGCCGGCTTGATCTCGACCTCGACGGAGCCGGCCTTGCCGGTCGCCGTCCGGGTGAGGGAGTTGACCCCGCCGGCGGAGTCCTCCCAGGAGCCGGAGCCACGGTCGACCTTGATCATGTTCAGCTTGGCGACCTCGATCGCCTTCTGGATCGCGCCGCCGACCTGGTCGTCGCGGCCCTCGGCGTAGCCGAGGAAGCCGTCGCGGTTGCCGATTGCGACGACGCACCGGAACTTCACCCGGCGCCCGGAGTCGGTCATGCGCTGGACCATGTTGATGTCCAGCACCTCGTCCTCCAGGTCCGGGATGAGCTGGTCGACCAGCTCGGGCTCCTTCAGCGGGAGCCCCGAGTCCAGCGCCTGCTCCATCGAGGTGATGTCGCCCTCCTGTACCTTCCGGCCGAGCCGCGTGCGCGGCTCCCATCCGCCGTTTCTACTCATTGTCGAATTCCTCCGTCAGGGTCTCCCGAACCTCGTCGAAGTGTTCGGGCAGGTCCGCCGCGTCGAAGTCCCCGCTGTAGAGCGGCTCCTCGAGCTGCTCGGCGTAGGCGGCGATGTGCTCGCCGCGGTTGCGCGACCAGTCCGCGAGGACGCTCTCGTTGTGGGGGATCTCGAGCCCGGCGTCGATCGCTCCTTCCTGCACCGCGAACGCCTTGTTGCCCGGCGTCGCGGTGTTCAGGCCGATGTCGAGGACGGCCTCCTCGAGGCCGGCCTCGACCGCCCGCAGCCCCGCGAGGTAGCCCGTCAGGTACGCGCTGGGGAGGTTGCCCGTGGGGGCCTCCCAGCCGTACTCCGACAGGTCCTCGCTGGACGCGGCCGCGTGTGTCTCGTCGCCGTTCGGTCCGGGGGTGACCAGCTGCGCCCTGACGTGCTTGTTCGACAGGCGCGCCACGAGGCGCGGCTTGCCGGATTTCAGCAGGCGCAACCTCTGGTGGTAGTCCGTCCGGACCTCCCGGCGGCGACGCATCGGTACCTTGTAGCGTGGTCCGGTCGCCATCAGTCGTCCTCCAGTGTTACGTCGTAGTTGTTCACGATGTACGAGTCGAGCCGTCGCACGTCCTCGAACTCCCCGCCGGAGGCCTTGTTGTACAGCTCGCGGTACTGCGAGCTGTCCAGGGTCCCGTCGTCGCGGAGCTCCTTGAGGCGTGCGCGCTGGGCACGGATCCGCGCGATCCAGTCGTCCTTGGAGTCCTGCCGGCCGCCGGCCTTCCCCTTGCGGGTGCCGGCGCCCTTGCGGTGGCCGTACGAGCGCTTCTCGTCGCGCTCGCGGGCCCGGCCGCGGGAGTTCCCCTTGGCGTCCTTCTCGCGGATGTTGCCCTGTTCGATCTGCTCGCGGATGTCCTCGCGCGTGATCGCGTCCGCGAGCTCGTCCTGTGCCTCCGGGTTGAGCCACACGCGGCTCTTGCCGACGTCGAGTTCGTCGGCCGCGAGCCGGCGCTGTGCTGCCAGGTCGCTCATTCTTCCACCTCCACTTCGACGTAGGTCGGGTTGAGGACGCGGATCTCGCGCTCCTCGCACTCGTCCTCGATCGTCTCGCGCTTGCGCGCGCCGACCGACGACGCGATGCGCACCGCCTGCGTGGCGGGGTCGACGCCCTCGAGGTCGTCCGCGTTGTGCACGCGGACCTCCTCGAAGCCGCTGGGGTGCAGGCCGCGGGCGGCCTTCGGCGAGCGGAAGCCCGCCTCGACCGTCGGCCCCTTCCCCTTCATGCCGCGGCGCTGCTTCGACAGCGTGCCGCGCGGGCGCCGCCAGGAGGTCGGGATCCGCTTCTTCTTGTGGTAGTCCTGCCGGTTGAACTGCGGCGTGGACTCGCGGTGCTTCTGGGCGAGCGCGCGTGCGCGCTCGTCGTCGAGCTCCGGGGTCTTGTCCGCGTGACCGCGCGGGCGAAGCTCCGTCTCGACGTCCTCCTCCTCGGCCTCGGGTTCGTCCTCCTCGATCTCGGCCTCGGTCTCCTCCTCGACCTCGAGCCCGCCCACGTCCGCCTTGATGCGGGCGGCGAGGGCGTTCCCGACGCCGTCGACCTCGGCCAGCTCCGACTGCGAGGCCGCCTTCACGTCCTCGACGGTCTCGTAGCCGGCCTCGCGCAGCGCGTCGGCCTTCGACGGGCCGACCCCGGAGATGTCCTCGAGCTCCTCGACGTCGTCGCTCATTTAGACATCACCCGTGGGCGTTCGCGTGATGTACACGCCGTCCTGGAAGACGCGCGTGTCCTTGTCCGTCACGCGGGTGAGCTGTTCGATGCTGGCGGCCGTCTGCCCGACGTCCTCCTTGGAGGGGCCGGTCAGGACGAGCTCCTCGCCGTCGACCTGTACCTCGGTGTCGCCGCGGATCTCCGCGCGGCGGGGTGCCGTCTCCCCGAGGAAGTTCGTGATGACGACCTCGTCGCCCTCGACGGACACGTCCATCGGGAAGTGGGCGTAGAAGACCTCCATGCCGTACTCCCACCCCTCGGTGACCCCGTGGATCATGTTGTCCACGTGGCTCGCGAAGGTGCCGACGGTCGCGTTCGTCTGGCGGTCGGCGTCGTCCGGGTACGCGATGACGACGGCGTCGTCCTCCGCAGACACGCTCACGTCCGGGTACCACAGCCGACGCGTCACCGAGCCGTTCGGCCCCTCGATCGTGAGATCGAGGTGGTCGAGGTCGGCGGAGACGTCCTCGGGTAGTTCGATTGTTCGTTCTGCCATTGTCAGTAGACGTATGCGATCACCTGGCCACCGATGCCCTCCTCGCGGGCCTCGTAGTGGCTCATGACGCCGTGACTCGTGGTCACGATGAGCGCGCCGTAGTCGCGGGCGGGGAGGAACCGCTTCTCCCACTTCTCGTAGCCGTCGGCGGCCACGGAGTACCGCGGCTTGACCGCGCCGCACTCGTTGATCGCGCCCTTCAGTTCGACCTCGAACGTTCCCGCTCGGCCGTCGTCCACGAACTCGAAGCCGTCGACGTAACCGTTGTCGTACAGCACTTCCAGCGTGGAGCCGATGATGTTCGAGGCGGGCCGGACCGTGTGTTCCAGATGGCCGACGTCCTCCGCGTTGTCGAGGCCTGCGAGGGCGTCGGCGAGTGGGTCGTTTCCTGCCATAGTTATCGGTACTTCCGGAACCCCATGTCCCGGGCGACCTCGCGGAAACACTGGCGGCAGAGGTTGATGTCGTACTTGCCGACGAGCCCCTGCTTGCGCTCGCAGCGGCGGCACTCGACCTGCTGGCCGGTGCGCTTCGCCGCGTGCTCGCCCGTCTCCTCGGGTCCCTTCGTGTCGATGTCTGCGTCGCTCATGCTGTGACCTCCACGTCGAACTCGCGCTCGAGGAACTCGACGGCGTCCTCGACGCTCATCCGGTGCTTGCTCGGGATCGACCGGGTGACCTTGTCCCGCTTGGAGACGCGGTACCCCGGTCGCGTGAGCGTCACGGTGACGTCGAGCCCGTAGATGCCGATCTGCGGGTCGTACTCCTGGCTCGGGAACTCGGTGTGCTCGGCGACGCCGAAGCTGAAGTTCCCGGTGTCGTCGAACTGCGAGGCCGAGAGGTCGACCAGCTCCAGGGCCCTCTCGAGGAACTCGTCGGCGTCCTCGCCGCGGAGGGTGACCTTCGCGCCGATGGGGTCGCCGGGGCGGATGTCGAACTCGCCGATGGCCCGCTTGGCCGTCGTGCGAACCGTCTCCTGCCCGGTGATCTCCTCGAGGATCTCCTCGCCGTTGGCGAGCTCGCGCCCGCCCTGGCCGACGGCCATGTGGACGACGACCTTCTCGATGCGCGGCTCGCGCATCTCGTGGAGGGACTCGGAGTCGGCCTCGCTCATTCGTCGTCACCCCCGTCGGTCTCGCGGCGTCCGCCGCTCGACGTCTCCGACGCGGTTCCCGCGTCGCTCGTGAAGTTCTCGTCGATGACGACGACGTAGTCCTCGATCGTCTCGAAGCCGGCGTCGTCGCCGTCGTCCTGCGCGACGCTCACGGCGTTGTCGCCGGAGCCCGCGGTGACGGTGATCTCGTCGATCGTGCCGATCTCGCCGGCGTGACTGCCGGCGACGGCGGTGACGAGCGCGCCCTCCTCGTAGGGGAAGTGCGCGACGACCTCCTTGGTCTCGTTGTCGATCACCAGCGAGTCGCCGCCGGCGTAGCTCCCGTCCTCGCTCACGAGGGTCGTCCCGTCGTGGAGCGTGTACTGGAAGTCGCCGCCGGCGACCTGCGTCTTGCCGGCGACCTTCCCCAGCCGCGAGGAGGCGGCCTCCTCGTCGATGGGCGTCAGCGAGAGCCGGCCGCCCTCGCCGGGGAACACCCGGTAGTACTCCTCGCGCTCGTCGAACGCCAGGATGTCGAACATCCCGACCGGGCGGGCCTCGTCGGAGACCGCCTTGCCGTTGACGAGCACGGATCCGTGATCGAGCGCGTAGCGCGCCTCCTTGCGCGAGTCGACGTACCCCAGCACGTCCCGGAGGACGATGAGCAGGGGGACGCCCGACTCGCCGTGCGGGCCCGCGCCCGCCTTCACGGTGAACGTCTCTTCCTTCCGCTCGATCGGCCACGAGTTCGGGGCCGACAGTCGCTTCTGGTGGTTACTCATGTTATGCTGCCTCCTCGTCGGACTCCAGACGCGCCTCCCGGCGGTCGTCCTCGAGGTCGAGGTCGACGACGCGCACGTTCGAGGCGTCGAGCGGGCGCGGGGTCTCCTCCCCGTCGGCCTTCTCGACGACGACGTCCTCGACGTGGATCACCGACTCGCGGAGATCCACCTCGAGCACCTCGCCCTCCTCGCCCGCGAAGTCGCCGCGCATGACCTCGACGGTGTCGCCCGCGTTGACGCGGACGTTCCGCTGACCGTACTCCTCCCGGAGCTCCTCCGAGAGGGTGGCGCGGACGAACTTCTGCCGCTCGTGGAGCGGCGCGTCCCGGGTCCGTGTGCGCTGTTTGTGCGGTTGCTCGCTCATACGATCTGAGTCGCGGTCGACGCGATGCTCCCGAAGCGTTCTGCGACCTCCCGCGCGATGGGACCCTTGATCTCGGTCCCGCGCGGCTCCTCCATGTCGTCGATCACGACGGCGGCGTTGTCCGCGAACTTCACGCGGGTGCCGTCGGGACGACGGATGGCCTTACGCTGGCGGACCACGACGGCCTCCAGCACCTGACGTCGCATCTCGGGCGTGCCCTTGGTCACCGAGACGGTGACCTTGTCGGCGACGCCCGCCTTGGGGTGTCGGTTCTTGGTCCCCGAGTAGCCCGCGACGGAGATGACCTTCAGCTCGCGCGCGCCGGTGTTGTCGGCGCACGCGATCAGGGAGCCCTTCTCCAGGCCCTGCGTGACGTCGGCCTTCAGGGCCTCCATCAGGCATCACCCTCCGTCTCGAGCGTCTCGACGACCGCGTGGCTCTTCGTCTTCGACAGCGGCCGCGTCTCGGCGATGCGCACGCGGTCGCCCTCCTCGACGTCGAGGCAGGGCGACAGGTGTGCCGGCACGCGGCTGCGTCGCTTCATGTACCGGTCGTACTTCGGCACGAATACGTCGTATTCGCGCTCGACGACGACCGTCTTGTCCATCGATGTGGAGGCGACCGTCCCTTCGAGCGTCTGCCCACGCACGGAAAGCGATCCGTGGAACGGGCAGTTCTCGTCGGAGCAGGCCTCCTCCGGTTCTGTTACGTTCAGTCCGATTGCCATTGGTGATCACCCGCACGTTCCGTGCGGAAGGCGGGTCGTGAGAGCAGTCTGGCCCCATCCACCGTAACGGAGACCGCGTCCTCGCAACCGCCCGACTGACCGGGTCTGACGCCGGCAGTTTCGTACTGTCCTCGCCCCGCGGCCAGCGTGTGGGGCTCGGACGACGGAAGTTCGAACGCGGACCCGGGGGCCTTGCGGTCCCCCGCGGCTTCATCTATGGGCCCGGCCGAGCGGTGGCCCGCACCGCCGGCCGATTCCTGCGCGGAGAGGACGAACCGGAACGTCGTCCCCTCCTTCGGCACCTGCTTGTCCCCCCGGGACGTGCGCACCGTGAGGGTGCGCATGCTCTCGGACACGACGACGCCCGCGAGCCCGACGTGGGCGTCGCTGGCGGCGGCGGCCACCCGTACGGGCAGGCCGCGGAGTTCGTGTCGCGTGAGCGTCTCGGGGGTCAGTGCCATGTTATTCGTCGGTGTCGTCGAGGTCGCCTTCCTCGCGCTGGACCGTCTTGATCCGCGCGATGGTGCGCTTCAGCTCGCCGACGCGCCCCGGGTTCTCCGGGGCGCCGCCGGCCGCCTGCACGGCCTTCGCGTTGAGCAGCTCGGTCTCGAGCTCCTCCAGTTCGGCCGCGCGCTCGGCGGGCGTCATGTCGCGGATCTCCTGGACGTGAAGGATCGCCATCGGTTACTCCTCCTCCTCGTCGTCCGCGTCCTGTTCGTCGGCCTCCTCCTCCATCTCGGCGACGAGGTCCTCGGCCTCGGCCTCGACGTCCTCGTCGAGGTCGTCGAGCTCGGGCTCGGACTCCTCGTCGTCCTCGGGCTCGGCGGTCTCGGCGGCGTCGCCGTCGGCCGTCTCGTCGGCCTCGATGACCTCCTCGACGACCTCCTCGTCGATGACGTCCTCGTCGTCGCCGGCGACCTCCGGCTCCTCGAAGTCGGGCTCGCCGCCCGGGATCTCCGGCTCGGTCTCGGGGACCTCCTCGTCGTCCACGTCGGCCAGCAGGTCCTCGACGCCCTCGCCGGCGTCGGCCTGCTCGACCTCGGGCGCGTCGGCGTCCTCGGCGATCTCGAAGTCGTCGGGCAGCTCCGCGCCCGGCGGGATGATCTTCACGGTCACGCCGATGGTGCCGAGCTTCATGACGGAGACGCCCTGTCCCTCGTCGACGACCTCCTCGGCGGGCTCGCCGTTGTGCTTGATGTAGCCGCGGTTGAACTTCTCCACGCGCGATCGGGCGCCCGTGACCTTCCCGGAGAGGACGATCTCGGCGCCCAGCGCGCCCGCGTCCATGATCCGGTCGATGGTCGTGTGGCCCGCGCGGCGGAAGTACCAGCCGCGCTCGAGGGCGTTCGCCAGACGGTCCGCGACGATCTTCGCGTTGAGGTCGGGCTCGTCGACCTCCTGGACGTCGATCTGCGGGTCGTCCATGTCGAAGCGCTCCTCCAGTTCGGAGGTCACCTTACGGATGTTCTTGCCGCCCTTGCCGATCACCATCCCGGGCTTCTCGGCCTTGAGCACGATCTGGGTGCCCATGGGCGTCTTGGCGACGTCCATCCCGCCGTAGCCGGCGCGACCGAGCTCCTCCTCGAAGAACTCGTTGATCTGGCTCCGCTGGAGCCCGTCCTCGATGAACTGGTGCTCGTCCGCCATTAGGTATCGTCCTCCTCGATGATCATTTCCACGTCCACTTGCGGGGTGTTCCAGGCGCTCGCGCGGCCCATCGCGCGGGGCTTGCGGCCCTGCTGCTCGCCGACCTTGTGGGCGGCGACGTGTGTGATCGTCATCGACTCGCCGTCGAAGCCCTGTTCGTCGGCGTTGTTCCTGACGTTCTCGAGCAGCTTCAGGAAGTTCTTCGAGGCCTTCTCGGGGTACCGGCCGGCGTCCCAGCCGTCGATGTCCGAGCGGTGGCCGACGCCGGAGTTGTGCTGGCGGAACGGGACGGAACGCTCCCCGTCGATGACCGCCTGCAGGTACTCTTCCGCGTCGGCGACCGTCTCGCCCTTCAGCTCGCGGGCGATGGCCTTGCTGTGCTTGAAGCTCATCTGCCGCTCGCGGAGCATCCCCTTGGCGGTGGTCTCCGGGTCGGCGTCGACGCTGTAGCTGATTCCCATATTACTTGAGGGGCACGAACTTCGAGGACCGGGTCGCGCCGATTCCGGCCTGACCGTGTTCCACGGAGTTGCGCGTGAGGTTGAACTCGCCGAGGTAGTGCCCGATCATCTCGGGCTCGACCTCGACGCGCTCGAAGTGGCTTCCGTCGTACACCTCGAACGTGAGGCCGACGAACGACGGCAGGATCGGCATGTCCCGGACGTGCGTCCGGATCGGGTCGTTCGCCGTCCCCTCCTCCGTGGCGTCCTCGGCGGCCTCCAGCAGCTTCATCTGCTGGACGCCGAGACCGCGGTCGATGGTTCGCCGCGCACGGGCGGGGAGCAGTTCCGCGACTTCGTCGAGCTCCATCTCCTGCAGCTCGTCGAGCGTGTGGCCGCGGTAGGTGAACTCACCCTCGCGGCCGGTGCGGTATTCCGAACTCATGTTATCTGTCGCCACCTCGACCGGTCCGCTTCGAGGCGATGTCGCCGACCTTCCGTCCCGGCGGGGCGTTCCGCGAGACGGACTTCGGCTGGCCGGGGTGCTGGCGGCCGCCGCCACCGAAGGGGTGGTCGACGGCGTTCATCGCGACGCCCCGGACGCGCGGGTACTTCGTCCCGCGACTGCGCATCTTGTGGTACTTGTTCCCGGCCTTCACGAACGGCTTCTCCGTCCGGCCGCCGCCGGCGACGACGCCGACGGTGGCGCGGCAGTCGGGGCTGAGCCGCTTGACCTCCCCGGAGGGGAGCTGGACGACCGCGACGTCGCGGTCGTGGGTGAGCAGCGTCGCGCTGACGCCGGAGGCGCGGGCGAACTTGCCCCCGTCGCCGGGCTTGGACTCGACGTTGCACACGGGCACCCCCTCGGGGATCTCCGAGAGCGGGAGCGTGTTGCCGGGCTTGATCTCCGCGGAGACGCCGACGGACAGCGTCTCGCCGACGCTGATCCCCTCGGGCGCGAGCACGAGGCGGCGGTCGCCGTCCTCGAACTTCACGTCCGCGATGGGCGCCGACCGGGCGGGGTCGTGCTCGATGCCGACGACCTCGCCGTGGACGGTGTCGGCGTCGTCCTCCGCGATCTTCTTGTGCTGCTTGTCGGATTTGTAGCGGTGCGACGGGGCTCGGAACGTCGAGCCGCCGCGGCCGCGTCGTTGTCCCTGGATCCTGCGTCCCATGTCAGAACACCCCGATGCGGGAGGCGACTTCCTGTGCGTCGCTGTCCTCGTCGAGTTCGACGGTCGCCTTCTTTTTCCCCTGCGGGGTCACCTGCGTCCGGACCGACTCGACGCCCACGTCGAACTGCTCGGCGACGGCGTCGGCGATCTCGGGCTTGGCGGCGTCGATGTCGACGACGAACTGGAGCTTGTTCTGGAAGTCCATCTCGTCCATCGCCTTCTCGGTGACGAGCGGGTGGTGGATGACGGAGCTCATCGCTCGGCCACCTCCTCCAGCGCGCTCTCGGTGTACACCGTGAGGCGGCCGGGGTGCGTCCCCGGCGCCAGGTCCTCGACGTTGAGCTCGCGGCCGGTGGTCACGTCCGCGCCTGCGAGGTTGCGCGCCGCCTTCGACGGCTCGCCCGCGGTCACGAACAGCACCGACTTGGGCTCCTGCGTCTTCCGGCCGCGGGTCGTGCCGCGCCCGGCGCGGATCGTGCGCCCCTCGTCGGCGCGCTCGATGTCGTCGGCGAGCCCGACGGCCTCGAGGAAGGAGACGACCTCCTTCGTCTTCACGAGGTCCTCGAACTCGTCGGAGACGACGAGCGGGAGCTCGGTGTCCTCGTCGAAGGCGTGGCCGCGCTCGGCGACCAGCTCTGCGTCGGCGGTGGCCGCGATGGCCGACCGCGTCGCGAGCTTGCGCTCCTTGTCGTTCACCTTCTTGCTCTGGTCCTTCTCGGCCTTCGGCGGGTGGGCCTTCCGACCCTTGACGGTCTGCGGGACGCGGCGGCCCTGCCCGTTCGAACGGGGCACGTGGGCCATGCCGCGGCCGGAGCCGAACGACTCCGCGGGCGTGCGGAGCCCGGCGTACTCGTCTGCGCCGTAGGCCTGCTTCCGGTTCGCCTGCGCGGCGACGACGGCCCGCCGGATGAGATCCGAGCGGAACTCCGTCTCGAAGACGTCGGGGAGGTCGACCTCGCCCGCCTCGTCGCCGTTCAGGTCGCGTACTGTTGCCTTCATTATCCTTGGTTCGATGCGGTGGAGACGTAGCGCACCTCGGGGTCGAGGCGCGGCTGGTCGTTCGGCCGGATGGCCGGGCGGAACCGCAGGAGGCGCTTGGAGGGACCCGGCAGCGAGCCCTTCACGAGCGCGTAGTGGCCGTCCACCTCGCCGTAGCCCTTGAAGCCGCCCTCGACGGAGGCGTCGTCGCCCTCGCCGAAGTCGATGAGCCGCTTGTTGAGCTCCGTGCGCTGGTGGTAGCCGGTCTGCCCCTGCTGGGGCACGGTCGAGCGGACGCGCGAGGGGTTCCACGGGCCGAGGTTGCCGATCCGGCGCCGCCAGCCCTGCCGCGCGTGCTTGCCCTTCCGCTTCTGGACGCCCCAGCGCTTGACGGGGCCCTGGGTGCCCTTCCCCTTCGTGATGCCGGAGACGTCGGCGTACTCGCCGGCGCGGAAGACGTCGCCGAACTCGTGTTCGCCGCCGTCCTCGATCAGCTCCAGCGCGTAGTCGAGGCGCTCCTGCAGGGAGTCGCCGCCGACCCGCGTCTCCATCACGTCGGGCTTCTTCTTGGGGACGTTCGAGAGCGCGGCCGGCTCGGTGTGGGTGATGAACCGGAGGTCGTCGACGACGCCGTCGTCGACCAGCTCGCGCAGCTCCTCGGCGTCCTCCTCGAAGGTGTTCTCCGCCGGCAGGTCGAGCGTGCGGTCGAGCTCCTCGTGGAACTCGGTGGCCCACACCTCGGTGACCGGCTTCTGTCCGTACGGCGTGTCCTCGTAGGCTCGCAGGGCGGCCGCCCGCATGGGGGGCACCTCCACGACCGTCACGGGAACGGACTCCTCCATCCCCTCGCGCGGGGAGTCGGACTCGTCGTTCACCATGACGACGTGGGTCATGCCCGCCTTGTAGCCCGCGAAGCCCTGGACGCCGGCGGCGCCGTCGTCCTCGGGCCACGAGCGGATGCGGGGGACCTCGCTGCTCGCGCGCTTGCGCGGGCCGAAGCCCAGCGAACCCTTGCGTGGTCTGCTTGGTTGTGGCATTGTGTTTGGCTTACTCCGTGAGCGTGAGGGGCGAGAGCGCGGCGAAGATCGCCTCTTCGGTCCGCACGACCTCGCTCCCCTGTCGCGGAATCGCGTTCAGCCAGAGGTCGAACCCCGAGCCGTCCGTGGCGTCGGGGTCGACCGGGACATCCGCGGGGTCCATCCCGAGGATGGCCGGGAGCCCCCTGCCGGGCGCGCCGAACGCGACGGCGACGTGCGTGTCGCGCGTGCGATCGCGGACGTCGGACAGCCGGGACACGGTGAGTTCCCGGCCGTGGCGCGACGTGGCGATCGCGGCGTCGGCGGCGGCGAGGGCGTCCTTCAGGTCCGATTCCGCCACCCGGAACCCCGGCGCGGGGTCGTCGGTGAGGCGGGCACGGACCGGTTCTCTCGAAGAGACCCTGACGGTGACGCGCTCCCCCTCCACGACCTCCCGTCCGGGAGGCGCGTGCAGGGAGATCGGGTGTTGCGTTCCGCAATTGACCCGAACGCGGCCTTCAGGTCCGACCTCGGTCACGATTCCCTCTCGTAGTTCCGACCCGTCGGGGCCGGATCGAGCGGGCCGCATCGGCGGGAGCACCCCCACGTGCCGGAGCTCCTCGCGTTTCCCCCACACCTCCTTGCGGAGGTAGGAGGGGGTCGCGCAGTACTCCAGCAGCGTGCGGACGTACTCGCCGCCTCTGCGGCGTTCGCCTTCCCGGTCGGGGAAGACGACCAACCGGTCCGCCCGGAAGATCGTCGCCGCGCGGGCGACGTAACCGAGTTTC
Organism: Halobaculum sp. EA56; assembly: GCF_051195075.1. Classification (NCBI taxonomy): domain Archaea; kingdom Methanobacteriati; phylum Methanobacteriota; class Halobacteria; order Halobacteriales; family Haloferacaceae; genus Halobaculum; species Halobaculum sp. EA56. The sequence continues at coordinate 419,555 of NZ_JBNTJX010000002.1, forward strand.
CGCGTGGCCTCGCGGCCGTCCTCGGCCTCCCGGACGAGCGACGACGGAACGAGCACGTCGAGCGTCGTTCCGTTCATTGTCGCTGCACCGGACTGTACTACGTCGATCCTCGGCCGCACCGTAAAAGGGTATTGACTCGTCTCTCCCGTAGTCACGCCGTCACACACCCGTCCGCGGACGTTTCACGTGCGAACCACTCACGTGCCGGGTGGCGTCACCCGGGTGGGATCGCGTCACACGAGAGGGGTGCACACGGCGGCCGCGGAGGAACGGATTTATGTACTCCCCTGCCGTTAGTGGTGAATGCGCACCGGGAGAAAGCCGGAGACGGCGCCCGGATGCAGGTACGCACTGGTAGTGTAGTGGTATCACGTGACCTTGCCATGGTCACAACCGGGGTTCAAATCCCCGCCAGTGCATCCTTCTCGGACGGCCGCTGACGAACGAGGCGTCGCCTCACCAGTCGCGGCCCCGCTCGTGTGCCACCCCGTGCCCCGCGACGCCAACGCTTATTCCACCCCCGCCGCATCCCCGGAGTACCCATGGAGGATCTAGACGACGTGTTCGTCGCGCAGGTGATGTCCGAGAGCCTCTACACCGTCACGCCCGACACGCTGGTCGAGGAGGCGGCCAAGGGCATGATGAAGCGGGGCATCGGGTCGGTCATCGTCGTGGACGGGGACGGGACGCTCCGCGGCATCCTCACGAACACCGACTTCGTGCAGATCGTCGCGGAGCGACAGCCGAAGGACCGGACGCCCGTCTCCGAGTACATGAGCACGGACCTCGTCACGGCCGCCCCCGGCGACTCGCTCGCGGACGTGGCCGCGACGATGCTGGAGCACCGGTTCCACCACATGCCCGTCACCGACGGCGAGAGCGGCGTCGTCGGCGTCGTCTCGACGACCGACCTCACGGCGTACGTCTCGGACATCCCCGCGTAGGCGAACGCGGATCACGATGCCCTCCGCGGCGGCGCCCTACTCCGGGTCCCCCTGCTCGACGTCCTCCCCGGCGTCCCCGCCGTAGCCCACGGCGTCGACGGTTTCGACGACCGCGAGCCCGTTCAGGTCGCACAGGGCCGAGACGGCCTCCTCGGGGAGCGCGACCCGGTAGGAGTCGAACGGCAGCTCCGCCTCCACGGTGCCGCCGAGGTCCCCGACGGCCCCGCGGAAGTCCTCGGCGTCGCGGTCGCCGAGTTCGACGACCAGGGTCGCCGTCTCTCCCGGGATCGGGTCGTCGCGCATCCGCCTGACCGGGTGGCTCAGATACACGTCGGGGCGAGGGGGCCCCGGAAGTTGTGGGTACCGCTTCCCGGCGGGCGCCCGAGCCCGTGCCGGTCCCGGACACGCCGCCTCCCCGCGTCGTCACCCACGGGCCGTCGCGCTCGGTCGGGGGAACCGCTTTCACCGCGGGCGACGTGTCCCCGCGCATGACCGTCATCGCGCTGTTGAGCGTCGCGCCGGTCGTCGAGGGGAGCATGTCGGGCGAGGTGGCGAAGGCCGTCGCCGCCCTCGACGACTTCGACGTGACCTACGAGACGAACCCGATGGGGACCGTCATCGAGGCCGACGACGTCGAGGAGCTGATGGCGGCCGCGACGGCCGCCCACACCGCCGTCGACGGCGACCGCGTCTCCACGTTCCTGAAGATCGACGACAAGCGGACGCGCGACCAGTCCGCCCGCGAGAAGGTCGAGAGCGTCGAGCGCGAACTCGGGCGGCCCGCCCGGAGCGACGTGGAATAATAACTCAGCCCGGATCTATTGCTAGGAACGAGCATCTATCGCGCCCGTATTGGCAGTCAGGTTAATACCCGACCGACCGCTACCGCAGGTAGGAATGACTCGTGACGACGCCGTCGACGGATCGTCCCCCGAGGACGGCCGCGGCGGAGGGGCCGACTCGGGGCAGTCGGGGGAGGGGCCGACGGACCGGACGGTCGACCTCTCGGTTCCCGACATGGACTGCGCCTCCTGCGCGTCGAAGGTCGAGCGGGCCGTCTCCGGGGTCCCCGGCGTCACCGGCGTCGACCCCCGGCCGACGACCGGCGACCTGACGGTCGCCACGGACGGCACCGTCGACCGGAAGTCGGTCGTCTCGGCGGTCGAGGGTGCAGGGTACGAGGTCGCCGACGGCCTGGAGTCCGTGACGCTGTCGGTGCCGGAGATGGACTGCGCCTCCTGTGCCGGCAAGGTGTCCGGCGCGCTGGAGCGCGTCGAGGGCGTCCGCGACCTCGACGCGTACCCGACATCCGGGACGGTGCGCCTCCGGTTCGACCCGGACGCGACGACGCTCGCGGCGGTCGTCTCGGCGGTCGAGGGCGTCGGCTACGAGGTGGTCGGGACCTCGCTCGACGGGGGCGACGGCGGGGTCGACGGCTCCGGCGGCGACTCGGTGTGGCGGAGCCGCCGCGCGTACGCGACGTACCTCGCGGCGGCGCTGACGGCGGTCGGCCTCGTGCTCGCGAACCCCCTGGCGCCCGCGGGGGCCGGTCCCGCCGTCGACCTGTTCGGCCGCGTGGTCCGGGTCGGCGACCTCGCGTACCTCGGGGCCGTCGCCGTCGGGGGCGTCGCCGTCTTCCGCGACGGCTACTACTCGCTGCGCCAGCGGAGCCTCGACATCGACCTGCTGATGAGCGTCGCCATCCTCGGCGCGGTGGCGGCGGGGATCGGCTTCGACGAGCCGCTGTACTTCGAGGCGGCGACGCTGACGACGCTGTTCTCCCTTTCGGAGCTGCTGGAGGCGGCGGCGATGGACCGCGCGCGCGACTCCCTCCGCGAGCTGATGGAGCTGTCGCCGTCGGAGGCCACCGTCCTGAGAGACGGCGAGGAAGTGGTGGTCCCCGCCGACGCCGTGGAGGTCGGCGAGACGGTCGTCGTCCGCCCGGGCGAGCGGATCCCCCGCGACGGCACCGTCACCGACGGGACGAGCGCGGTGAACCAGGCACCCGTCACCGGCGAGTCGGTCCCGGTCGACAAGGCGCCGGGCGACGAGGTGTTCGCCGGCACCATCGTCGAGGGCGGCTATCTGGAGGTGGAGGTGACGACCGAGGCGGGCGAGGACACCCTCTCGCGCGTCGTCGACATGGTCGAGGCGGCCCAGGGCGAGCGCTCCGAGCGCGAGCAGTTCGTCGAGCGCTTCGCGGGCTACTACACGCCGGTCGTCGTCGGCTTCGCCCTGGTCGTCGCGCTCGGCCCGCCGCTGGCCGTCGGCGCGGCGTGGGACACGTACGTCCTCTACGGGCTCACGCTCCTCGTCCTCGCGTGCCCGTGCGCGTTCGTCATCTCCACCCCGGTCACGGTCGTCTCCGGCATCACCGCCGCCGCCCGCAACGGCGTGCTGATCAAGGGCGGCACGCATCTGGAGGCGATGGGGGACGTGGACGCGGTCGCCTTCGACAAGACGGGCACGCTGACGAAGGGGGAGCTGACCGTCACCGACGTGATCCCGCTGGGCGACAACTCCGAGGCCGACGTGCTCCGGTGCGCCCGCGGGCTGGAACTGCGTTCCGAGCACCCCATCGGCGACGCCATCGTCGAGCACGCCGAGGCCGAGGGCGTCGACGACCGCGCGGTCGACGACTTCGAGGCGGTCGCCGGAAAGGGCGTGTCCGCGACGCTCGACGGGACGCCCCACTACGCGGGCAAGCCGGGCCTGTTCGCCGACCTGGGCTTCGACCTCTCGCACGTCCACGCCGCCACCGACGGCGGGGTCGTCACCCGGACATCGCGGGCCATCTGCGAGCGGAACAACTGTCTGGACCTCCTCTCGGACACGGTTCCCGAACTCCAGGCCGAGGGGAAGACGGTGGTGCTGGTCGGGACCGAGGACGACCTGGAGGGCGTCATCGCCGTCGCCGACGAGGTGCGCCCCGAGGCGCGCCGGACGGTCGAGCGCCTCCGCGAGGCCGGCGTACGCACGGCGATGCTCACCGGCGACAACGAGCGCACCGCCCGGGCGGTCGGCCGCGAGGTGGGGGTCGACGAGGTGCGCGCGGAACTGCTCCCCGACGAGAAGGTGGCCGCCGTGGAGGAACTGCTCGACGAGCACGACGGCGTCGCCATGGTCGGCGACGGCGTCAACGACGCCCCCGCCCTCGCCACCGCGACGGTGGGGATCGCGATGGGCGCCGCGGGTACCGACACGGCCCTCGAAACCGCGGACGTGGCGCTGCTGGCGGACGACCTCTCGACGCTCCCGTACCTCCGGACGCTCGCCGAGCGCGCCAACGCCGTCATCCGGCAGAACGTCTGGACGAGCCTCGCGGCGAAGGCCGCGCTCGCGGCCGCGGTCCCGTTCGGGCTCGTCCCGATCTGGTTCGCCGTCCTCGCCGGCGACGCGGGCATGACCGTCGGCGTCACCGCGAACGCGAGCCGGCTGGCGCGCGTCTCGCCCGACGACCCCGGCGCGGACGGGACGGACGCCGCGGGAACGGCCGGCCGCGACGCGGAAGCGAAGGCTGAGGCGGCGTCCGACGGTGAGGGGGAGCCGCCGTCGACGCCGCCCGCTCAGTCGGCCCAGTAGCGGGCCAGCCCCGCGCTGGTCGTCATCTCGACGACGCCGAACACCACCGCCGGAAGCGTCGCGGCCGGCGGGAACCCCGCGGCCACGAGCAATGCCGCCGCGACCGCGAAGTCGCGCATCCCGACACAGAGGGTCGAGGCGACCCGCTCGCCCGCGGAGAACCCGAGGGCGGAGCCGGCGAGCCACCCCGCGGCGTACCCCGCGAGGTTGAGCGCGACGGCGCCCGCGACGACCGGGAGGAGCACCCCCTCCCCCGACAGCACGAGCGCGGCGTTGTCCGCGGCGACGATGCCGATGACGAGCACGACCATCACGCCCGACACGGACGGGTAGAGGTCGTCGTGCGGGGCGATCCGGCCGGGGAATCGCGCCCGGAGCCCGACCGCGAGCGCCATCGGCGCGACCACCGCGACGAGGAGCTGTCGGACGATGGGCACCGCGTCGACGGCGACGCCCCCGGCGAGCAACGTCGTCGTCGCCGCCGGCACGATCCCGAGCGTCGCGACCCCGACGGCCACGAGCACGACCGTCGAGAGCGCGGTGTCGCCGCCGGCCAGTTCCGTCATCGTCGGCGTCACCAGCTCGGGCGTGACGGCGCCGAGGACGACGAACCCCGCGGCGAGCGCCGGCGGGAGCCCGAGCAGGCGCGCGAGCGCGAGGGCGGCCAGCGGCATCGCCGTCTGGACGGCCAGCACCGCCGCGAGCGGCCGTCCCCGGACGCCGCGGAAGCGCGCGGGCGACAGCGTCAGCGACACCGACCCGATCATCACGGCGAGCAGCGGCGTCGACAGCGGCTTCAGCGCGGCCAGCCGGGGGACCGCGAGCCCGACCGCGACGGCGCCGAGCACCCACGCGAGCAGGTAGTCGTCGACGGCGGCGGCGAGGCGACGGAGCACGGCGGTGCTCCCGCCGCCGGGGTGGTGTAGCTGTCGATGCCTCGCGTCGGGTCCGCACGACCGCCGGCGACGGTCGGCCCCGTCCCGGCCCCCGCCTCCGTCCCACCGGCCGGGGGGCACGCACCGGCAGAACCGGGAACCATTAGCCCACCCGCGCTGAATCTGGGCGCATGCCCGAGTTCAACGCCTTCTTCGAGCGCCTCCGCGACCGCATCGAGTCGAAGGACACCGTCGTCTCGGTCGGGCTGGACGCCGACCTCGACCGCATCCCCGAGCACCTCCTCGACAAGGACCTCCCCCGGTGGGCGTTCAACCGCCGGATCATCGACGCGACCCACGAGTACGCCGCCTGCTACAAGCCCAACGCCGCCTTCTACGAGGACGCCGACGGCTGGCGGTCCCTCAGGGAGACGGTGGCGTACGCCCACGGGAAGGACGTGCCCGTCCTGCTCGACGCCAAGCGGGGCGACATCGGCAACACCGCACGGAAGTACGCCGAGGTGCTGGAGCACGTGGACGCGATCACCGCGAACCCCTACCTCGGGCGCGACTCCCTGGAGCCGTTCCTCTCCAGGGAGGACAAGGGCGTGTTCGTGCTGTGTCGCACCTCGAACCCCGGCGGCGCCGACCTGCAGGACCTGGAACTGGACTCGGGCGAGCCGCTGTACCGGCGCGTCGCCGCGCTCGCCGACCTGTGGAACGAGCGCGGCAACGTCGGCCTCGTCGTCGGCGCGACCGCGCCCGAGGAACTGGCGGAGCTGCGCGAGGCGGTCCCCGACCTGCCGTTCCTCGTCCCCGGCGTCGGCGCGCAGGGGGGCGACGCCGAGGCCGCCGTCGAGCACGGCCTCGCCGACGGCGTCGGCCTCGTCAACTCCTCCCGGGGGATCATCTTCGCGGGGGAGGAGGGCGGGGCGCACAGCGCCTCGGGAAGTCGAGCGGCGAGGCCGCGAGACGCGGACGAGGACTTCGCGAAGGCGTCCGGGCAGGCCGCGAAGCGCCTTCGCGACCGGCTGAACCGGTACCGCGGCGACTGACGGAGCGCGGGCCGGCCGGCCGAGGCCCGGTCTCCCGTCGCGGGAGCCGAAGGGGGTGTCGTATTTACGTCTCCGCCGACGAGGGGGGACCATGTCGCCCGAGGGCCTCGCGGTCGTCCTCCTCGCGTTCCTCGCGGGCGGGACCGCGGTCGCCGTCGGGACGTACGCCTGGCAGAACCGCGGCGAGCCGGGCGCGACCTCGTTCGCGCTCCTGATGGCCGGGGTCGCCGTCTGGTCGCTGTCGTACGCGCTGGCGCTCACGGCGTTCGACCCGGGCACGCGCGAGCTGTTCGAGGTCCCCCTCGAGGTGGGGAAGGCCATCGTCGCGCCCGCGTGGCTGTTCTTCGCGCTCGGGTACACCGGCCGCGGCGAGTACGTCGACCGGCGGCTGATCGCGGTCGTGTCCGTCGTCCCGGTCGTCACCACCCTGCTCGTGGCCACGGCGCCGGCCCACGGGCTGATGTGGACCGACTACCGCATCGCGCCGACGTTCGGGACCGCGACGGTGCTGTTCGACCCCGGGATCTGGTTCTACGTCCACGCCGCGTTCGGCTGGGTCGTCATCGGCGCGGGGATGGTGTTCCTCCTGGAACCGGTCCTCTCCTACGGCGCCCTCTACCGCGACCAGGGGATCGCGCTCATCCTCGGCGCCGCCGTCAGCTTCGCCGCCCACGTGAAGGCGGTGTTCTTCCTCCCGCCGGTCCCGGCGCTGGATCTCACGCCGCTGACCCTCGCGATCACCGGGGTCCTGTTCGGCTTCGCCCTGTTCCGGTTCAGGCTCCAGGGCCTGCTGCCGGCGACGCAGGTGCTCGGGCGCCGGGCCGCCATCGAGGACGTGGGGGTGGGCCTCGTCGTCGTCAACGCCGAGGGGCGGCTCATCGAGTTCAACTCCGCCGCCGGGCCGGTGCTCGGCATCGGGGACGGCCGACCCCGCGCCGCCGCCGAGGCCGACGATGCGGGACCGGCGGGCGGCGGCGACAGCGCCGGCTCGGTCGCCGGCGACCCGCTCGACGCGTACGTCGCCGACATCGACCTCGACGACACCGAGCCCCAGCGGATCGAGCAGACGACCGACGCCGGCTACCGCGTGTACGAGGCGACCGTCTCCGGCATCGACGACCACCACGGCCGCGTCGTCGGCTACACCGTGACGTTCGCGGACGTGACGGACCGGGAGGCGCGCAGGCAGCGCCTCGAGGTACTCAACCGCGTCCTCAGGCACAACCTCCGAAACGACATGACGGTCGTCGTGGGCAACGCGGACCTGCTGACCGAGCGGGTGGACGAGGACGACAGGCCGCTCGCGGACGCCATCAGCAGGCGCGGCCGGGCGCTCCAGCGCCTCGGCGAGAAGGCTCGCGACGTGGAGGAGGTCCTCGACGACGCCGCCGCGGCGCGCGAGGTCGCCGCTGCCGAGGTCTGCCGCGACGTCGTCCGCGACGTCCGGGAGTCGTATCCGGACGCGGACGTCGCCGTCGACGTGCCCTCGGACCTCCGGCTGGTCGTGCGCGAGCGCGTGCTCCGGGTGGTGATCGGGAACCTCGTGGAGAACGGGATCGAACACGGCGACGGCGCGACCGTCCGGGTCGCCGTCCGGGTCGACGACGACGGGGTCCGGTTCGTCGTCGCCGACGACGGGCCGGGGATCCCCGAGGCCGAGCTCGAGAGCATCCGCTCGGGAACGGAGACGGCGCTGTCCCACGGGAGCGGCCTCGGCCTGTGGGTGGTCAGGTGGGGGACCCGCCTGCTCGGCGCCGACCTCTCCTTCGATGACCGCGACACGACCGGGACCGTGGTGACGGTGGCCCTCCCGGAGCGCGTGCTGGCCGACGCCGACGGCGACCACGACGACGGTACCGCGGTCCCCCCGGGCGCGGGGACGGAGCGGGGCGCTGAAGCGACGGACTGACGGCCGCGCCGGGGAACCCCGGCCGACGCGACGGGGCCGTCGCCGCGGGTCGACGGGGCCTACGTCATCCCCGGCCCCGCGGCGCAGTCGGCACAGAAGCCGGTGTCCGCGTCGTAGTGATCCCGGCAGACGGCCGCGCCGCAGCGGTCGCACGAGAAGTTCGCCGCGGCGACCTCACACACCTGACAGAGTCCGGTGACGCTCATCGTGGTGCCTCCGGACGTCCGTTGGGCGTCGGGGGACTTGGCCGCTCCGCCGGTTCCGGTCGCCCGGCGAGGGGTTTACGGTCGGCCGGCGCCGATCCGGGGTGTGGACCGCGACGTACTCCTGCTCGGGATCGCCGCCGTGCTCGCCGGCCTGACGGCGACGCTCGCGATGCTGGGGATCACTCACTCGCCGTTCGTGTTCGTCGCGGCGCTCCCGACGGGCGCGGCCGCCTACTTCATGTGGTACCAGGCGTCGGGCCGGATGAAGGAGGACCTCCGCTCGCGCGCCGCCGGCCGTCGCTCGCGACGGGGCGCCGCCGAGGGCCCCCGCGGGGGCGACTCCCGGTTCGCCCGCGAGGCGCGCGCCCGGATGGGCGACGGCGGACGGGTCGGACCCGGCGGCCCGCGGGGGCGCGGGCGTGGGACGACCGCCGGGGCCGCGGCGCCGAACGCGACCTCGGGGATGCCCCCCGGCGACGCCCGCCGGACGCTCGGCGTCGACGCCGGCGCCGACCAGGCGGCGGTGAAGTCCGCCTACCGGGAGCGGGTGAAGGAGACGCATCCCGACTCCGGCGGCGACGAGGAGGAGTTCAAGCGCGTCAACCGCGCCTACGAGACGCTGAAGGAGGACTGACGCCTCCGCCCCCGCCGTTCCGGGCGAACGCGGACCGTTCCGACGGTCCTGTCGTTCCGCTCGTCCCGCCCGTCCGTCGCCTCACGGCACCCGTCGAACGCCCGAGGTCCCCGTCGCTACTGTGCCATTGAGTCACATACGCGTGAAAACCGTTATACTCGCCCGACCCTACCCGACGGCTATGGGCGCAGACCGGGCCGTGCTCCGGCGTACCATCGAGCGCGGCGAGGAGGAGGGCGGGAACGTCGAGTTCAAGACCCGCCTCACTCGCGAGGTCCACCTGGCGGAGGGTCGCATGGAGTCGCTGGCCGCACAGCTGCGCCACCGGGTGCTCTCGGGCGACGGCGAGGCGCTGTACGTGGTCGGCGTCACCGACGACGGCGGCATCGCGGGCATCGCGCCGACCGCCTTCTCGGAGTCGATGGACGTGCTCTCGCTGTTGGCCGAGGAGGCCGACGCGCACATCCACGACGTGGAGACGTGGGCCGCCGGCGACGACGAGGCCGAGGGCGGGATCGTCGGCCTCGCGACGATCCGCGAGGGCGCGGCGTTCGAGGCGGACGACGACCACATCGTCGTCGGCACCGCCGGCCACGTCGACCACGGCAAGTCCACGCTCGTCGGCACGCTCGTCACCGGGCAGGCCGACGACGGCGAGGGCGGCACCCGCTCGTACCTCGACGTGCAGCCCCACGAGATGGAGCGCGGGCTCTCGGCCGACCTCAGCTACGGCGTGTACGGCTTCGACGACGACGGCCCCGTCCGCATGGACAACCCCGACCGCAAGTCCGACCGCGCCCGCGTCGTCGAGGAGGCCGACCGCCTCGTCTCGTTCGTCGACACCGTCGGTCACGAGCCGTGGCTCCGCACGACGATCCGGGGGCTCGTCGGCCAGAAGCTCGATTACGGCCTCCTGACGGTCGCCGCCGACGACGGCCCGACGAAGACCACCCGGGAACACCTCGGCATCCTGCTTGCGATGGAACTCCCGACGGTCGTCGCGATCACGAAGGTCGATGCGCCCCCCGAGGAGCGCGTGCGGGAGGTCGAGCGGGAGGTGGAGTCGATGCTCAGGGACGTCGGCCAGACGCCCCTCCGGACGGGCCGCCACGGCGTCGCCGCCGCCGTCGACGAGATCGGCGACGGCGTCGTCCCCGTGCTGCTCACCTCGGCGGTGACGAAGCAGGGCCTGGGCGAACTCGATCGGATGCTGGAGGCCCTCCCGAAACGCGCCGCCGGCGCCGACGGCGACTTCCGGATGTACATCGACCGCACCTACGACGTGAAGGGGGTGGGCGCGGTCGCCTCCGGCACCATCCGCTCGGGCGAGGTGGAGGCCGACGACGACCTCCTGCTCGGGCCGATGGCCGACGGCTCCTTCCGCGAGGTGGAGGTGCGCTCCATCGAGATGCACTACCACCGCGTCGACAGGGCGCGCGCCGGCCGGATCGTCGGCATCGCGCTCAAGGGCGTCAGGGAGGAGGAGATCCGGCGGGGGATGGCGCTGGTCCCCCGCGACGCCGACCCGCGACCGGTCCGCTCCTTCGACGCCGAGGTGATGGTGCTGAACCACCCCACCCGGATCGGGGAGGGGTACGAGCCGGTCGTCCACCTGGAGACCGTGAGCGAGGCCGCCGTGTTCTCGCCCGAGGGCGGGCGGCTCCTCCCCGGCGACACCGGCGAGACCGAGATCCGGTTCAAGTTCCACCCGTACCTCGTCGAGGAGGGCCAGCGGTTCGTCTTCCGCGAGGGGCAGAGCAAGGGCGTCGGCACCGTCACCGGCGTCGAGTACGGCGACGAGTAACGCCCACCCGCGTCCAGGCCGTCCGCGGGTGCGGATCCGTTCGCTCTCTCCGTTCCGTTCTCACCCGTCCACGAGCGCGGACAGCGACGGCACCCGGGCCGCGTCCTCGGGGACCGGTGTCCGGTCGCCGACGAGCACGGCGTCCATCCCCGCCGCGAGCGCGCCCTCGGCGTCCGACGCCGGCGAGTCGCCGACGTGGACCGCGTCGTCGGCGTCGACGCCGAGGGCGGCCAGGGCCGCCTCGAACGCCCCCGCCGCGGGCTTGGCGGGCGCGTCGTGACCGGCGTACACCACGTCGACCGCGCGCTCGTCGAGGCCGACGGCCCCCGCCTTCGCCGCCTGCGCGTCGGGCGGGCCGTTCGTCACGACCGCGTAGGGCACCCCGCGCTCGTCGAGCGCGTCCAGCAGGTCCGGGGCGCCGGGGCGCCACGTCACGTTCGACTGGTCGCGCTCGCGCTCGAACGCCCGGGCGACCTCGCGGCCCAGTTCCGGATCGCGGCCCCGGTCCGCGGCGAGTTCGGCGAAACACGCCGCACGGAGGTCCGCTATCGAACCCGTCCGGTCGTTGAACTCGGCGAAGCGGTCGCGGTACGCGTCGACGGGGAACACCGGGTCGGTTCCGACGGCCTCGAACGCGGCGGCCAGCACGTCGCCGGTGGTACGGCGGTACGAGACGAGCGTGTCGTCGAGGTCGAACGTCACCGCCCGGGGGTCGGCGAGCGGGGGCGCGAGGGTCTGAGCGGGGTCGGCCCCTTCGCTCCGGCCGTCGTTCCCGCGCTCACTCCGCCGGGTCATCCTCCCCCTGTCGAAGCGTCCGGAGCGTCCCGGTCGCGACGTACCCGCCGTCGCGTTCGGCGGCGAGGTCGAGCAGGACGAACCATCCGAGGATCCGGCGCACGCGTTCTCGCCACACCGACTCCCAGTCCTCGGTGCGGTAGCGTTCCCACTCGGGGACCCGGTCGGCGAACCCCGCAAAGGCCTCCTCGGCACTCAGCGGGTCGGCCTCGTCGGCGGCGTGGCCGCCGCCCGGCGTCGCTCCGCCGTCGGGGCCGTCGCCGTCGGCGGCCAGCAGGGCGTCGGCCACGTCGCTCGCGCCGTAGACGCCAGACAGCAGGCGCTCCCGCAGGCGGTCGACGGTCGGGTCCGCGCGCCGGCGCTTGAACCCCTCGTCGGTCTCCTCGGCCAGCCCGAGCGCCCGGAGGAAGGTGAGCCACGTCCGGGCCACGTCGCGCGAGCGGAGGCCGAGTCGGCGCATCAGCCGGGCGCAGCAGTCGTCCTCGCTGCCGGGGACCAGCGGGACGGCCGCCTGCGCGTCGGCGACGAACGCCGCCGTGTCCGGCGGTTCGGGGACGAGTTTGAACTTCATGGGCTCCCGTCGCTCAGATCACTGGTACCCGAAGGACTCCGCGAGCAGGTCCTCGTGGGTTCCCCCGAGCGCGTACGTCGGGCCGTCGAGCACGTCGACGGTGACGGCCGCGGGGGCGAACACGGACTCGTCGACCTCGTAGAAGTCGTAGTCGGCGTCGGCGAACACTGCCGAGAACGGCCGGCCGTACTCGTCGGCGGCGCTGGAGGGGAGTTGCTCGAACACGTCCGGGTCGTCGGTGGCGACGGTGAGGTGGGCCTCCCCGCCGTACGCGAGGGCGTCGTTCGTCCGGCCCATCGCCTCCGTCTCGTCGTAGCTGACCGGGGCGACCGGCGCCGACCCGGCGGCGGACTGCACGTCCTGGGGGTCGTACCCGAGCTCGAACAGGCGGAAGACGGCCAACTCCGCGGCGCGGGCGGCCGCGGTGACGCTCCCGGCGGTCGACCCGAGCGCCGTCGTCGGGAGGTAGACGGCCCCCTCGTTCACGTTCGCCTTCTCCGCGACGTGCTCGACGACGGCGTCGTCCGGGAGGACGGCGCTCTCGACGCACAGCACCGTCAGGTCGAACTCGTCGTAGTAGCCGAGCGCCTGGTACTCGCGCTCCTCGCCCACGAGCGCGCGGGCGGGGCCGGAGCCGAGCCCGGCGAACTCGCCGACGTCGAGCTCCCAGCCGGCCTTCTGACACCCGAGCAGGGCGATACCCGGGTGGTCGGTCGTCAGCTCGACGTACGGCGTCGGCGACCCGTCGACGCGGCCCATCCGCGTCTGGAGGGTGGCGAGGCCGGCGGTCTGGATCTCCGCGAGGAGCAGGCCCGCCTCCAGGCCGCCGTCCGCCTCGACGCCGAAGTCGATCACCGTCGCGCCCGAGTCGAGCTCGTAGCCGGCGACGTTGAGCTCGTCGGCGAAGTCGAGCGCCTCGTCGACCAGCTCCACCGCCATGCGATTGAGGCTGTCCATGGGCGGGCTTCGTCGGCCTGCGGTTTAAGCCCGGTCTTGCCCGGCGAGCGCCGCCCGCGCCCGGTCGCGCAGGCCCGACGGCTCGCGGTATCGCTCCGGCTCGTCGTACAGCGTCCGGTAGCGCTCCCGGCCGCCGAACTCCCCGGGCCCGAGGAACGCCGCCCCCGCCGCGTCGCTCGCGCCGACGGGCTCCCCCTCCGTCGCCCGGCGGGCGACGGCGTACAGGAGGACGAGGGCGTGGCTCCCCTCCACGACCTGTCGCGTGACGGCGTCGAACAGGCGGAGGTCGTCGGGGTCGACCGCCAGCCCGGTCTCCTCGTGCAGCTCCCGTGCCGCCGCCGTGTCCGGCTGCTCGTCCACCTCGAGGTGGCCGCCCGGGAGCATCCACTCCCGCTCGGGGTCGTCCGGCGACGGCTCGACCCGGTGGGCGTCGTCGATGCGGGCGAACAGGACGCGGTCGCTCTCCAGGACCGCGACGCGGCAGTTCGGGGTCGGGTTGTGGAAGACGAACTCGTCGCAGTCGCGACACCGGTGGACGGTCGGCGGGTCCGGGTGGGACAGCGCGCTCCCGCAGTCGGGGCAGTGCTCGGGCGGGCCGTGGCGGGTCATCGTCGAGTACCGGGTCGCGGCGGCACAAAAAACGCCGGTCGGGGGACGCTTCCGCGGGGATCGGGTCCCCGGAACCGAGTCGGCGGTGGGTCCTGTGTGTGGGCGACTCGGCACGGAGACCGTTGCGCCGTGTCTCCGGGACGCTCGCTTCGATCGTGTCTCGTTTCGTTCGTGGGCGGCTCGGCACGAGGACCTCGCCGTTCACGAGACCTGCGGTCTCGTGAGCTCACAAATCGCACCGCGATTTGTGAACGCCGCCCGTCCGTCGCCTCGCTTCGCTCGGCGACGCCTCGTTCGTGGGCGGCTCGGCACGGAGACCTCGCCGCCGACTCACCGAGGTCTCCCCGCGGTCGACCTCACCTCAGTCGTCGCCGACGGCGCCCGCCCCGAACTTCGCGGCGGCCTCCACCCCGTCCGCCGCCTCGGGGATCTCCTCGCGCACGTCGTCGCCGCGGCCCTCCGCGATCACCTCGGCGTACGCGTCCGGCAGGACGCGCGTGAAGTCGCCGACGACCGACTCCCAGTCGGCGAGCAGGTCGGCCGCGCGCTCGCTGCCGGTGCGGGCGTGGTGGTTCTCGACCAGGCGGCGAAGCATCGCCTCGTCCTGGTCGGTCAGGTCGTCGCTCAGGCTCACCATCCCCGTGTTCGTCTTGGCGGCCAGTTCGTCGTCCGGGTCGTGGACGTACGCGACGCCGCCGGACATCCCCGCCGCGAAGTTGCGGCCCACGTCGCCCAGCACCGCCACCACGCCGCCGGTCATGTACTCGCAGCCGTGGTCGCCGACGCCCTCGACGACCGCCTTCACGCCGGAGTTGCGGACGGCGAAGCGCTCGCCGGCCATCCCGTTGACGTACGCTTCGCCGTCAGTCGCGCCGTACAGCGCGACGTTGCCGATCAGGATGTTCTCGTCGGGCTCGAAGCCGGCGTCCTCGGGCGTCTCCACGACGACCGTTCCGCCGGAGAGCCCCTTGCCGACGTAGTCGTTGGCGGCGCCCACGAGGTGTGCGTCGACGCCCGAGGCGAGGAACGCGCCGAACGACTGGCCAGCCTCGCCGCGGAAGTCCAGGTCGAGCGTGCCCGCGGGGAGCCCGTCCTCGCCGTGGGCCTCCGAGATGCGGTTCGAAAGCGTGGCGCCGACCGCGCGGTCGGTGTTGTCCACGTCCGCCGCGAGCGCGGCTGGCTCGCCCGTCGCGACGCTGTCGCCGAGTTCGTCGAGGAGGTCCCAGTCGAGCGCCTCGTCGAGGTCGGGGTGGTCCTGTTCGCGGACCTTGTGGCGCGGGCCGTCGTCGGCGGGCTCGGCGATGAGCGCCGAGAGGTCGAGCTTGCTCGCCTTCGGGTGGTCGACCTCGCGCTGGGAGAGGCACTCGACCCGGCCGACCATCTCGTCGACCGAGGTGAACCCCAGGTCGGCCATGATCTCGCGCAGCTCCTGGGCGATGAACGTCATGTAGTTGATGACGTGCTCGGGCTCGCCGGGGAACCGGTCGCGCAGGTCCTCGCGCTGGGTGGCGACGCCCACCGGGCAGGTGTTCTGGTGACACTGTCGGGCCATCACGCAGCCCGAGGAGACGAGCGCGGCCGTCCCGAACGCGAACTCCTCGGCGCCCAGCAGGGCCGCGACGGCGACGTCGCGGCCGGTCTTGAGCCCGCCGTCGGCCGAGACGGTGATGCGGTCACGCAGGCCCGTCGCGCGCAGCATCTGGTTCGCCTCGGCGACGCCCAGCTCCCACGGGAGGCCGGCGTTCTTGATCGACGTCTTCGGCGACGCGCCCGTCCCGCCGGAGTGCCCGGAGATGTGGACCACGTCCGCCTCCGCCTTCGCGACGCCGGCGGCGATGGTGCCGATGCCCGCTTCGGAGACGAGCTTCACGTTGATGTCGGCCTCCGGGTTCGCGGCCTTCAGGTCGTAGATCAACTGCTTCAGGTCCTCGATGGAGTAGATGTCGTGCAGCGGCGGCGGCGAGATGAGCCCCACCCCGGGCGTAGAGTAGCGCACGTGGGCGATGTACTCGTTCACCTTCGGACCGGGGAGGTGGCCGCCCTCGCCGGGCTTCGAGCCCTGCGCCATCTTGATCTGGATCTCCTCGGCGCTCGCCAGGTAGTTCGACGTGACGCCGAAGCGCCCGGAGGCGACCTGCTTGACGTTGCAGTTACGCTCGGTGTCGAAGCGCTCGGGGGGCTCGCCGCCCTCGCCGGTGTTCGCCTTCGCGCCGATCCGGTTCATCGCGATCGCGTTGTTCTCGTGTTGCTCGGGCGAGAGGCTCCCCAGGCTCATCGCGGCCGTCGAGAAGCGCTCGACGATCTCCTCGACGGGTTCGACCTCATCGACGGGGACCGGGTCGCGCTCGGAGGAGATGTCGAGGAGGTTGCGAAGCTCCGCGGGCTCGTCGGGGTCGTTCACCTGCGCGGCGAACTCGTCCCACGCCTCGCGGTCGCCCTCGCGGACGGCGGTGTGGAGCGCGTTCACCGAGTGGGGATTCCAGCCGTGCTTGATCCCCGAGGAGCGGTGCTCGTACTCGCCCTGCGTCTCCAGTTCGGGGTCCTCCCCGAAGCCGACCTCGTAGCGCTCGCGCAGGTCCGATTCGATCTCGGGGAGTCCGATCCCCTCGGTCCGGATCTCGGTGCCCTCGAAGTACTCGCGCACGAGGTCGGAGTCGAGGCCGACCGCCTCGAAGATCTGTGCGCCCTGGTAGGACTCGACCGTCGAGATGCCCATCTTCGCCATCGTCTTGAGCAGGCCCATCTCCAGGGCGTCGCGGTAGGCGGAGAGCGCCTTCCCCTCGTCGGCGCCGTCGGGGCCGGCGACGATGTCGCGGACGGTGTCGTACGCGAGGTACGGACACACCCCGCCGGCGCCGTAGCCGACGAGACACGCGACGTGGTGGACCTCCCGCGGGTCGCCCGACTCGACCACGAGGCCGGCGCGGGCGCGCAGGCCCTCGCGGACGAGGTGGTGGTGGACCGCGCCCGTCGCCAGCAGGCTCGGGACGTGCATCCGGTCGGCGCCCATGTCGCGGTCCGAGAGGACGAGCACGTCGGCGCCGTCGCGGACCGCCTCGGCCGCGGCCGCGCGGAGGTCCTCGACGGCCTCCCGGAGGGAGTCGTCGGGATCGAACGTCATGTCCAGCGTGACGGACGTGAGCGTCCCGTCGGTCGCCGTCTCCAGGTCACGGAGCGTCGCGGTCTCCTCCTCGGTGAGCACCGGGGAGTCGTTGACGACCTGGCGGGCGTGCTCGGGTGTCTCCCCGAGGAGGTTGCGCTGGGGCCCGAGACGAGTCTCCAGGGAGGTGACGAGCTCCTCGCGGATGTAGTCGATCGGCGGGTTCGACACCTGCGCGAACAGCTGCTTGAAGTAGGTGAACAGCGGGCGGTCGAACTCCGAGAGGACCGAGAGGGGCGTGTCGTCGCCCATCGAGCCGACGGGGTCCTTCCCCTGTTCGGCCATCGGGCCGATGAGGTGGTTCAGCTGGTCCGTCGTGTACCCGAACGCCGCCTGCTTGCTCCGCAGGTCGTCGTCCGGTCCGGTCTCGGGGCTCGGGTCGGCATCGGCGGTCACGTCCGCCAGGTCGCGCTGCTCGGCGTCGACCCACTCGCCGTACTTCCCGTCGGTGAGGTCGGCGAACACCTCCTCGTCGTCGAGGACGCGGCCCTCGCCGCGGTCGGCGACGAACGTCTCGCCGGGGCGGAGGCGCCCGCGCTCTTTGACCTCGCTCGGGTCGTGCTCCAGCGCGCCGACCTCGCTGCCCATCACGAGGCGGTTGTCGGCGGTCACGTCGTAGCGGCACGGCCGCAGGCCGTTGCGGTCGAGCACGCCGGCGACGCGGTCGCCGTCGAAGCCGATAACCAGGGCGGGACCGTCCCACGGCTCGACCAGCGAGGCGTGGTAGTCGTAGAAGTCGCGGCGCGCCTCGCTCATCGCGTCGTCCTTGCGGTACGCCTCGGGGATCATCATCCGGAGCGCGTGGGGGAGTTCGCGCCCGCCGTTGAGCAGCAGGTCGAGCGTCTCGTCGACCGACGCCGTGTCCGACTGGTTCGGGTCGGAGATGACCGGCCGCACCGCGTCGAGTTCCTCGTCGGTGAAGCCGCCGTCGGCCAGGTCCGACTGGCGCGCGCGCATCCAGTTGACGTTGCCCTGGATGGTGTTGAACTCGCCGTTGTGGACGATGTTGCGGTACGGGTGCGCGAGGTGCCACGCCCCCAGGGTGTTCGTGGAGAAGCGCGCGTGCACCAGCGCGACGCCGGTGTCGAGGCGCCCGTCGCCCAGGTCCGGGTAGTACGCGGGGAGCTGATCCGCCTTCAGCAGGCCCTTGTAGACGACGCGCCGTCGGTCCAGCGAGCAGACGTAGAATCGCTCGCCGCCGTCGACGCCCTCGACGGCCGACTCCAGCGCCCGCCGCGCGACGTACAGCCGTCGGTCGAGGTCGTCGTCGCTCGGGTCGTCCGTCGGCGCGACGAAGACCTGCCACACGTCGGGCTCGGACTCCAGCGCCGTCTTCCCGAGGTCCGCGGCCTCGGCGTCGGTCGGCACGTCGCGCCACGCGAGCACCTCCAGGTCGTACCCCGCGAGCGTCGACTCCACGAGCGACTCCAGGTCGCCGCGCGCGGCGTCGTCGGTCGGCATGAACAGCGACCCCACCGCGTACCGCTCGGGCAGGTCGCCGACGACCGACTCGAAGAAGGCGTCCGGCCGTTCGATCATGATCCCGGCGCCGTCCCCGGTGTTCTGTTCGGCGCCCGTCGTCCCCCGGTGTTCGAGGTTCTCCAGCAGGTCGAGTGCGTCCGTTACTACTTCGTGCGACCGACCGCCGTCTAAGTCGACGACGGCGCCCACACCACAGTTCGAGCGCTCGTCACTGGGGTCCGCCAGGCCCCCGACGTGCGCCGACGCGTCCGGCTCAGTCATGTGGTACGGTACAGGCCACCCGGGTAAAGGGCTGACCCTAAACGGCTAAGGGTGTGTTATTGGCATATTAGGGTATCAAAGGACAACCCTATCCTCTCGGACGACCGTGAGGATCCCGAACCGCGGGACGGCTCGCCCTGACTCGGATTCGAGTTGTCATGTCGAGGGATGCGGGCGTGCTCCGGCGGCGGGAACGGACGGGAAAACGGGGGATGCGGACCGGCCGGCCGCGTGCGGGCGTGGTCGACGTCGGGCCCCTCGCCGACCGGGGCCGGAGCCGTCGGGGCGGGGTCAGTACGACTTCGCGAAGTAGGCGGTCCGCGTCGCCGCCTCCCCGCAGACGGCGCACGTCTCGTCGTGGTCGGCGTCGCGGAGGTCGTCGTCCCCCTCGAAGGGGACCATCACGATCTCGGCGGCGATCTGGTCTTTCACCTCGTCCTCGCAGGCCTCGTCGCCGCACCAGGGCGCCTTCACGTAGCCGCCGTGCTGGCCGATGGTTCCGAGGATCTCGTTCCGGGAGTCCGCCTCGCGGACCTCGCCCTCGAGGTTCTCCTCGGCGGCGGCGTACAGCTTCGCGTACACCTCGTCGAGGTGCTCGCGGGTCGTGTCGGCGATACCGTCGCGGGCGACGGTCGACTCCGCGCCGTCGGGCCGGTGGACGACCGTGACCTCGTCGTCCTCGACCTCGTAGGGACCGATCTCGAAGCGGACGGGGACCCCGTTGAGTTCGTGCTCGTTGAACTTGAAGCCGGGATTGCGCGTGTCGCGGTCGTCCAGTTCGACGCGGATCCCCGCCTCCTCCAGCTCCTCGGCGACGCCCTCGGCGTAGTCGAGCACCTCGTCCTTCGTGTCCTCCTGCCAGATGGGGACGATGGCGACCTGCGTGGGCGCGACCGTGGGGGGGAGCACGAGCCCCTGGTCGTCCGAGTGGGTCATGATGAGCGCGCCCAGCGCGCGCCAGGAGAGCCCCCAGGAGGTGGTGTGTGCGAGGCGCTCCGCCTCGTCCTCGTCGGAGAAGGTGATGTCGAACGCCTCCGCGAAGCTCGTCCCGAGGTAGTGGGAGGTGCCGCCCTGGACGGACTTGCCGTCGGGCATCAGCGCCTCCACCGTGGTGGTGGTGTCGGCGCCGGGGAACTTGTCGTGGTCGGGCTTCTGCCCCCGGAGGACGGGGATCGCGAGGAAGTCCTCGTACACCGACTCGTACTGGTCGAGCCGCGTCATCGTCTCCTCCCAGGCGCCCTCGCGGTCGGCGTGGGCGGTGTGACCCTCCTGCCAGAGGAACTCCTTCGTGCGGAAGAACGGCTTCGTCTCCGTCGCCTCCCAGCGCACCACCGAGCACCACTGGTTCACCCGCAGGGGGAGGTCGCGGTGGCTCCGCACCCACTGGCTGATGTAGGGCGTGATGATCGACTCCGAGGTGGGTCGCACCGCGAGGCGTTCCTCCAGTTCGTCGTGGCCGCCGTGGGTCACCCACGCGACCTCGGGATCGAACCCCTCGACGATGTCCTTCTCGGCCTCCAGATAGGACTCGGGGATGAACATCGGGAAGTACGCGTTCTGCACCCCGGTGTCCTTGAACTTCGCGTCGAGGAAGCCCTGCAGGCGCTCCCACAGCGCGTACCCGCGCGGCCGGGTGACGATGAACCCGGACATCCCCTCGGGCGCGTAGTTCGCCAGGCCGGCCTTTCTGACGACCTCGGCGTACCACTCGCCGGTCTCGTACTCCTTCGACTTCGTGATCCCCAACTCCTGGTCGTCGCTGCCGGAGTCGGCGGACTCGCCTTCGCTCATACTCGTGGGTATCGGACTGCCGTCTTAAACTCGGTGCGTTCGGTCCGTCGGAGGTGACAAGGGTGGGTGCGTGGCTACGCGCCACGCGGCGGGACGGGCGACCGAACGCGCCGCCCGTCGGCTCCGCGCGTGCGGACACGGCGGCGACGGCGGGCGTTCACACCCGAAGGACGCCCGCCGGCGGCAAGAGCGTTCCCCCGCCGTGCTACCCAGTGTCGTCCGGCGGCAACGCTTAGGGTCCGACCGGGGGGACTCGCCGGCGGAACCCGGACGACCGTCGAACTCGACGCCGACGGCACCGACGACCTGCTCGCGCTGTACTGACAGTACGATTAGGGACGACCGCGGGCGCGACGACGTGCGCCGCGCGCTCGCCTCCGGCAGCACCTCGCGGGCGGCGCGCTGTCCCCTCACGCCCCCGACGGTCCGTCCTGGGTCCGGTCCGGGGACCCGTCGCCGTCGTCGGAGCCGACCGGCTCGACCGCGAACGGGCTCCCGCCCTCCCGCCAGGACCAGCCCGGGAGCCTGGTCTGGAACCCCGCCGCGAGGGCGGCGTCGAGGTCGTCCGCGCCCGCCGCGTCGCCGGCGGCGCCGTGGACCCGGGTGTCGGCGAAGTGGAACGTCGCCTCCGCGAGCAGCGCGAGCGGCTGCCCGCCGGCGATGGTCGAGGCGAGGCGCCGCCCGAGGAGTTCGTCGACGACGAACCCCGGGTAGTCGCCCTCGACGTCCAGGTCGCGCAACAGTCCCGCGAGGGCGGCGACGTTGACCGCGCGGTCGCCGTCGGCGAACACGCGGTCGACCTCGCGGCGGTACTGCGCGTCGTCGATCGGGTCGACGTCGGCGTCGAACAGGTCGCCGAGCGCGGCGCGCGTCTCGTTCACGAGCGGCACGACGACCCGCGCGCGCTCGCGCAGGCGGTCGCGCTCGGCCGCGACGACGGCGGGCGTGAGTCGCATACGCCCGCTTCGGCCCCCTCACTGGTAGTGGTTTGCGAAGAGTTTTATAACACGCGGCGGTTACGTGGGGCCAAGCGGGTTTTCCGTCGCCCACGCGGGCAGCTACGAACGGAGCGTCCCGTACTCATGCAGTCTTCAACTCACAGTCGACCCGAGGGCGTGGCGTCCGACAGCCGCGCCCCGCGGTACCCGCGACGACCCTCTCAGTTATGAGTCAAGTCGAGAAACAGCTGGAATCCACGAAAGCACAGATCGAATCGGAGATCCCCGACGACATCTCCGTCACCGACGTGAAGTACGAGGGCCCCGAGCTGGTCATCTACACGCGTCACCCCAAGGAGTTCGCGCAGGACGGCGACCTCGTTCGCCGCCTCGCCTCGAAGCTCAGAAAGCGGATCACCGTCCGCCCGCACCCGGACGTCCTCTCGGATCCCCGGGAGGCGGAGGCGAAGATCGAGGAGATCATCCCCGACGACGCCGGCGTCGCCGACCTCGACTTCCACGAGGACACCGGCGAGGTCGTCATCGAGGCCGAGAAGCCCGGGATGGTCATCGGCCGCCACGGCTCGACCCTCCGGGAGATCACCCAGGAGGTCGGCTGGACCCCCGAGGTGGTCCGGACGCCGCCGATCGAGTCCTCCACGGTGTCGAACGTCCGCAACTTCCTGAAGCAGGAGCGCGAGGAGCGGCGCGACATCCTCGAGCGGGTCGGGCGCACCATCCACCGCGAGGAGATGGCCGACGAGCAGTGGGTCCGGATCACCACGCTCGGCTGCTGCCGCGAGGTCGGCCGGGCCTCGTTCATCCTCAACACGGCCGAGACGCGGATCCTCGTCGACTGCGGCGACAAGCCCGGCGCCGAGGGCGAGGTGCCGTACCTCCAGGTGCCGGAGGCGCTCGGCGCGGGCGCCCAGAACATCGACGCGGTCGTGCTCACCCACGCGCACCTCGACCACTCGGCGCTCATCCCGCTGCTGTTCAAGTACGGCTACGACGGCCCCATCTACTGCACGGAGCCGACACGTGACCTGATGGGCCTGCTCACGCTCGACTACCTCGACGTCGCGAGCAAGGAGGGCCGCACGCCCCCGTACGAGTCGGCGCAGGTGCGCGAGGCGATCAAACACACCATCCCGCTGGAGTACGGCGACGTCACCGACATCGCGCCGGACGTGAAGCTCACGTTCCACAACGCGGGTCACATCCTCGGGTCGGCCGTCTCGCACTTCCACATCGGCGACGGCCTCTACAACGTCTGCTTCTCGGGGGACATCCACTACGACGACACCCGGCTGTTCAACGGGGCGGTCAACGACTTCCCGCGCGTGGAGACGCTCGTGATGGAGTCCACCTACGGCGGCCGAAACGACTACCAGACCGACCAGGAGGACTCCGAGCGCAAGCTGGTCGAGGTGATCAACGACACCTACGACCGGGACGGGAAGGTGCTGATCCCGGCGTTCGCCGTCGGGCGCTCCCAGGAGATCATGATGGTGCTCGAGGAGGCGATGCGCACCGACAAGATCCCCGAGATGCCGGTCCACCTCGACGGCATGATCTGGGAGGCGACGGCGATCCACACGACCTACCCCGAGTACCTCCGAGACGAGCTACGGGACAGGATCTTCCACGAGGACGAGAACCCCTTCCTCGCCGACCAGTTCAACCACATCGACGGCGGCGAGGAGGAGCGTCAGGAGGTCGCCGACGGCGGGCCCTGCATCATCCTCTCCACCTCGGGGATGATGACCGGCGGCCCGATCATGTCGTGGCTGCGCCACCTCGGCACCGAGGAGAACTCCACGCTCACCTTCGTCGGCTACCAGGCCCAGGGAACGCTCGGCCGCCGGATCCAGAACGGTTGGGAGGAGATCCCGGTGCAGGACCCCCAGGACCGTAGCCGCACGTCGACGCTCACGCTCAAGATGGACGTCGAGACGGTCGACGGCTTCTCCGGCCACGCCGACCGGCAGGGGCTGGAGAACTTCGTGAAGACGATGAACCCCCGCCCCGAGAAGGTGCTGTGCGTCCACGGCGACGAGCGCTCGGTGCAGGACTTCTCGTCGGCGCTGTATCACGACTACAACATGCGGACGTTCGCGCCGAAGAACCTGGAGACGTTCCGCTTCAAATAAAGAACCGCTTTTCGGATGGGGGTTTCCTCGGTCGCTCGCTGCGCTCGCTCCTTGCGGGAACCCCCATTGAAAACCCGTTCACGACAAAACGTCCGCTCGCTCACCAGCCTGCCGGCTGGCTCGCTCGCGGTACGACACGGTAGTGGTCCCGCCCGTGGACCTCTCGTGAGACGCTCACGGTAGGTCGACCCACCACCGCCCCCACTCAAGTCCCGCCCCGCCGAGGACCCGGTATGCGCATCGCGCTCATCGCCCACGACGAACAGAAGGACACCCTCGTCGAGTTCGCTCGCGCGCACGCCGACGTGCTCGCCACCCACGACCTGCTCGCGACGGGGACGACCGGCAAGCGACTCAACGAGGAGACCGACCTGACGGTCGAGCGGAAGTCGTCCGGACCCCTCGGCGGCGACATGCAGATCGGCGCCGAGGTGGTCAACGGCGACTGTCACGGCGTCGTCTTCCTCCGCGACCCGCTGACCGCCCAGCCGCACGAGCCCGACATCTCCGCGCTCATGCGGATCTGCGACGTGCACGACGTGCCGCTGGCGACGAACCCCGCCGGCGCCGCCCACGTCGTCGAGGGGATCGGCGAGGCCCCCTAGCCGGGGTCGGCTGCGCTCGGTGTGCCGCTCCCCGGAACTGAGCGACCGTCGGCAAGGTATCAACTCCGATACGCGGTTCGCCCGTCTTTTTGTTCCCCTGCCGACAAGGACACGGCGTGAGGACCTGCCCCGCGATACGGATCGGGCTCGCGCTCCTCGTGTGTCTCTCGACCCTCGCCGCGTCGGCCGTCGCGCCCGCGACCGCCGCGCCCGAGGACTGCTTCGGCGACGGGGAGGACCTGACCGTCGGCACCGAGGGGCCGACCATCGACGTCTCGGTGTACACGTCGCTGTTCACCAACCTCGGCGGAAAGGGTGCGTTCGGCTTCTCGGCCGTCGGGTCCACGGGCGAGGCGGAGGTAGTCGACCTCGAGACCGGCGTCGTCTTCGCGGGCGTCGGCGACGCGGGGGACTTCCTCGCGGACCCGTTCTCGCGGTTCGCGCTCGTGTTCGACTACACCCTCTCGCTGCCGATGCTGGACATGGCCCCCGGCGACTCGACCTACGAACAGTCCGAGGCGCCCGTCGAGGGCGTCCCCGAGGCGGAGTGTTCCGTCGAGTAGGCTACTCAGTCGCCGGAGCCGTCGGCGACGGCCTCGCTCGGGTCGACCGCCTCGCCCGCGAGTTCGTCGATACCCACCCGGTCGCACAGGTCGTACAGCGGGCACGCTTCGGGACCCCCCAGACACGCCGGCTCGCGGGCGGTGCAGTACTCGCGGCCGAACTGGATCATCGCCGTGTGGCCGAAGCCGCACTTCCCGGGGGGAACTGACTCCTCCAGCGCCTCGCGGACTCCCTCGTGGTCGGCGTCCGCCGGCGCCAGCCCCATCCGCCTGGCGATCCGGTGGACGTGCGTGTCGACGGGGAAGACGCCGCCGCGGCCGCCCGCGAACAGGAGGACGCAGTCGGCCGTCTTCGGGCCGACGCCGTCCATGTCCAGCAGCGTCTCGCGGACCGTCCCGGGGTCCTCCCGCCGCACGAACGCGTCGAACCCGTCGGCGCCGCCGTACTCCTCGACGACGCGCTCGGCGAGCGCGACGATCCGCTCGGATTTCATGTTGTACAGCCCGGCCCCGGAGATGGTCTCGGCTACCTCGTCCTGCGCGGCGTCCGCGAGCGACTCGGCGAGGTCGTCCCCGTCGCCCCCGCCGTCCGCGCCGTCGTCCGCCGGTCCGTACCGCGCCATCAGCGCGTCGTGGGCGGGCTGGCTCGCCTTGTCGCTGGTGTTCTGCGAGAGGATCGTCCGGACCAGACACTCGAAGGCGTCCTGGCCGCCGTAGGCCTTCCGCCAGTACTGGTCGCCGAGGGCGTCGACGACCGCCTCCGCGCGCGTGGCGGGGTCCTCGGCCGCCTCGAACGCCGCCGGGCGGCCGCCGCCGGCGTCGCCGCCGCTGATGTTCTCGGCGGGTTCGTCGTCGCTCATGCGGGTCCCTCGGGCGGCATCGTACAAGAACCGTCGCCCGCGGTCCGGCCGCCTACGGCTCCACCCGGAGCGTCATCGTCAGCGGCGCCCCACGCTCCAGCGCGGCGACGAGGCGTCGGTCGAAGTCCGCCGCGGCCTTGTCGGCACCGACCATGACCGTCCGGTCGTCGACGTAGTCGCTCGTCCGGCCGACCATGCTCCGGTCGCCCTCGAACGTGAGATCCGGGTGTCCCCGCCCGGTGACCGTCTCGGTCGCGTCGGCGGCCTCGAACTCGGCGACGATCGTCGCCCCCCGGGAGCGACACGCCTCGACGAACGACCGGGGCACGTCGGCGGGCGTGGTGTCCGCCTCGACCGCGAGGATGCAGTCGCCGGCGGGCGTGAGCCAGTCGTCGCTGGTCACCTCGAAGGTGCTCGCGTGCCCGGCGCTGACGTGCTCGTGGCCGCTCGCGCGCACCGTCACCTCCCGGACCGCCGGCTCGGGGTCGGCGTCCTCGGTCATACCCCCGCTGCGGGCGGCGGCGACAAAACGGCCGCGACTCGCGGCGGTCGGTCGGGGTCGCCCCGCCCGGTCAGTCGAGGTCGATGCCGCCCGCGAGCCGGTCGAGCGCGAACACCGCGGCCGCGCCGACGACGGCGGCGACCGCGAACTCGGCGGCGATCCCGGCGGTCCAGGCGCCGGCCTCCTCGCCGACGCGGACGACCGGCGCGCGGAGGGCGCCGATCACGAGCCCGATCAGGAACGCGAGCGTCGCCGCCCGTCGCGCCGACAGCGCCGCGCGGACCGCGTGCGCGACGGTGAGCAGTCCGACGACGCCGCCGGCGAGGAAGGCGACGACGGGAACGCCCGTCTCGACCACCGTCGCGACGGGGCCGCCGGTCACGACCGCGAGCAGCGCGTCCACGAACGACGACAGCGCGCCGGTCATGCGGTCGTACTGCCCGAGGATGACCAGCAGCAGCGAGCCGGAGATGCCGGGGAGGATCATCGCGCTGACGGCGACTGCCCCCGCGAGGAACGTCGCGAGCGCGGTCTCCCCGAGCGCGGCCGACGCGCGGCCGGAGGCGACGAACGCGATGGCGACGCCGGCGACCGCCGCGGCCGCGCGCCCGCGGGTGTCCACGCGGAACTCCCCCCGGAGGACGACCGCCGACGCGCCGATCAGTCCGAAGAAGAACCCGTAGGTGAGCACCGGCTCCGTCTCGAGGGCGACGTGGAGCGCCCGCGTCACGGTGAGGATCGCGGTGGCGATGCCCGCGCCGAGCGCGAGCAGGAACCAGCCGTCGACAGCGGTCCACACCCGGCGAAGCTCCGCCCGGTCGCCCAGCAGGCCGTCGAGCGCGCGCCGCGCGAGCGCCGGCGTGGCGGCCGTGACGGCCGCGATGAGCCGGTCGTAGATGCCGGTGATCAGCGCGACGGTGCCGCCGGAGACGCCGGGGACGGCGTCGGCCGTCCCCATCGCGACGCCCCGCAGGTACGTCCCCAGCGGGCCGTGGTCGCGCTCGACGAGCGTCGCCTCCCCCGTCGACGACGTCGACGCCGCGGTCCTCCCCCTAGCGGCGGTCGACTCCGTCGGACCGGAGGCGTCGCCCGGTCCCGTCGCGTCGACCGCCTCACCCCCGCGGTCGTCGGTCATCTACGGCGCGAGCGTTCGCCGGTCCGGCGCGCGGACGGCGGGAGCGGCCTCCGTCACGGCCACCGTGTCCCCGGCCGGAAGCGACGCGTCGCCGGTCGCCCCGGCGTCGGTCCCGAAGCCGTCCGCCGTCGAGTCGAGGCCGTCGAGCGGGTCGAACTCGCTCGGCAGCGAACTGGAGTTGTCCGACCCGGTCGAGTTGTTCGTCTCCGAGCCGTTCTGCGCGCCCTCGGGCTCGCGGAGGACCTCCTCCTCCAGCGTGACGGTCACCGTGCCGTCCTCGGCGCCGTTGACCAGCCCCTCGCTCACGTTGAACGTCCCCTCGTTGCGGACGATGTACGCCGACTCGTTGCTCTCGACCTCGCCGGTGACGGTGTAGGCGCCCGTCGCGCGGACGCTCACGTTGGTGTATCCGTTCTCCGGACCGTACTCGTCGTAGCCGGTGGTCGAGTACGGGACGTGGAACGAGAACTCGCCGTCCTCGTTCGCGGTCGTCTGCTGCTCGTAGGTGAACGTCGAGGCGTTGCCGCCGGGGCCGCCGTTCGGCACCTTCAGCACGACCCGCGCTGTGAGCGTCTCGTTGGGGTCGGCCCCGTCGCCCTCGACGGTCGCGCCGGGCACCTTCTCGAACGTCTTCACCCACTGCGGGCTGGTCTGCTGGAGCATCGTCGGCCGGAGGCCGAGCGCCCGCGACTCGCGCAGCACCGTCCGCTGGTACTGGCTCGACGAGTACGCCGAGGTGTCGGAGGTGCTCACCAGCCGGTAGTGCTCCAGCGCGGGGACGGCCTCCCGCGGGAACGACCCGACCCCCCCGATCTGGGCGCTGCCGTCCTCCTCGACGTACTGCTCGGCGGCGCTCATGTTGCCGAACGTCCGGATCGCCGACTCGTTCTCACCGGTCGGGAGCACCTTGTAGGTGGTGCCGTCGTTCCCGGTCACCGTGTCGTAGTCGAAGACGACCACGCGCTCGCCGACGATGGTGTTCACCGTCGGCTCGGCCCGGCTCCCGTGGTACTTGTACAGCCGGATCATCATGCTCTCGTAGTACCGCTGTTTCTTGTCGTAGAACGCGACGCCGTACCGCGTCCCCTGCCGCGTCTCCTGCGCGCGCAGCGTCGGGGTGTAGAAGTCCGACCTGCTCACGTTCTCGTCGTCGTAGAAGACGACCGGCGCGCCGAACTTCGACCCCACGGTCGCCATCTGCCAGTCGACCATGACGTACCGCATCTGCTCGGCCTCGTTGCTCTCGGGGTCGATCTCCGAGAGGACCTCGGCCGCGCGCTCCTCGCTGGGCGCGAGCAGGTAGTCCGCGGCCGATCCCGCGCCCTGCTGGAACGGGTTGGCGTGCGGGATGCGCTCCCCCTCGGTGGTGATCCAGTGGCCGTAGTCCCACCACGACATCACGCCGTAGGCGCCCTCGGGGTAGTCGTGGTTCTCGTTGTCGGGGATCGGGTACGTCCCGTAATAGTCGAGTTCGCCCGCGTTCCCGGCGCCACCGAGGTTCCCCTCGGCGGGGGTGTTGTTGCTCATCCACTCGAGGTTCTCGTCCCAGATGGTCACCGCGCCGGGGCCGGTGTTCCCGCCGACGCTGACGGCCGTGTTCGTCCGGTCGATGGACGCCTGTCCGGTGTCCCCGAGCGAGAGCGGGACCACGAGCACCGGGCCGAGCACGACCAGGACCGCCATCGCGACGGCGATGATCTGATACGTCTCGACGTCCGGCACCGAGACGTCGGCGGAGAAGTCGACTCCGATGACCGCGAGGATCTCACGGAGGAAGTAGGCGTTCATCCCGGCGACGGCGACCGCGAGGTAGTAGTTGAACCGGACCTGGGTGAACGCCGCCGCGGCCATGAACGCCGCCCAGACGAACACGAACAGGTGCTCCGCGTCGTAGCGGATCCGCGCGGCCGCGCCGAACACCAGCGCGGCGACGAGGCCGAGGCCGGCCACCTGGGGGTTCAGACCGAGGCCGGACGCGATGGAGTTGAACAGCGGCCGGCCGACGAAGACGAACACGAGCAGGAGCGCCGACCCGCCGAGGTAGTAGTAGTCGCCGGAGGTGCCGCGCCGCCACAGCGGCTTGACGAGCAGCCAGACGGTCGCAGCCAGCGCCGTGACGAACGCGAAGCCGTACTCGGCGAGCACGACGCCGAAGCTCCCGTAGTACTGGACGAGCCCGGACTGGAGGAACGGCTGGGCCTCGCCGATGGTCCGCGCCTGCGCGCCCGCCGAGAAGCCGACGATGCGGAGGAGGTTCCCCTCGACCGTCGAGAACGGCGCCGCGTCGATCAGCACGACCAGCGCGAGCCCGACGAGCGACAGTGCCCCGATCGCGCCCGCGTACCCGTGGGAGTCGACCCGGGGGTCCTCGAAGGACGCGGCCTCGAACCGCCGCGCCAGCCACGCGAGCCCGACCGCGCCGGCGGCGACGCCGGCGGCGGCCAGCGGCTGGACGAAGCCGAACGAGACGGGGTTGAACGACGGCTCGTGGAAGGTGATCAGGCTCATCGCCAGGACGACCGACATCGAGACCGCGCCGACGAAGCCGACGTGGTCGACGGAGCGGCCGCCCGCGTGGTCGCTGACCGCCTGGAGGACGAGGTAGACGCCGAAGATGCCGACGAGGAACACGCCGGGGGGCCACGTCCAGATGTACAGCCCCGTGGCCACCCCCGCCAGCGCGCTCCAGGCGACCGTGGGCTTCAGCTCCTCCCACTCGCGGGTCTGCACCAGCTCCCAGATGGGGCGGTCTCGCTGTGCGACCGCGAGCGCGACCATCAGCGCGACGACCGCGAACGTCTGGAAGAACGGCTCGGCGATGTTGTGGTCGGCGAACCCGACGAGCCCGCGCCGGAGGAACGTCCCGGGCAGAAGCATGAGAACGACCGCGGCGAACAGCCCGCCGACGCGGCCGCCGAGACGCTTGCCGAGCAGGTACGTCGGGACCGCGACGAGCGCGCCGAACACGGCGGGCGCGACGAGCAGCGTCTTCGCGACCAGGTCCGCCGAGGGCGACCCGAGGCCGACGACCAGCGCGGCGGTCGCGACGATCTGGTCGTACAGGGTGCCGAACTGCCCCACGCTCGTCCCGAACGGGTAGTTCGTCCACGGGTCGAACGGCATCGTGAACGGCCAGTTCGCGACGGTGTACTCGACCATCCGGAGGTGGTACCACGCGTCGTTCCCGCTGAAGTACACCTCGCCGTCGCGGACGAAGTTGCCGTAGGACTGGAGGCGGACCCACAGCATGAACGCGACGACCGCCAGGAGTGCCGGGACGTGATAGAGGTCCCGGAGGACGTCGACGACCGACTTCCCCTCGAGGGAGTAGTCGAGGCCCGGAACGGAGGTGGCGGGCTTCCCGCCGTCCGGGGTCGTGTCGCTATCGCTTCGACTCATTGCATCGATGGATTCGGAAAACGAGGATAAGCCTTGTGAAGTGGTCGCCCGCCCGTTCGCGGGAATGCACAACACGTAAGCCACCGACCGTTCTGCTGTGGGGCGTGCGAGTCTCCGTCGTCCTCTGTACGTACGCGGAGTCGATGTTCGAGGAGTTCCGCGAGGCGGCGGACAGCGTGCTCGACCAGTCCTACGGGGACGTACAGCTGGTCGTCGTCGTCGACGGCAACGACGACCTCTACGACCGGGTAGTCGAGGAGTACGGAGGCAGATCCGACGTCGTGGTCCACTGCAACGACCGCAACGTCGGCCTGCTGGAGAGCCGGAACACCGGCGCGGACCTGGCCGACGGCGACGTGGTCGCGTTCATCGACGACGACGCCGTCGCCGACGAGCGGTGGGTCGAGGAACTCGTCGAGAGCTACGAGGCACAGGACGCCGTCGCGGTCGGCGGGAAGATGACCCCAGAGTGGGTCGCCGGCCGGCCGGACTTCCTCCCCGAGGAGTTCTTCTGGCTCGTCGGGGTGACCCACCGCGGGTTCGCCGACGGGCCCGGGTACGTCCGGAACACGTTCGGCTCGAACATCTCCTTCGAGCGCGAGGTGTTCCTCGACCTCGGCGGGTTCGACACGGAGGTCGGGGGCCGCAAGGGCGACAAGAACCTGCAGGGCGGCGAGACGGAGCTGTGTGCCCGCCTCCGCGACGAGTACGACGAGGGAGTCTGGTACAACCCCGACGCGACGGTCGCCCACAAGGTGTTCGAGTACCGGACGGACCCGGGCTGGCTGCTCGACAGAGCGTTCTGGCAGGGGTACTCGAAGCGCGCGATGCAACAGCTCGTCCCCGACTCCGGCGGCGAGGAGGGCGAGTTCCTCGGCGACCTGCTGGGCGAGTACGTCCCGGGGCGCCTCCGGGGACTGTTCCGCGACCCGTCGAGCGCGAAGGCACGACAGCTGGCGATGTTGCTGGTGCTGACGGGGGCGGTCGGCTGCGGGTACGTGTACGGGATCGCGGAGTGGGGGTGACGATGGGGAGCGAGGACACTCCCGGCGGTGACGACGCCGGGAACGACCCCCGCGGCGGCGCCGGGGACGGGGAGTCCGCGGCGGAGCCGGACGCGCTCCCCGGGGTCTGCGTCGTGACGCACCCGCTGAGTTCGGCCGGGGAGAACGCGACGCGGACGCTGTTGAACGTGCTCGCTGCGGTCACGACCGTCTCCCTGGTGACCGCGGACCTCCCCGAGGGGTCCTCGATCCGGGACGACCACCCCGTCTTCGAGGTGTCCGAGCGCGGGGCCGGACAGTCGAACGTCCTCGTCGCCGCCTCACGCTTCCTGCGCAACCAGATCCGGATGGCGGCGCGGATCCGCGAGCGCGACGAGGAGGTCGTGCTGTTCTTCGGCGCCACCTCCTACGTCCTCCCGCTCCTGTTCGCGAAGGCCGTCGGCAAGACGGTCGTCGTCGAGCCGCGGGGGGACGTGCCGCTCACGCTCCGGTTGAACTGGGAACGCCGGATGCCGGCCCCCCTGGCCCGGGCGCTGGCGGGGCTCGTGCGTGCGCTGGAGGAGGTGTGCTACCGGGCCGCCGACGGCATCGTGACGTACACGCCGTCGATGGCGGCGGAACTCGGGCTGACCCGCTTCGGGGGGAAGCTGTACCCCGACGGCGCCCGGTACGTCGATACCGACGCCTTCGACGTGCGGGTCCCCTACGAGTCGCGGGGGGAGGTCGTCGGCTTCGTCGGCCGGCTGGACGAGGAGAAGAACGTCCGTTCGCTCCTGGCGGCGGCGCAGAGACTGCCCGAGTCGGCGGAGTTCCGGTTCGTTGGCGACGGGCCGCTGCGCGGGGAACTGGAGGCCGCCGCGACGGACGACCGGGTGAGCTTCGCCGGCTGGGTCGACCACGGGGAGGTCCCCGAGGAGCTGAACCGGATGCGCCTGCTCGTCCTCCCGTCGGACCCGACGGAGGGGCTCCCGACGACGATCCTCGAGTCGCTCGCGTGCGGCACGCCCGTGTATGCGACGCCGGTCTCGGGCGTCCCGGACGTGGTCCGCGAGGGCGAGACGGGCTTCCTCATGGACGACCCGTCGCCCGAGGCCATCGCCGCCGACGTCTCCGCGATCCTCGACCGGGACGACCTCGCCGAGGTGAGCCGGCGGGGGCGCGAGGAGGTCGTCAGCGAGTACGACTTCGCGGCGGCGGCGCGCCGGTACCGCGACATCCTCTCGTCGCTCTCCTGACCGGGGAGGCTCGCCGTGGCGGCCCCTCCGCGGCCGACGACCCCCGGCGGCTCCCGAAGCGATTAACTCGGCGCCCGAACCACACCCGGGCATGACCGACGACGTCTGCGTGCTCCTCCCGACGTACGACGAGGCCGCCACCGTCGCGGACGTCGTCGCGGACTTCCGCGAACACGGCTTCGAGAACGTCCTCGTGATCGACGGGGGATCGACCGACGGAACACGCGACCTCGCCCGAGACGCGGGCGCGCGCGTTGAGATCCAGTCGGGGTCGGGGAAGGGACAGGCGATCCGCGAGGCGGTCCGCGATCACGTCGACGCGGAGTACGTGTTGATGGCCGACGCGGACGGCACCTACCGCGCGGCCGACGCCGACGCGATGATAGCGCCGCTGGTCGACGGAACCGCCGAGCACGTGATCGGCGACCGCTTCGCCGACATGCACGAGGACGCGATGAACGGGCTCAACCGCGTCGGCAACGCGATCTTCAACGCGCTCTTCGGGCTGATCCACCGGGAGGACTACGGCGACATCCTCTCGGGGTACCGGGCGTTCACGGTCGAGTCGTTCCGGCGGCTCCGGCTGACCGCCGACGGCTTCGGGATCGAGACGGAGATGGCCGTCGAGTGCGCCCGCCACGGCGTCCGGACGACGGTCGTGCCGATCACGTACCTGCCGCGCCCGGACGGCTCGAACACCAACCTCCACCCGGTGAAGGACGGCGGGATCATCCTGATGGCGATCTACCGGCAGGCGAAGACGTCCAACCCCCTGTTCTACTTCGGCAGCGCGGGCGGCGTGTCCGGCGCCGCGGGGGCGGCGCTGGCCGCCTTCGTCGCGTACGACTGGTTCGTCAACACGACCTCACACGAGGTGCTCGCGGTCGTCTCGGGCGTGGCGATCATCCTCGGGATCCAGCTGCTCATCTTCGGCGTCCTCTCCGACCTGCTCGTCACCCTCCACGAGGAGACGCTCGACCGCGTCGAGCGGCTGGAGAACCGGGTCGCGGGCGGCGACGCCGGCGCGGGCGTCGGCTCAGAAGGGCAGGAGCGCGCGGACCCGCCCGAGCAGTGACCCCGCGCCGCTGCGGCGGCGGTCCTCGAAGATCGGGTGGAGCCGGTTGAGCAGGTCGCGCTCGGTCTCGAACCGCTCCTCCGGGAGCTCCCGGAGCACCTCCGCGAGCTCGAGCGTGTTGCCGGCGGCGTCGTACGGCACCTCCGTGTCGCCAAGCGACCGGATCAGCTCCTCCGTGGTCGCCGGGAACCCGACGCCGGCCCGGTCGAGCCGCGCGTCGAGCGCCGCGATGCCGAACTCGATCGACTCGGGCTCGTCGGTGTCGCCCTGCGGCGGTCTGGCTGCCATCACGCGACGTTCTCGGCCCGGGAACTAAAAGCGACGGGGGACGGGGTCGCCGCGTTTATCGGCCGTCCCGTCCTCCCTCCGGACGTGACCGACTACACCACCGTCTCCATCCCGAAGGACCTCGCCGAGCGCGTCGAGGAGACCATCGAGGGGACGAGCTTCTCGTCCACCTCGGACCTCGTGCGGTTCCTCCTCCGGAGCATCGTCATCCAGCACCAGAAGCGCGGCGAGCTCTCGGAGGCGGAGTTCGAGGAGATAGCCGACCAGCTCCGCGACCTCGGCTACCTGGAGTAGCGTCGCGCCGCGGCCGCCGCACGAACCGTCGCTTCCCGTCGGGCGGGGACCGAACTCACTCGCCGTTCAGGAACCCCTCGTCCTCGACCCGCTCCTCCGGCGGGTGCGCGTCGACGACGATCAGGTCCCGGCGACGCCCGCGGCGGTCGTACGCCACCACGTCGTCCTCGCCGTACGGCGGCACCGCGACCAGCACCGCGGCCGCGAGGTCGTCCGCCTCGGTGAGCCGCCTGTCGGCGTCCGGGTGCGAGAGGAACCGGGCCGCCCCCGAGGGACGACCGAGGTCCATCCCGAACACCGCCGTCACCGACCCGCCGGCGGCCGGGAAGTAGAAGTGCGTCAGCACCGGCGTCGACGGGTCGAGGTCCCCGGGCGCGTCCACGAGGTCGCCCGCGGCGGTCGCGTCGAGCACGACGTTTTCCTCGTCCGGATCCGCGTCGGCTGCGCGGTCGAGCAGGAGCGCGAGCAGGTCGGCCGTGATGTGGACCGGGGGCGGGTCCGTCCTCCCGCGGCCGCCCTCGTCCCCGACCGCCCCCGTCGCCGCGGGCGGATCGTCCCACGTAGTCGCCTCGTCGGACGGGCGTCCGCCGTCTCGTGTACCGTCGGTGTCGAGCACGCCGTCGGCGTCGACCGCGCGGCCGTCGGTTCGTGGTTCGTCGGAGGTCACGGGTCCCGGGTCACCCGAGGAACGTCCTGAGGCTCTTCGCGTACAGTCCGGGGGCGTTGCTGCGTGCGACGTCCAGCGCCTCCGACAGCGCGTCCGCCCCGTCCTCGAGCACGCCGGGGCCGTGGCCGCACAGCACTCGCTCGGGATCGAGCCCGGACAGCGCGCGTCGCGGCGGCGTCAGGCGGAGCATCGGGTGGACGCCGAGTCGCTCGGCGCCCGTGCGCATGTACGCGGAGGTTCCGACGGCCTCGGGGACGTACAGCGTGCCCCCGTCCTCGTCGGACAGGGCGACCTCCTGCCACGGCGGGATCGAGGAGTCACGGACGGTGATCGCCCGGAGGCCGCCGAGCGTGCGGCCGAACCGCTCGACGGGCGCGTCGAGCTTCGCGGCGACGCCGGTCATCCAGTCGGGGACGTACACGGGGACGTCGTGTCTGGTCGCGACCGCCGCCGCGTCGCGCCTGTGGCGATCGAGACACACCGCGACGCCGGCGACGTCGCCGTCGAGGCCGGCGATCAGGTCGTCCACGCCGTCGGCGTCGACCGGGTCGAGCACCCACACCTCGCCGTCGACCGACAGGGCGTGGCTCGCGCGTTCCATCGTCTCGTCGGGGTAGGCGATCCAGCCGACGCCGCCGTCGAACTCGTCGACCGCGGCGAGGTCGGCGGCGCCGGATCCTTTCATCGGCATCGGGGGATCGGACGGGCGCCGCGGGCTTAAGTGGGGTGCCGTCGGAACGCCACACGAGATGCCCGCGGACACCGAGACGGACGACGCGTCGGCCGCGACCGACCACGCCGCCCCCGAGCCGCGTCCGGCGCTGGCGTCGCTCGCGCTGGAGGTGACCGACCTCGCGCGCGCGTCGGCGTGGTACGCGGACACCTTCGGGCTCGTCCCGACGCGCAGGACCGCGACCGAGTGCGCCTTCGACGTCGGCGGCACCGAGTTCGTCCTCCGACGGCCGGAGTCCGTCCCGCGCGGCGGCCTCCACACCCACTTCGCGTTCGAGACGACCGCCCGGGAGTACCCCGCGTGGCGCGCGCGGTTCCCGGACGCGCCCGAGGTCGACTTCGGGTCGTTCCGGTCGCTGTACCTGGAGGACGCCGACGGTCACGCCCCCGAGATCGGCGGGACCGCCCCCGAGGGCGCGGGGACGGGGCTGGTCGGGGTCTTCGAGGTGGTGCTGGAGGTGGCGAACGTCGACCTCGCGAGCGACTGCTGGTCGGCGCTGGGCTTCTCGGCGGTCGACCGCGGCGACGACCGACGCCGGGTGCGGATGCGCGGCCCCGCCGGCGCCGACCGCCAGTTCGACGTGGAGCTGTGGGAGCCGCAACTGGGGATCGCCGGCGCGCGCGGCGGCGTCCACGTCGACCTCGCGGTCCGGGTGCGCGAGCCCGCGGCGGTCGCCGGACACGCCTTCGGCGACCTCCCGTCCGTGACCGTGCGGGAGTCCCCGGACGGCTCGGTCGAACTGTACGACCCCGACGGCCACCACCTCGTGTTGCTGCCGGAGGCGTGAGGACGTCGCCGCCGCGACGGCGGGACTTTTGCTCCGGGCGGTCCGAGTCGTCCCCGTGACCGAGGACGCACGCGACGCGAACGACGGGAACGGGGGCGACGACGCCGGGCGCGAGGCGCCCCGCGGCGGGGACCGGAACGGCGAGTCGGATCACGGGTACAGCACGGTCGCCGTCGACGAGGTCCCGAACACGCCGAACCCGACGCGCGTCAAGCGCGAACTCGACGAGGCCCTCGGCGTCTCGCGGTTCGGCTGCAACTACTACGAGGCCGACCCCGGCGAGCGGGTGCCGTGGGGGTACCACCGACACCCGGACCACGAGGAGCTGTTCTTCGTCCTCTCGGGGGAGCTGGCGGTGGAGACGCCCGACGGGGAGTTCCGCGTCGGCCCCGACGAGGCGTTCTTCGTGCCGGAGGACGCCCCGAACCGCGCGGTCGCCGTCGGCGACGAGCCGTGCCGCTTCCTCGCGGTCGGCGCCCCCAAGGACGCCGACGGCGCGGTGATCGCCGAGGAGTGTCCCGCCTGCGGCGCGGAGACCGACCGCGACTACGAGGTGGAGGGCGTCGGATCCGGCGCGAACCCGGAGGACGAGGAGTACGTGCTCGTGTGCGCCGACTGCGGCGCGGAGACCGATCGCTTCTCGGGGTGAGCGTCGTCGGCGGCGGTCGGAACGGACGGGCGGGGCTCGCCCGAGTCAGCCGAGCCGCTCCGTGTCGATGTCCACGTTCGGCGGGGAGACGATGAGGAAGCCGCGGAAGTGGGTGAGCTCTCCGCCCATGTCCTTCACCTCGCGGGCGAACCCGCTGGCGCGCTCGTTGAGGTCGCCCTCCACGGCGAGCACGAGGACGTTGCCGTACTCGATGTTGCGGACCCAGTGCTCGGGCTCCGTCCCGCCGTCGAGGACGCCGAGGACGACGTCCCCCACCGTGCCCTCCGACTCCATCATGTCCTCGGCCTCCCGGAGGTCGAGCCCGAAGTCGCTCATGTCGCGAGCGAGGGCGTGTGCTCTCAAAAGCGTTCGGACCGCGTCGGACGGGCGTCCGACCGACGTTCGCGTCCCGGCCGCGTCGGTCCGGGTCGGTCGCCCGTTCCGACCACGCCCGCGTCGCCGCCGACCCACCCCGCAGTCACGGGAGCGATGACCGTCACCCGTCGAACGTCAATACAATGCATATTAGGAAGTATCAAGAACACCATCGAAACAGTAGTCGACGCTGTCGTGCGATTATCGGATCGGCCGGCCGATCGTGCGAGCTGCTCGCCCCGGTCGGTACCTGTCCGACCACAACGCTTTACAAGTACCTCCGGCCTCGGATGGGGTGATGTCCCATAATCAGGACTCGTCGGTAACCAGTCCGGCGGAACGGGTTCTTCCAGGGCACGCTGAGTGCAACTGACGAGTTCGATTCTGTCCGAATCTTCGACACGACGCTGCGAGACGGCGAGCAGTCGCCGCGCACGTCGTTCACCTACGAGGAGAAACGAGAGATAGCCACGGCGCTCGACGAGCTGGGCGTGTCCGTCATCGAGGCGGGCTTCCCGGTCAACTCCGACGCGGAGTTCGAGGCCGTCAGCGACATCGCGGCGTCCACGGAGACGACCGTCTGCGGGCTCGCCCGCGTGGTCGAGAAGGACATCCAGGCCGCGATCGACAGCGGCGTCGGGATGATCCACACGTTCGTCTCGACGAGCGACGTGCAGATCGAGGACTCCATGCACGCCACCCGCGAGGAGGTGAAAGAGCGCGCGGTGGCGGCCGTCGAGCAGGCCAAGGAGTCCGGCGCGGAGGTGATGTTCTCGCCGATGGACGCCACCCGGACCCAGGAGTCGTTCCTGGTCGAGGTGATCGAGGCCGTCGACGAGGTCGGCGTCGACTGGATCAACATCCCCGACACCTGCGGGGTCGCCACGCCGCGCCGCTTCGGCGACCTCATCGAGGTGGTCGCCGAGCACACCGACGCGCGCATCGACGTGCACACCCACGACGACTTCGGGCTGGCGGGCGCGAACGCGCTGGCCGGCGTCGAGGCCGGCGCCCACCAGATGCAGGTGTCGGTCAACGGCATCGGCGAGCGCGCCGGCAACGCCGCGCTGGAGGAGGTCGTCATGGCCGCCGAGTCGCTGTACGACGCCGACACCGGCATCGACACGACCCGGATCACCGAGGTGTCGCGCATGGTCGAGCAGGCCAGCGACATCGCGGTGCCGCCGAACAAGCCCGTGGTGGGGCGCAACGCCTTCAGCCACGAGTCCGGCATCCACGCCGCCGGCGTCATCGAGAACAGCGACACGTTCGAGCCGGGCGTCATGACCCCGGAGATGGTCGGCGCGACCCG
Source organism: Halobaculum sp. EA56 (assembly GCF_051195075.1). Classification (NCBI taxonomy): domain Archaea; kingdom Methanobacteriati; phylum Methanobacteriota; class Halobacteria; order Halobacteriales; family Haloferacaceae; genus Halobaculum; species Halobaculum sp. EA56. The sequence continues at coordinate 458,764 of NZ_JBNTJX010000002.1, forward strand.
CGAACTGGTGATGGGGAAACACACCGGGACCCACTCGGTCCGCCAGCGGCTGACCGACGCCGGCTTCGACCCGACGGAGTCGCAGGTGCGCGCCATCACCCGCCGGGTGAAGGACGCCGGCGCCGAGGGGCGCGTCACGATGTCCGACGTGCGCCGGTTCGCCCGCGAGGAGGGCGTCGCCGAGATGGAGGCCGACGAGGACGACGAGCGCGAGCGGGAGGCGCGCGTCTGACCGGTCGACGGCGATGGCCCCGATCCCAGCGAGGGCGGCGACGACGGCCCGGGTCGCCGAGGGGCCGGCGCCGGCCCCGCCGGTCCCGGCGGCGACGGACGCAATCGTTGCCAGCCGCGTCACGGTTATGAACGCCGGGACGAAAGGGGACAGCGAGATGACGTCGCGACTCCGGACGGCCGCCGTACGCCCGGCGCCCGCCGAGCGCGTCGTCGCCCTTCTCGCCGGGATCGCGGGTATCGTAGGGGCGTGACCGCCCCCACACCACCCAACACCGCCGGACCAGTGTACCGACGCCGACCGACCAGCGATCAGCGACCACCGAACGCGAACGAATGACACACACGCCAGGAGGCGAACGACGATGACCGAGCCAGCGACCCCCGACACGGCGTCGCCCGACGAGGGCGACGCGGAGGCGACGGGGCGAACCGACGGAGACCGCGAGGAGTCGCCGGCCCGAGACGACGACGACGGGGACGGGGCGGACGCCGCCGAGCGGGCCCGCGAGGACGCGGCGACCCGCGCGCCCGGCACGGGCGCGAACGCGGTCGTCGCGGCTCTGGAGGCCGCGGGCGTGGAGACGGCCTTCGGCGTGCAGGGCGGGGCGATCATGCCCGTCTACGACGCGCTCTCGGAGTCGTCCGTCCACCACGTCACGATGGCCCACGAGCAGGGGGCCGTCCACGCCGCCGACGCCTACGGCATCGTCCGGGGCGACCCCGGCGTCTGCATGGCGACCTCCGGGCCGGGCGCGACGAACCTCGTCACCGGCATCGCGGACGCGTCGATGGACTCGGACGCGATGCTCGCGCTGACGGGGCAGGTGCCCTCGGACATGGTCGGCTCGGACGCCTTCCAGGAGACCGACACCGTCGGCGTCACCGCGCCCATCACGAAGCACAACTACTTCGCGGCCGACTCCGACGAGGTCGGTCGGACCGTCGGCGAGGCGTTCGCGCTCGCGGGCACCGGCCGCCCGGGGCCGACCCTGGTCGACCTCCCGAAGGACGTCACGTTCGGCGAGACCGACCGGCCCGTCGGCCAGCCGACGCCCCCCGAGCGGTCGATCCCCGACCCGAAGGCCGACGAGGCCGAGGTCGAGGCGGCCGCGCGGGCCATCGAGGACGCCGAGCGGCCGCTGTGCCTGTTCGGCGGCGGCGTGATCAAAGGCGACGCGACCGCGGAGGCCCGGGCGTTCGCCCGCGAGTACGGGATCCCCGTGGTGACGACGATGCCCGGCATCGGGAGCTTCCCCGAGGACGACGACCTCTGCCTCTCGTGGGCGGGCATGCACGGCACCGGCTACGCCAACATGGCGATCACCCACACCGACTGCCTGATCGCCGTGGGGACGCGCTTCGACGACCGCCTCACCGGCGGCGTCGACACGTTCGCCCCCGAGGCGGAGGTCGTCCACGTCGACATCGACCCCGCCGAGATCTCGAAGAACGTCCACGCCGACTACCCCGTCGTCGGCGACGCCGGGACCGTCCTCGACCAGATCCGCGGGGAGATCCGCGACGCGCCCGACACCGCCGACTGGCGCGAGCAGTGCGACGAGTGGCGCGAGCGCTACCCGATGGACTACGCCATCGACCCGGACGAGCCGGTGAAGCCGCAGTTCGTCGTCGAGGCGTTCGACGCCGCCACCGGCGACGACGCGTACGTGACCACCGGCGTCGGGCAACACCAGATGTGGGCCGCCCAGTACTGGACGTACCGCGAGCCGCGCACCTTCGTCTCCAGCCACGGCCTGGGGACGATGGGGTACGGCCTCCCGGCGGCCATCGGCGCCCGCGTCGCCGCGGACGACGACCGCGAGGTGATCAGTTTCGAGGGCGACGGCTCGTTCCTGATGACGATCCAGGAGCTCTCCGTGGCGGTTCGCGAGAACCTCGACATCACGGTCGTCGTGCTCAACAACGAGTACATCGGGATGGTCCGCCAGTGGCAGGACGCCTTCTTCGAGGGCAACCACATGGCCTCCCAGTACGACTGGATGCCGGAGTTCGACACGCTCGCGGAGGCGTTCGGGGCGAAGGGCTTCCGCATCGACGAGTACGACGACGTCGAGGAGGTCGCCGAGGCGGCGCTCGCCTACGACGGCCCCTCGGTCGTCGACGCTCACATCGACCCCGAGGAGAACGTCTACCCGATGGTCGCCAGCGGCGCGGCGAACGGACAGTTCGCGCTCGCGGAGGACCAGCTATGAGCGGCGAGGCCGACCGAAGGGAGGCATCGGAGCGAACGGGGAGTGCGGGGCGCGAGCGAAGCGAGCGCCCCGAGACGTCGAGCGGGGAGCGAAGCGACCCGCGAGACGGCGAAGCGACCCGTGAGCAGGTCGACAACGGCGACGGGGCGGCTCCGGAGGAACACGCCGCCACGGACGGCGGCACGGACCACCCCGCCGAGTCCCCGGTCGCGGAGCACGCCCGGCCCGCCGGCGACGGCGTCCCCGAGACGGGACTGGCCGGGCCGACCCCGGAGGAGCGCCCGCACCCGACGGGCCGCCGGGACGAACACGGGGTCCGCAAGGAGCCCGACGAGGGGCCCGAGCCGACGCGCCGGGCGACCGTCTCGGCGCTCGTCGAGGACGAGCCGGGCGTGCTCGCGCGCGCGGCGGGCCTGTTCCGCCGCCGACAGTTCAACATCGAGAGCCTGACGGTCGGTCCCACGACGGTCGAGGGCCACTCCCGGATCACCCTCGTCGTCGAGGAGACCGAGGCGGGCATCGACCAGGCGAAGAAGCAACTCGCGAAGCTCACGCCCGTCATCGCGGTGGGGGAGCTGAGCGACGACGCCGTCGCCGCCGAGCTCGTGCTGCTGAAGGTGCGCGGGCAGGAGCCCGACAAGGTCCACGCCATCACCTCGATGTACGAGGGGCGGACGCTGGACGCGGGACCGCGCACGATCACGGTGCAGATCACCGGCGACGAGAACACGATCGACGACGCGATCGACGCGTTCGACCAGTTCGGCATCATCGAGATCGCACGGACGGGCCAGACCGCGCTGGAGCGCGGCGACTCCCCGACGACGCCCGGCGAGGAGCCGGGCCACTCGGCGGGCTCGACCGACGACGACGAGTTCACCAACTACGACGACTGAGACACTTCACACACCACACCACGATGACAGACTCCGATTCCACCTTCGACACCGAGGTATACTACGACGACGACGCGGACCGCTCACAGATCGACGGAAAGACCGTGGCCGTGCTCGGCTACGGCAGCCAGGGCCACGCCCACGCGCAGAACCTGGACGACTCCGGCGTCGACGTGATCGTCGGCCTGCGCGAGGACTCCTCCTCGTGGGACGCCGCCGAGGCCGACGGCCTGCGCGTGGAGACGCCCGACGTCGCCGCCGCGGAGGCGGACGTCGTCTCCGTGCTCGTCCCGGACACCGTCCAGCCGGCCGTCTACGAGGCGATCGAGGACGGCATCGAGGAGGGCGACACCCTCCAGTTCGCGCACGGGTTCAACATCCACTACAACCAGATCGTCCCGAAGGAGGGCGTCGACGTGACGATGGTCGCGCCGAAGTCGCCGGGCCACCTGGTGCGGCGGAACTACGAGGCCGGCGAGGGGACGCCCGGACTGCTCGCGGTGTACCGGAACGAGACGGGCGAGGCGCGCGAGGAGGCGCTGGCGTACGCGCAGGCGATCGGCTGCACGCGCGCGGGCGTCATCGAGACGACGTTTCAGGAGGAGGTCGAGTCGGACCTCTTCGGCGAGCAGGCGGTGCTGTGCGGCGGCGTCACGTCGCTCGTGAAGCACGGCTACGAGACGCTCGTCGACAACGGCTACTCCCGCGAGATGGCGTACTTCGAGTGCCTGAACGAGCTGAAGCTCATCGTCGACCTGATGTACGAGGGCGGGATGGGCGAGATGTGGGACTCCGTCTCCGACACCGCCGAGTACGGCGGGCTGACCCGCGGCGACGAGATCGTCGACGAGTCCGTCCGCGAGAACATGGAGGAGACGCTGGAGGCCGTTCAGGACGGCACCTTCGCCCGCGAGTGGATCGCCGAGAACCAGGCGGGCCGCCCCTCCTACACCCAACTGCGCGCACAAGAGAAGGCCCACGACATCGAGGACGTCGGCGCCGACCTGCGCTCGCTGTTCGCGTGGGGCGGCGACGACGCCGACGAGGAGGCCGCGGAGGTGCCCGCCGATGACTGACCGGGACGGCCGACGGGGGGAGAACGCCCGGGACGGCTCCGGCGAGAACCGGGCCGGCGACGCGGGCGACCGCGCCGCCGACGGCGGCCGCGTCGCCGACACGATCGCCGACGTGGACCACACCGCGCCGTACCCGGAGCCGAACGACGTCTGGTCGCGCGGCTTCTCGCGCGCCAGCGACGACCCGAGGGACGTACGCAGATGAGCAAGGGAACCCTGTACGACAAGGTGTGGGAGCGCCACAAGGTGGCGGACCTGCCGAACGGCCAGGACCAGCTGTTCATCGGCCTCCACCTCGTCCACGAGGTGACGAGCCCCCAGGCGTTCGGGATGCTCCGCGAGCGCGACATGGACGTCGCGTTCCCCGACCGCACCGTCGCGACGACCGACCACATCGTCCCGACGGACCCGGAGGGCCGCACCCGTCCCCTCGCCGACGAGCAGGCCGAGGAGATGCTCACCCACCTGGAGCGCAACACCGAGGAGGCGGGCATCCGCTTCTTCGGGCTCGACGACGAGCGCCAGGGCATCGCCCACGTCGTCGGCCCGGAGCTGGGGTTCGTCCAGCCGGGCATGACGGTCGTCTGCGGCGACAGCCACACCTCCACCCACGGCGCCTTCGGCGCCATCGGGATGGGGATCGGCACCAGCCAGATCCGCGACGTGTTCGCCACCGGCTGCATCTCGGCGGACAAGAAGGCCGTCCGCCGGGTCGAGGTCACCGGCGAGCTCGGCGACGGCGTCGGCGCCAAGGACGTGATCCTCCACGTGATCCGTGAACTGGGCGTCGACGGCGGCGTCGGCCACGTGTACGAGTACGGCGGCGAGGCCATCCGCGCGCTCGACATGGAGGGCCGACTCGCGGTGTGCAACATGTCCATCGAGGGCGGCGCCCGCGCGGGGTACATCAACCCCGACGAGACCACCTACGAGTACCTCCGGGGCCGCGAGTTCGCCCCCGAGGGCGAGGCGTTCGAGCAGCGCAAGGAGTACTGGGAGTCCATCCGCTCGGACGAGGACGCCCGGTACGACGACCGGGTCGAGGTCGACGCCGACGGCCTGGCGCCGCAGGTGTCGTGGGGCACCAACCCCGAGCAGGTCGTGGGCGTCGACGAGCCCGTCCCCGCGCCCGCGGACACGCGCGACCCCGACGCCGCCGAGTCCGCCCAGGCGCACACCGAGGTCACCCCCGGCGAGACCATGGAGGGGCACCCGGTCGACGTGGCGTTCCTCGGCACCTGCACGAACGGCCGGGTCGCGGACTTCCGCGAGGCCGCCCGGGTGCTGGAGGGCCGCGAGGTCGCCGACGACGTGCGCGCGCTCGCGGTGCCCGGCTCCGGCACGGTGAAGCGCACACTGGAGGCCGAGGGCATCGACCAGGTGTTCAAGGACGCCGGCTTCCAGTGGCGCGAGGCGGGCTGTTCGATGTGCCTGGCGATGAACGACGACGCGCTGGAGGGCGACGAGGTGTGCGCGTCCTCCTCGAACCGCAACTACGTCGGCCGCCAGGGGAGCACCGAGGGGCGCACCCACCTGATGTCGCCCGCGATGGTCGCGGCCGCCGCCGTCGAGGGCGCCGTGACCGACGTGCGCGAGTTCGACGTCGCCGACGCCGTGGGCAACCCGGCCGGCGACGCCGACGCGGAGGTGACGCGATGACCGACGACGCGCCCGGCGCCCCCGGCGACGACGTGCCCGTCGCCGACGATCGGAGCGACGAGCCCCGGGAGGGAACGGCCGTGCCCGCGATCCGGCGCGTCGCCGGCACGGGCGTCCCGCTGCGGGGCGACGACGTCGACACCGACCAGATCCTCCCCGCGCGGTTCCTGAAGGCCGTCACCTTCGACGACATGGGCGAGTACGCCTTCTACGACCAGCGCCGCGACGAGGACGGCGAGCTCAACGACCACCCGTTCAACGAGTACCGCGGCGCGAACGTCCTCGCGGTCAACGACAACTTCGGCTGCGGCTCCTCCCGCGAGCACGCCCCGCAGGGGCTGATGCGGTGGGGCGTCGAGGCCATCGTCGGCGAGTCGTTCGCGGAGATCTTCCAGGACAACTGCAAGTCGCTGGGCATCCCGACGCTCGCCGTCGACCACGAGGACGCCGTGGCGCTGCAGGACTTCATCGAAGAGCACCCCGACGCGGGCATCGAGGTCGACGTGCGCGAGGAGACGGTCCGCTACAGCGGCGAGACGGTCGAGGGCGAGGTGCCCGACGCGATGCGCGAGGCCCTCCTGGAGGGCATCTGGGACACCACCGCCGTGATGCGCACCAACCTCGACCGCGCGAAGGCCGTCCACGACGAGCTCCCGTACACCGATGACTGAGGTCCCCGAGATCGCGGTCATCGAGGGCGACGGGATCGGGCGCGAGGTCGTCCCGGCGGCCGTCGAGGTGCTGGACGCCGTCGGCGACTACGAGTTCGCGCGCGGCGAGGCGGGCGACGCGACCCTCGACGAGACCGGCGAGGCGCTGCCCGCCGAGACGTACGAGCTCGCCGCGTCCGCGGACGCGACGCTGTTCGGCGCCGCCGGCGAGTCGGCGGCCGACGTTATCCTCCCGCTGCGGGAGGCGGTCGGCTCGTTCGTGAACGTCCGCCCGGCGCGGGCGTACCCCGGCGTCGACGCGCTGCGGCCGGAGACGGACCTCGTGTTCCTCCGGGAGAACACCGAGGGCGTGTACGCCGGCCACGAGGACCGGCTCACCGACGACGTGTCGACGCTGACGCGCGTGGTGACCGAGACCGCCTCCCGGCGGCTCGGGGAGTTCGCCTGCGAGTACGTCGAAGAGCGCGGCCACGAGGGCTTCACCGTCGCGCACAAGGCGAACGTGATGCGCGAGACCGACGGACTGTTCCGCGACACCGTGCTCGCGGCCGCCGCGGACGCGGGCGTCGACGCGGACACGGTGCTGATGGACGCGTTCGCGACGCACGTCTGTCTCGACCCCGGGCGCTTCGACGTGGTGGTGTGTCCGAACCTCGCGGGCGACGTGCTCTCGGACCTGGCCGCGGGGCTGGTCGGCGGGCTCGGCCTGCTCCCGTCGGCGAACCTCGGCCCCGAGCGGGGGCTGTTCGAGCCGGTCCACGGCACCGCCCCCGACATCGCCGGCGAGGGGGTGGCGAACCCCTCGGCGACGCTCCTCTCTGCGGCGATGCTCGCGGAGTCGCTGGGCGACGACGACGCCGGCGCGCGGATCCGGACGGCCGTCGAGGGCGTCCTCTCGGACGGCCCGCGCACGCCCGACCTGGGCGGCGAGGCGACGACGCGCGAGGTGACCGACGCGGTGCTCGCGCGCCTGTGACCCGCGACCGCCCCGCTGACGCGGGCGTCGCGTCCCCCCGACGGCCGGGGTCGGCCCCGCCCCTTCCGTCCGCGACCGGGCAACAGATTCAATTTCCGCGGCGGCGTACTGTCGGGTGGCCATGTCCGAGGCAGAACTCACCCCCGAGGAGTGTCCGCACGACCTCGACGCCGAGTACCTCTACCCGTCCGACGCGGAGGTTCTGGCGCTCGAAGACGGCGACGACGGGATCCGCGTCACGCTCGCGATCCCGTGTCCCGACTGCGACGCGGCGCTCGAACTGGGGATGACCGTCGACAGCGTCGAGCGGTCGGCGCTGTCGCTGCCGCTCGACGACGCCGAGGACATCTACGACTGAGCGCGGCGACGGGGGCTCCCCGGGCCGCGGCGGCCGGACCACGTCGGCCGCTACTCCTGGTAGGCCACCCGGACCTGCTCGAACTTCCCCTTCCCCTCCAGGTGGCGCTGGAGTTCGTCGGCGTACTCCTGGGTGAGCCGCTCGGCGGCCTCGAGCTTCTCCTTGTCGGGGCCGCCGCCGGCGCCGCCGAAGAGGGCGTCCTTGATGTCGTCGACGACGCCGCCGAACACCCCCGAGGAGTTCCCCTCGGGGTCGCCCCCGCCGGCCATCGCGCCCATCTGCCGCGAGACCTTGTCCAGCTCCGGCATGATCTGCGGGAGCTTCGAGGTGTCGGCGACGATCCGGGCGTTCTCCGGGTCGTCGGCGTGTTCGATCTCGAACTCGACGGCCGTCATGATGAGGCCCCACTCCTGGTTCGAGAACTCGGACTGTCGGATCCGGTCGGTGAACTCGCGGTCGACGGTCATGCGCTCGCCGACGATGGCGTCGGTCCAGTCGCTCATACCTCCACGATGGCGGGGGGCGGGTATGTCGGTTTCCCTCGATCCCGGGGACTGCGGCGGTCGGTCGACCCGCGGATCACCGGAAGAACTTCCGGAGGTACCGATACGGAACGAACAGCACCTCGTCGAGACGGCCGCTGAGCCCCCCCGCGTCGGCGTCGGTGTAGACGACGACCGGGACGTCGCGCCCCGCGGCGCGATCGAGGACCCGGTCGGTCGTCGAGCCGAACACCCACCGGCGAAGGAGGCGGGTACGGGTCGCCCCGACGACGAGCACGCTGTCGGACTCGTCCGCGTGGTCTACCAGTTCGGTCGCGATGTCGGGACCGCTCACCTCGCGAACGACGAGGCGGTCCTCGTCGTCGAAGGCGGCGAGCGTCTCCCCCAGCGCCTCGTCGACGCCGGAGTCCCCCTCCGGCGTGACGTGTACCACCTCGATCTGGCTCCCCGCGTCGGCGAGCCGGTCGGCGAGGTCGAGCATGGCCGTGTGGTGCGGGCCGCCGCCGGCGCCGATCGTGAGCCGGGGGATCGTCTCGTTCCCCGCCACGTCGCGCACGAACAGGACGTCGCAGGGCGCGCCGTACTGGACCCTGTCGGTCACGCCGGGGTTCCCCTCGGGGACGCCCAGCAGTAATCGGTCGGCGCCGTCCTCCCGGGCGACGCGCAGCACGTCGAACGCGACGTCCTTCGAGACGTGTCCCTCGACGAGCAGGTCGGCGTCCAGCTCGTCCGCGAGGCCGGCGAGGCGCTCCTCGATCCCCGCGACGCGGTCCCGGGCCCGGTCGACGAACGCCGCGGGGTCGCCCTGGTCGGGGACCGCCACCGTCGTGTGGACCTTCACCCGCGGGCGGTCGTCGTACAGCGACCCGATCCGGGCGGCGAGGCGGACGCGCGAGGCCACCGTCCCGACGTCGTGGATCGGCACGAGGACCGTGAACCGCTCGTCGTCCGGATCCGCGGCGTCGCCCGCGTCGGACTCCCCGAGCGGCGTGACGCCGTCGCCGTCGCCGAGGGGCGCGCCCTCGACCGTCCGGCGGCTCACGACCTGCCGCTCGCCGGCGGCCTCCGCGACGAGTTCCTCCTCGGCGGGGCGCCCCCCCCACTCGACGTACGCGAGGACGACCGCGGCGGTCAGGCCGAGGCCGATGGCGACGCCGACGGGCGGGAGCTTGGACACCAGCGCGAGGTTCGCGACGACGCCGAGGACCGGCAGGTACGGCACCAGCGGGACGCGGAAGCCGCGGTCGATCCCCGGGTGGTTGCGCCGCGAGTAGATCAGCGCGACGTTGACGACCGACAGCGGGACGAGCAGGTTGAACGTCGCGAAGCCGGTGAGCGGTTCGAGCCCCAGCGTCGGGACGGCCCCGCCCGCGGCGAGCGCGCCGTGATGGCCCAGCAGCGTGATGAACACGAACACGAGCGCCGAGATCGTCGCCGTCGCGGTCAGGACCGAGTAGTACGGCGTGTCGTACTCCGGGTGGATCCGCGAGACGGCCCGCGGCGCGTGCCCCTGCCGGCCCATCAGCGATCCGATCCCCGAGGCGGCGAGGATCGAGGCGTTCGACGCGGACACCATCGAGAACACCGCGCCCGCGACGATGAGGTACTGCCCGACGGGCCCCAGGAACGCGGCGGCGACCTTCCCCATCGCCGTCTCGCCCTGCTGGAGGATCTCCGCGCGCGGCTGCCCGGCGATCGTCTCGGGCGTGTTCACCATCGCCAGGATGACGAGCGTGTAGAGGACCGTCACCGTCACGATGGAGGCGGCGATCGCCTTGGGCACCGTCTCGGTCGGCTCGACGATCTCCCCGGCGGAGGCGGCGATCGCCGAGAAGCCGAAGAACGTGATGAACGCCAGCGCCGCCACCGAGAGGATCTCCGTCGCCTGACCGGCGACGCTGCCGAAGTTCCCCGTGAACGTCGCGACCGCGTCCGCCGGCCCGGCGAAGTTGAGCGCCCCGCCGATGAACACGAACAGGACGGCCACCTTCGCCGCGGTCACGACCACCTGGAACGTCCCCGACTCCTCGGTCCCGCGGGCGTTGAGCACGCCCAGCGCCACCGCGGCCGCGATCCCGACGGACCCGTGCGGGAGGACGCCGGTCACGAACTCCGGGAGGACGAACAGGAAGAACCACTCGTCCATCGTCGCGAGGTAGAACGCCGTGGTCCCCGTGTACCCGAGGAACAGCGACGCGCCGATGCCGTACGTCACGAGGTCCCGGCCCTCGAACGTCCGAGATGCGAACAGGTACCCGCCGCCGTTCTCGGCGTAGATCGACGCGAACTCCGAGTAGGACGCGGCGGTGATCCCGGCGACGACCGCGGCGATGACGAACGCGATCACGGCGCTGGAGCCGATGCGATACACCGCCGTCCCCGAGAGCGAGAAGATGCCGGCGGCGATCATCGTCCCGAGTCCCAGCGCGAACGCGACGCGGAAGCCGAGCGTCCGGGTCGTCTCTACCATCCCGGCCACCCCCGACCGGGACGGCCGTTCCTCGCGACGCGCTCGCACCTCGGGGCCGCCGACGGTCCCCCGGCGTCCCAGCCCGGGCCGGCCGAGGTCGGAGACGTGGACGGTCGTGGGCCCCCCGCTGCTGTCGGGACGAACACGGAGGCGGTGCGCCGTCGGTGGAAATAAAAGCCGCGGTCGTCTGACGGGACGGAACCGGGGGCGCCCCGTCGACTACTGGTGCTCCGTGATCGTCAGCGTGTAGCTACCCGACCCGCTGTAGGAGTCCACGTCGACCTGCATGTCGGTGGAATCGTCGGGGTCGTCGATGGTGATCGACTCCCGGCTGTCGGTCGACGTCGAGGCGTAGTCGTAGTTGCTCGGCGAGGCGTTCTCGGTGGTTCCGGTGTTGACGTAGAGGTCGAAGTCGGCGTCGCTGGGACCGTCGAGTTCGACCACGACCCGGCTCGGGGAGGAGTAGGTCCACGACCACGTGTAGTCGTCGTAGTCCCAGTAACCCGAGAGGCTCCCGTCGACGGAGCCGGTGGTCGAGTCGTCGCCCCCGCCGCCACCGCCGGAGTCGGACGGGTCGGTCGTGACTGCCGCGAGGGCGTCGACCTGCCCGCTCCCCTGCTCCTCGGAGGAGAGCCCGACGTCGGCGGCGGTCGCCTTGAGGTGGTCGCGAAGCTCCCTGTTCGTGAGGCTCGACCACTGCGCGAGCGTCAGCCCGGCGACGCCGGAGACGACCGGCGTCGCCATCGAGGTGCCCGACAGCTCCTCGTAGGAGCCGCGCGCCTCCGTCGTCGTCGAGAGGACGTTCACGCCCGGCGCGCACAGTTCCACCTCGTCGCCGTACTGAGAGAAGGAGGCGAGGTCCTCGTTCGAGTCGACCGCCGAGACGGCCACGCATTCCGCGTACGCGGCCGGGTAGCTCACCGACGAGGAGCCGTCGTTGCCCGCGGCGGCGACGACGAGCGCGCCGTTGTCGTCGGCGTAGCTCACGGCGTTCTTCATCGTGTCCGTGTAGCCCCCGCCGCCGAGGCTGAGGTTGATCACGTCCGCCCCTTGGTCGGTCGCCCACTGGATCGCGTCCGCGATGTCCGCCGTGGATCCCGACCCGGACTCGTCGAGCGAGCGGCCGTTGATGAGGGCGGAGTTCCCCTGCCCGGCGACGCCGGTGTCGTTGTCGACGACCGCCGCCGCGCAGCCGGAGACGTGCGTGCCGTGGTACTCGTCGCTCGGGGCGTCCGGGTACGGGTCGGAGTCGCCGTCGGCGAAGTCGTAGCCCGGGTTCGAGGCGTAGTTGCCCGCCAGGTCCGGGTGGTCGTACTGCGCGCCGGTGTCGACGATCGCGACGGTGACCGAGGAGTCGCCGAGGGTCGTGTCCCACGCGTCGTCGGCGTTCACCTGCTGGGGGGCGTACTGGCTCCCGAACTGCGGGTCGTTCGGCGTGAGCTGTGTCTCCAGCGTCTCGTTGTCCTCGGCGTACTTGATGTGGTCCTTCTTCGTGACCGCGTCGACGAAGTTCTCCCGGGCCCCGTCGGCGGCCTCCTCCGGGAACTTCACCGCCACGTAGCTGAGCGTCTCGTTGCTGTGAACCACCTCCGCGTTGCCGGGGACGTACTGGGCGACCTCCCCCTCGATGTCGTCGACGGTGACGGAGACGCCGACGAGCACCTCGCCCTCCTTCGGTCCGGGGGCGCGCCCGGACCGCGCGGCGGCGACGCCGCTCGTCGCCGCCACGCCGGCGGCCGCGCCGGTCAGCTTCAGGAATCCACGCCGCTTCAGGTCGTCGCGTTCGGTGTGTTCTGACATGCGACGGATTCACAGGACGAAGGTCGATACTTAATTCTACTGTTCCTTTCGTAGTTATAATACGAAATGTTGTCTCGAATTAAAACGAAAACAAACCGACGTGCGGTGGATCGACCGGCCGTCGTTCGGCGCCGGCGGGGGTCGGCACCGGCGGGAGGGCGACAGCCCACGGGAGCGGAGCCACGACTCGGGTCGATCGACCCGTCATGCCCCGAACCGGAACGCGTATCGGCGACGGCGCGAACCCGGGGGCATGGGACTGTTCGACCGCCTGTTCGGGGGCGACGCGTCGGGGGACCGGGGCGACCGCCCCGGGACGGAGGGCGCCGGAACTCCCGGCACGGACGCCTCCGGGCGGGAGGGAGCCCGAACGGCCGGCCCGACGGGACCGTGGCGGGACGGGGACGGCGCCCTCGCGACGCCGCGGGGGGTCGCCCTGTTCGTCGACGGCCCGAACGTCTTCCGCGAGGAGTTCGACGTCGACTTCGGCGACCTGCGCGCGGCGGCGGCGGGCGAGGGCGAGCCGTCGAACGGCACGGGGGGCGAACTGGAGCACGGATCCGACATCGTCACTGCGCGGCTGTACCTCGACGAGCACGCCACGCCGGGGCTCATCCAGGCGGCCGAGGCCAACGGCTTCCGGGTGGTCACGACCAGCGGCGACGTGGACGTGAAGCTCGCCGTCGACGTGGCGACGTTCGCGGCCGAGCGTCGCGCGGCGACGATCGCTGTCGCCTCCCGCGACACCGACTTCAAGCCCGCGCTGGAGGCCGCCAACGAGTACGGCCTCCGGACGCTCGCTATCGCGCCGGGCAGTCACGGCCGGTCGGACGCGCTCCGCCGGAGCGCCGACGACGCCGTGACGCTGGGGGAGTGACGACGGGCGTCCCCGACCCGGAGGAGTTCCGGCGTCCGATCCCGGGATAGGCGTCGCCTACCCCGGCCGGACGGGACGCGTTCGGGTACGCCCCGGCTTCAGACGGCTTAATTCGGGTTGTGAACGGACCGGGTTTATTTCCCTCGGGGGACATGCCGAAGACATGTCGGAGATGGGGGACCGGAGGCACGGAACCGACACCGGGGACGGAACCGGCGGCGTCGCCGGGGCGTCCGGAACCGACGACGGCGAGAAGGACGCCGAGGGAGCGGGGGACACCGGGGGGCTCGACGACGACGTCGATACCGCCGCCGGCGACGCCTTGGCCGTACGACCGAGCGAGCGCGTGGTCGAGGCGGTCGCGTCCGCCCGCGACACCGACGCGACGGCGATCGAGGAACGGCTCCACGGGGCGGTCGAGGCCGACGCCCTCGACCGGATCGTCCGCGACGCCCCGCCGTCGACGACCGTGCGGTTCCGCTACGCGGGGTACCTCGTGACGGTGCGCGGCGACGGGTCCGTCGAGGCGATACCCGCCGACGGGTGACTCGGGGGCCGACGGACCTCGTTCCCGGCCGTCGTCACGCCAGCGGCGTCCGCTCGACGACGGTGCCGTCGTAGGTGGGGTACTGCTCGACGACCTCGCCGTCGTCGAGGTCGCCCTCCTCGATCATCTCCTCCAACAGCCACCACGCCACCTCGACGTGGTCGGACTTGACGGTGTAGAACTCCTCGGGGACCTCCAGCCGCTCGAAGCGCTCGGGGTCGGCGTACGTCTTGCCGTACACGAGCGTGCCGTCGTCGGTCACCTCGTCGAACGGGCGGCGGAGGTTGCGCGCCATCCGCTTGAGGCGGTTGCGGTGCTGGGCGGCGTCCTTGAACACGGAGGTGCAGAAGTACACCTTCGGGTGGTCGCCCATGACCTCCAGGATGGCCTCCTTCGAGCCGTCGACGGCGGACATGTGGCCCTCCTGCAGTTCGAACCCCTGCTCCTGCATCCGGCGGTAGTTGCCGTCGGACATCTCGAACTCGTTGACGTTGCAGAACTCGGCGGCGCCCTCGTCGAGGAACTCCAGGAACTCCTCCTCGGCGCGGATGCCGGGTATCTCGAAGGCGGGGGTGAGGCCCTCCTCGCGGGCGACGTGCAGGATGTCCTCCCACTCGGTGCCGTGGAGGTCGCCCCACTGCTCGACCGGCGGGTGAAAGCGTATCTCGTCGAGGCCGGCCTCCGAGAGCCGGCGCATGTTCTCGCGGCCGCCGGTGATGCCCGTGTAGAGGTGCGTGTGGTGGTCCTCGCCGAACTCCTCCTTCAGCAGGCGGAGGTACCGGCACGTCTTCCCCATCGCCTCCTGGGGCTCGCCGCCGGTGATGGAGGTGCCCAGCGCGTCCATGCGCCGGGCCTCCTCGAGGACGTCCTCGTCGGACTCGACGAGGCGCTCGTTGGCGTACACGTCGGTGACGTTCTTGCGGTTCTCCCCGAGCGGGCAGTAGAAACAGTCGCGCTGGTCGCAGTAGCCGTACACGAACAGCACCATCTTCCCCCCCTTGGCGCACTGTTCACAGCCCTTCGAGATCATTCGGTACCTCCCGTTCCCGCCCGAGCGGCAAAAACGGTGCGATACTCGCCGGTTCGTCCGTGTGAGCCGTTGTCGCGCCCGTCCGTCTCCGCACTCGGGGTCCGTGTGGCAACCACGAGACTCATACCGCTTCACGTCCACGTGGGAGCCATGTCAGGAGAGGCACGCAGGCGGCAGTTCCTACGGCGGACCGGCGCGGCGCTCGCGCTGGGGGGCGTGGGCGCGACCAGCGGCTGTCTCGGCGTCATCACCGGCTCCGAGCCCGCCGAGTTCTCCGCGAGCGTCGCGTCCGTCCCGAACTCGACGCTGGAGTCGACCGGGTTCGAGGAGTACCGGATCGAGCCGCTGGAGATCACCCGGGAGTTCACCGTCGCCGGCCAGACCCGCGAGGTCGTCGTGACGAACCAGCTCGCGCAGTACGACAAGGCCGCCGAGGTGCTCGGCGAGCGCGTCCGCGCGTCGATGTTCGTCGCGCTCTCGACGCCGGCGGTCGAGATAGCCGGCCAGACGCTCAACCCCGTCGGGGAGCTGAGCACGCGCGAGCTCGCCCGGCGGATGCTCACCCGGTACGAGGGGATCAGCAACCTGCAGGGGGACGGCGAGGAGACGGTCGAGGTGCTGGGCACCGAGACGACCGTCGGGCTGTTCACCGCCGACGCGACCATCACGGAGGGGGTCACGACGGAGGTGCGCCTGCACGTCTCGGAGGCCGTCCGCGCCGGCGCCGACTTCGTCGTCACCGTCGGGGCGTACCCCACGCTGCTGTCGGGGCAGGCCGACGACGTGCGCACGATGATGCGGTCCGTCACCCACGAGGGGGAGTAACGGAGCGGATGAGGGGGCCCGAGGGCGACGCGGGCGGCGAGCGGGGCGCCGGTCCCGACGCCGGCGGCCGCGGCGAGGGGGACGACACGACGGCGTCCGACGCGGGGGTCGCGCGCCGCGAGGTGCTGGCGGCCGCCGGCGCGGTCGGGGCGTCGTCGCTCGCGGGTTGTTCGGGGACGATCGGCGGCGGCGAGGCGCCCGAGACCGGCTCCGTCGACGAGGAGCGGGCCCGGACGCTCGCGGCCGCCCACGCCCCGGACCTCTACTTCGGCGTCGGGGAGCGGTGGTTCCCGACCGACCCCCGCGAGTACCTCGCGGACGGCGAGTCGGTGCTGGACGGCTTCGCCGCCCTCGACGGGTACTCCCGCGAGGTCGACGAGGCGGGCGAGCCGCCGAACCGGACCGTGTTCTACAACGCCGTCGACTACCCGGACACCGACCTCGTCGTCGTCCAGTACTGGATGTACTCGGCGTTCGACCAGTTCTCGGTCAACTTCCACTGGCACGACTGGGAGGTGCTACACGTCTTCCTCGACGTGAGCGAGGGCTCCGGCGACCCCGAGACGGGCGACCCGACACTGCTCGTCGCCTCGGCGCACTCCAGGAAGGTGCCGAACAACGAGTTCCTCGACCCCGAGACCGAGCGCGCGAGCGTCATCAGCGAGGTGGGGAGCCACTCGTCGGCGCTCGGCGTGAACGAGACGGAGGAAACCTTCGAGCGGCTCCCGGTGTCGACGGAGATCGCGGACATCTCGAACGGCACACTCGCGATCGCGGACATCCCGGCGGCGTACGGGCTCCCGCGGGGGGAGGGATACCGGCTCCCGTTCTCGGTGCCGGAACTCGACGGCGCGCCCGTGTACGAGCACCCCGATCTCCCGAACGTCACCGCCGACCACCTCGTTCCCCCGGAGTTCACCGTCGAGTCGTTCGCGGGGATCCCCTCCCCGCCGGACGACCTGCCCCTCCGAGAGACGGGGCTCATGTTCGCGTTCGAGGGGTCCGACAGCGTCGCGGAGGCGGACCACGACTACGCGCTCGAACCGATGGCCGACGTGGGGATCGAGGAGTACGCCGGCCCGCAACTGAGCTTCGAGTTCGCGGTCCCGTCCTTCGCGGAGGACGCGGTCGCCTCCCACCTCACGACCGTCGGGACGCCCCAGAGCCAGCCGCGGTTCGCGAACCCGGTCGACGACGTGACCGACCCGCGCCACCGCTCGGCGCTCTCCGAGCGGTTCGACCTGGACGTGACCGGCCTCGCGGGCGACGTGGTCGGCCTGCTCCGGGAGGCGACCGCCAGCGACGAGGCGCCCGGGAGCAACGGCGTCGACACGGCCGACCCGACCGTCGAGGGGATCGCCCTCCTGGAGTCCGACCCCGAGGCCGTCCCGACGTTCAACGGCGTGGTCGCGCTCCGGGACGTGCCCGAGGGCGAGCACACCCTCACGGTCAACGGTGCGGGCGTGGCCCCGTTCAGCCAGGGCCTCGCCCACGAGGAGGACGGCGAGCCGACGACCGCGGGCGTCGACGGCGACGTGGTCGTCGCGCCCAACGAGGACGCGGTGAAGGTGCGGGCGTCGCCGCCGGCGGACGCCCCGGGAGTCGGCCGCGTCGCCGTCGAGGACGACTTCGCCGGGGCCGTGTACGACGGCCTCCCCCCGAGCGTCGCCGACGGCGACGACGCGGGCGACGGCGAGGGCGGCGACACGGCCGGCGGCGACCGCGGCGTCGCGGTGTACGCCCACCGCGAGGGCGCCTACACCGCGGAAGTCGAGGACGAGGAGGGCGGGATCGGGGCCTTCCGGGTGAACCCCCGCGCCGACCAGTCGACCGCGACGATCCCGGAGGCCCGGACCGGGAAGGCGTCGCTCGCGTCGTTCCTGCTCACGATCCTCACGGAGACGACCGCGCAGGCGACGGTCTTCGAGGACGGCGACGCCGACGGTATCGACGAGGTCGGCGTGCCCGACAGCACCGCCGAACAGGAGGGGACCGCCGCGGACGTCGTCGACGACGTGCTGGCGGCCGCGGCCGAGGCGGCCGGCGACGACACCGGGAACGGCAACGCCGGCGACGGCGGCAACGGCGGGGGCGGCGGATCGAACGGCCTCACCGGCCTCCTGCGGGCGCTGGAGGCGACGACGACGGCCGCGAAGCGCGCGAACGAGGCGGCCCGGGCGGGGAACGCCGAGGGGGCCGACAACCGCCTCCGCGGCCTCCGGCAGCGGACCGAGGCGCTGACGGACGCGCTCGAACGGAACCGGGACGACCTGCCGGGGCGGCTCCCGGGCCTGGTCGAGCGGCGCCTTCCGCAGGTGGAAAAGCGGATCGACCAGGCGCTCGACGCCGACGGCTGACTGACGTGCGGCGCCGACGGCCGAGTCGGAGGCCGCGGCGACGCGTCCTCCCGCCCCGCCCGGCTCAGTTCGACGTCCGGTCGGGCTCGTCCGTGGGGTGCGGGCGGCTGCTCCCGTCGTCGGGGTCGACCCGGAGGTACTTCGCGAACAGGTCGGCGACGCGCGTGTAGGCGTCGACGACGTTCTCCCGGTCGCCGAAGCCGTGGGGCTCGCCCTCGTAGCGCCGGAACTCGAAGCGCTTGCCGTGCCGCTCCAGTTCGTCACAGAGTTGCTCCGACTGACTGATGGGCACGCGGGCGTCGTCCTCGCCGTGGAGCACGAGCAGCGGGGCCTCGATGTCCTCGACGTGCCGGATCGGGGAGGCCTCCCGGTAGTTCTCCAGGTCGGTGGCGACGTCGCCCAGCTCGCGCTTCATGAGCTGCCAGCCGACGTCGTCGGTGTCGTCGAGGAACGTCTCGTAGTCGTAGACGCCGTAGAAGGCGGCGCCGGCGCGGAAGCGGTCGGAGTTCCCGAGCGCGTTAACCGTCATCAGCCCGCCGCCGGAGCCGCCGTAGATGCCCGCGCGGTCGCCGTCGACGGCATCGTACGCCGCCGCCGCGGCGTCGGCCGCGCGGACCACGTCGTCGAGGTCGCCGCCGCCCCAGTCGCGGTCGTTCGCCATCCGGAACGCGCGGCCGTAGCCGTCGCTGCCGCGGTAGTTCGGGAGGATCACGCAGTAGCCGAGCGCCGCGAGGTAGGCCGCACGGTGGTCGAAGCGGAAGCGGTCGAAGGAGGTCGGCCCGCCGTGGGCCTTCACCAGCACCGGGACGGACCCGTCGTCGGCGTCGTCCGCGGGCGGGTAGACGACCGCCTGTATCTCCCCGTCGCCCGACTCGTAGGCGACCGTCTCGGGGTCGGGGATCCGCGCGCCGAAGTCGGGCGAGGCGCCCGGCGTCGCCCGCTCGCCCGCGGAGACGTTCCACACGGCCGGCGGGTCGTGGGGCGTGTCGCGGACCGCGAGCACGTCGCCGTCGCGCCACCGGGGCGCGGTGTGGAAGGCGTCGTCGTCGGTCAGCTCGTCGGCGAAGCCGTCGCGGTCGACGACGTGGACGTCCGCGCGGGCCTCCCGGGTGACCGTCACCGCGAGGGTCTTCCCCGACGGGCTCCAGGCGGGGTCGGCCACCTCGGCGCCCGCGACCGCGTACAGCTCCTCGGGGTCGGCGCCCGCGGTGTCGGCGGCCGCGCCGTCGACGACGTACACCGCGTCGAATCCGGACCCGTCGTGGACGAACGCCACCTCCGTCGAGTCGGGTCGCGGACGGACGTTCTGTACGCGGACGCCCTCCGCCGCGAACACCTCGCGGACGGCGTCCGCTCCCGCGTCGGTGCCGCCGCCGGCCGCGCCCGCCGCGTCGCCGCCGCGGTCCACGGCCACGAGGTCCGCCTCGTAGTCGAACAGGTGCCTGTGCTCGGCGCGGGCGGCGTACACTGTGCCGTCGTCGGCGACAGCCGGGTCGCCGTACAGGTACTCGTCGTCCGCGAGCGACTCGACGCGGGAGCCGTCGGCGGCGACGAGCGCGAGCGACGCCCGCGAGAAGTGGTCGGTGACGACCGCGAGTTCGTCGCCGTCGGGACCGTACGCCAGCCCGAGGTCCGGCTCGTCGTAGCCCGTCAGCGTCTCGACGCGGCCCGTCGCCACGTCGACGGTCGAGAGCGACCCCTCCGCCGAGAGGAACGCCACCTCGTCGCCGTCGGGGTGCCAGTCGAACCACGCGGGGTCGCCGCGGCCGTACCGCTGGGCGGTGATCCCCTCGCTCGTCAGGCGGGTGTCCGTCCCGCCGTCCCACAGCCACAGGTCCGTCTGTCCCTCGCGGGTCTTCGCGTAGGCGATGCGGTCGCCGTCCGGTCCGGGGGCCGCCTGCACGACCGCGTCGGCGCTCGCCATCGCCGCCAGCAGGTCGTCCGCCCGGGTGTCGCGGAGGTCTCGTCGGTACACGGGAGCGGGTCGCGCCCGCGGGGCTTGTAGCTCCGGGTCGCGGCACGCGGAACGGCCGATCGCGGGCCGCCGGCGGCACGCGAGACGCCCGAGGGCGGGGTGAAGGACAACCGTTACGTACGCACACCCGCAAGCGAAGGTATGACCGAGGAGACCGACCTGGAGGAGCTTCGACGGGGGACCGACCTCGTGAAGCGCGGCTTCGCACGGATGCAGAAGGGCGGCGTCATCATGGACGTCGTCGACCGCGAGCAGGCGCGGATCGCCGAGGACGCCGGCGCGGTCGCCGTCATGCACCTCGAGTCCGTCCCCGCGGACATCCGCAAGCGCGGCGGCGTCGCGCGGATGGCCGACCCCGGCAAGCTCGAGGAGGTCACCGACGAGGTCTCCATCCCGGTGATGGGCAAGTGTCGCATCGGCCACACCGCCGAGGCGCAGATCCTCGAGGCCGCCGGCGCCGACATGATCGACGAGTCGGAGGTGCTCACGACCGCCGACGAGCGCTACCACATCGACAAGCGCGACTTCACCGCGCCGTTCGTCTGCGGCGCCCGGAACCTCGGCGAGGCGCTCCGGCGCATCGACGAGGGCGCCGCGATGATCCGCACGAAGGGAGAGGCCGGCACGGGCGACGTGAACCAGGCGGTCACCCACCAGCGGAGCATCCAGCGCTCCATCCGCAAGCTCTCGGGCATGAACTATGAGGAGCGCGACGAGTGGGCCCGGAAGAACGAGGCGCCCCGCGAACTCGTCCACGAGACGGCCGAGATGGGCCGCCTCCCGGTCGTCAACTTCGCCGCCGGCGGCATCGCGACGCCGGCCGACGCCGCGCTCATGATGCAGCACGGCTGCGACGGCATCTTCGTCGGCTCCGGGATCTTCGGCGCCGAGGACCCGACGAGGATGGGCGAGGCGATCGTCAAGGCGGTCAACAACTACGACGACCCCGAGACGCTCAAGGAGATCGCGAAGGGCATCGGCGCCGGCATGAAGGGCCAGGCCAACGAGACGATGCCCGAGGAGGAGAAGCTCCAGGGCCGCGGCGTCTGAGGCGGGGGCGGGGCGCCCCGGTCGCGGCCGCCGCCACACCGTGCCGCACCACGCTGTACTGCACAGCCGCGCGAGCCTTTTTATCGGAAACCGGGGACAGAGCGACGCGACCGTCGTGACCTGAGACCGGCCGCGGGGCGCACGCGGGTGTGCGACACGCCGTTCCGCGGAGCGCGCGGGCCGTGTCGCCTGTCAGCCCACCCCGTCGCGACCGCGGTCGCGGCGTTGAAACCGCCTCGGACCGTAGCCTCGCCCATGTCCGACGTCGCCGCCGGCCCGCTCGCGGACGTCGACGCCGATCGACGTCCGGTGGTCCTCTTCGACGGCGTCTGCAACCTCTGCCACGGCGCGATCCGCTTCCTCGTGCGGCACGACGAGCACGGCGCCTTCCGGTTCGCGCCGCTGGACTCGCCGGTCGGGCGGGCGCTCCTGGAGGAGCACGGGCTCCCGACCGAGGACCACGACTCGTTCGTCCTCGTCGACGCCGACGGCGTACACCGGAAGTCGACCGCCGCGCTGCGCGTGGCCCGCCTGCTCGACTCCCCCTGGAACCTCGCGTGGGCGTTCCGGGTCGTGCCGCGTCGCCTCCGCGACGCCGCGTACGATCTGGTCGCCGAGTACCGCTACTACGTGTTCGGCAAGAAGGACGCCTGCGAGGTGCCGGAACCGGAGATCAGGGAGCGCTTTCTGGAGCGGTCGCTCGAGTGAGTGTCGGGGGCGGAACGGGAGCGAGACCGGGGACCGGGCCTACAGCACCGTCGCGCCGCGACCGACCGACGTCTGGTAGGCGCGCGCGCCGACGCCCGCGTCCGCGAACCCCTCGACCATCGCGGAGGCGACCGACCGGCGGTTCCCGCGTTCGCACACCGCGAGGACGCTCGGGCCGGCGCCGCTGACGGTGACGCCCGTCGCGCCCGCCGACAGCGCCGCCTCCCGGACGCCCGCGTAGCCGGTGATGAGCTCCGCTCGGGCCGGCGTTACCACCGGGTCGTCCATCCCGCGGCCGACGAGCACCGGATCCGAGCGACACATGCCCGCCGTGAGCGTCGCGGCGTTGCCCACCGTCTCGACGTGGTCGGCCATCGACACCGACTCGGGGACGACCTCGCGTGCGTCGCGGGTGGAGACGACCACCTCCGGGAGGCACGCCACCATCGGGAGGTCCGCGTCGACGCTGGTGGCGCCGTCGTCGCTGCGGACGACCGTGAACCCGCCCAGCAGCGCCGGCGCGACGTTGTCGGCGTGCGCCTCGCCGGAGACGACCGCCTCGCCCTCGGCCGCGACCGGAACGAGGTCTTGGCGGCTGTAGCCGCGGTCGTACAGTTCGTTCAGCGCCACCGCGGCCGCCGCCGACGAGGCGGCCGACGAGCCGAGCCCGGAGGAGGGACGGACGCCCTTGTCGATGTGGATGCGCGCGGGGGCGTCGAGCGCGTCGGCGACCGCGCCGACGACGTTCTTCTCCGGGTCGGTCGGGATGAAGTCCGCGCCCGCGCCGCTCACCTCGATCGTCGTCTCGGCCGCGCGCTCGACCGACACCGTGTCGGCCGGGTGCGAGAGCGCGACGCCGAAGGTGTCGAAGCCGCTCCCGAGGTTCGCGCTGGTGGCCGGCGCGCGGGCGGTTACCATGCCGCCTCGGTCCGGCGCGGCGGGCAAAAGGATGACGTTCGACGCGACCGTGACGCCGCTCCGTTCGGTCGTCGTTCGATCCGGAACGGCCCGCTCACTTCCGCGAGACGACGAACACGAGCGGGCCGACGACGCACAGGACGATGCCGAGGAAGAGGTAGTGGACGGGGACGAGCGACTGCGGCGTCAGCAGGAAGATCACGCCGAACAGCATCGTGTTCAGCGCCATCGCCTTCCGCGAGACCGGCAGCGTCGCGAGCGTCGTCAGCACGAACCCGAGGAGCAGCGCCTGGCCGACGTTGTACGGGAGCAGGAAGCTGTCGACGATCTGGAGCGGGATCATCTCTTGTCTGCAATAGGCCCGGGGCTCCGCATTAACGTTCCGTTCTCGCTCGTTTCTCCCCGCCGCCTCGCCGTCCGAGGCGGGTCACGACTCCCGAACGCGGTTCCACTCGTCGAGGCCGGCGGCGACGAACGGGACGTACTGCTCGGCCGGGTGCTGGCCGCCGTGGGTCCCGACGAACTCCAGCTTCCGCGACTCGCCGCCGAACCACACCGAGCGGTCCCGCGGCACCACGACCAGGTCGCCGACGCGCTCGCGGAGCAGGTCGGACGGCTCGCCGGGGCCGAACAGGCCGGCCTCCAGCGCCTCGGTCCCGGTGAGCACCCGCGCGTCGAACGGCGCCTCCTCGAGACGCCCCCGGGCGCGCTCGACGGCCGCGCCGTCGCGCAGGTGCAGGTGGACGTTCCGCGGCCCGCCGGTCGGCCGGACCGGACTCCCGTCCGGGTGTCGGTCGCGGCGGTCCCACACCGCAGGGAGCGTCGAGAGGTCGACCGCCGCCGACGGGTCGACGTCGACATGACCGTGATCGGCGGTGAGGACGAGGAGCGTCTCCTCGGCGGCGGCGGGGTCGACCGTCGCGAGTTCCCGCTCGACGGCCCCGCACACCGCCTCCAGCTCCGCGTCGTACAGCTCCGAGGTCGTCCCCTCGGCGTGGGAGGCGCCGTCGACGTTCGACCAGTAGGCGTACACGTACGTGGGATCGCCGCCGGCGGCGGCCGCCTCGACCCGCCGGCGGACCGCGAGCGCGAACTCCGCGAGCGACTCGCAGCCGTGGCGGGTCGCGCCGGCCGTCGTCGCCGCCGAGTAGGCGCCCTCCGAGAGCCGTGCCTCGTGGACCGTGTGGCTCTCGACGCCGGCGTCGGCGAGTCGCTCGTACACCGGCTCGGCGTCGAACAGGTCGGCCGCGTCCGGCGCCTCGTCGGTCGCCGCGGCGAGGTCGTCGCCGTCGCGGTCGACGAACGGGAGCGGCGCGCAGGTCCGTCCCCGCTCGGGGAGGCGGACGTTCCAGCCGAGGACGCCGTGTTCGGCCGGCGTCGCGCCGGTGTGCATCGTCGTGATCGCGGCGGCCGTCTCGGAGGGGTACACGGAGGTGAGCGGCGTCGTCCTCCCGGCCGCCGAAAGGGAGCCGAGCAGCGGCACGGAACCCCGGCGGGCCGAGAAGCGGTCCCAGCCGAGGCCGTCGACGAGCACGACGACGACCGTCGAGTAGTCGCCGTCGGGGAGCGCGCCGTCGGGGAGGGACCGCCCCACGTCGGCGCCGAGCGCGGCGCCGACCGTCCCGGGGACGTTCGCGACGCAGTAGCCGCCGTAGTCGGGGAAGACGTAGTCGCCGCGGCGACACCCCGGGAGGGACGGATCCTCGAGCGCGTCGTGGAGACCCACGTCGTCCCCGAGGTCAGTGTCGGCGTGGTCGTCGGACACGACGGGCGACTCGCGGGGGCCGATTGAAGGTGTTGTGGATCGGACGCGCCGGCTAGCGGTCGGCGTCGTCCGTCGCGGCCCCGTCTTCGGAGTTGCCGTCGCCGTCCGGGTCCGTCCCCGGACCCTGGTGCCCGTCGGTACCGGAGCCGCGAGGCTCGCTCCGGGAGTCATCAGCCTCACCCTCGGTCTTCCCGTACGTTCGCGAGGCGCCCCCGCCGGCGCTCGGGCCGGTGATGTCGAGCGGCCGGATCCACCCGTACCAGACGACGAAGACGGTCCCGCCGTAGCCGAGCACGAACACCAGCCGGCCCAGGTCGTTGTACCCGAGGAGCCCGAGCTGCCGGCGGACGATTCCGGTGCCGGCGATGCCGACGACTAGCACCGCGGCGAGCAGGATTCGGTCGCGGGTGAGGCGGTCCCGGAGGCGCGTGTCCTCGGCCATACCCAGACTCGGGCCTCCGGGACCGAGAACCCGGCGGTTCGTCGTGGGGGACGGTCACACGGCGACGCAAACGCTTTCACCGGCGACGCGGCCCGTCCTGTATGGAGTTTCGACCGGTCCCCGACGCCCACGACGACGCGTTCGAGGCGGCCCTCGCGTACGCGTTCGCCCCCGAACGCGGTCCCGACCCCGACCGCGACGGTCCCGGCCGCCCCGACTCGTTCCGCCCGCGCGGCCTGTACGACGTGCCGGAGGGGAGCGACGGCGAGCCCTCCCCGTCCGACCTCGCCGCGGTGTGCGGCTACTACGACCTCTCGGCGCGGATCCGCGGCGAGTTCTGTCCCGTCGCCGGCGTCTCGGCGGTCGCGTCGCCGCCGGAGTACCGCCGCCGCGGCCTCGTGCGCGAGCTCCTGACCGACCTCCACCGCGAGTGCCGCGACGAGGGTATTCCCCTGGCGGCGCTGTGGCCCTTCGAGTTCCCGTTCTACCGCCGCCTCGGGTACGCTCGCGTCAACGACTACACGCGGACGGTCGTCCCCGTCGACGCGCTCGACGGCGCGTGTGCGGACCCTGCCGGCGAGTTCGAGCGCCTGTCGGCCGACGACTGGGAACGCCTCGACGACGTGTACGCCGAGTGGGCCACGGGACCGCTCGGTCTCGACCGCACCGAGGGCTGGTGGCGCCGTCGGGTGTTCGAGTCGTGGGGCACCGATCCGTACGTCTACGGCTGGAGAGCGGACGCCGACGTCGGCGGGAGCGGGGAGGCTGACGACCTCCGGGGCTACCTCGTCTACACGATCGAGGACGGGGACGAAGACGGCAGGTCGATGGAAGTGAGCGAGCTGGCGTTCCGTGACCGCGAGGCGCGCGGACAGCTCCTGCGCTTCTGTCGCAACCACGACTCGCAGGTCGAGCGCGTGCGTCTCGTCGGGCCGCCGGACGTCCACCTGCTCGACGAACTCGACGACCCGCGGGCGGCCGAGACCGAGCGCCGGGCGGGCCCGATGGCCCGGGTCGTCGACGTCGCCGGCGCGCTCGAAACGATCGACTATCCGAGGGCCGCGGAGGGAGCCGTCACCGTCGACGTGACGGACGACACCTGCCCGTGGAACGACGGCACCTACCGCCTGCGCGTCGCGGACGGGCACGGACGGGTCGACGCCGTCCGCGACGGGGCAGACGCGGCCGTCTCGCTCGACGTCGGCGCCCTGACGCGGCTCGTGGTCGGGTCCCACGGCGTCGACCGGCTGGTCGAACTCGGCGACGTTACGGTCGTCGACGGGACGACCCGACGCACGCTCGCTGCCGCGTTCCCCCCGGCGGAGCCGTACCTTCGGGAGGGATTTTGAGCGTCCCCGCGAGGGTTCGTTTAGCGTCGCGTCCGCGGAGAACATGCGACACTCTAATGTTGGTGAAGTAATGTGTCCGGCGCATGGGAGGCGACCAGATACGGATCAGTTGTCCGGTGTGCGAAGACTGGCTGGAGACGAGCTACCGGGACACGCAGGTGCGGTGCGAGTGCGGTGCGGAGGTGGCGGTGACGGTGACCCAGATCAAGTAGCCGGCCGGACGGGGAGCCCCGGTCACGGCGTCGACACGGTTTCCGGCCGGATCACGACGGGACCCCATCGGGCGTTCCCGGGAGTGACGGTCCGCGACCGGGACCCGCGGGTTCCGGGAACGGAGTCCGAGCCGTTCGTGAGTTTACCGGTGCCGATCGGCATACAATTTTTAAATTAGCAACACGATACGAGTACGTGACCGAAACAGGAGAACCAGTCGGAAATTTCGCGCTTCCCGGAACGGAAGGTGACGGAATTCGTCGCTACCGGCTGAGCGACTACACGGACACCGGGGCCGTCGTCCTCGCGTTCTACCCGTTCGACTTCAGTCCCGTCTGTACCGACGTCCTCTGCCGGTTTCGGGACGCCGAGTTCCTCTCGCTCACCGAGGACGTGGACGTGTTCGG